>NZ_JAWPOL010000004.1:0-297059 GCF_033391095.1 Vibrio sp. Vb0667 | reverse complement strand
CTTTCACTATAAGCAAGGAGTTCTTATATGAACAAAACGTTGATCGCAGCTGCAGCAACTTCAGTACTTCTACTAGCCGGTTGTGCTTCTTCTGATGACGCAGCTACAGCAAATGCAGCAAAATTAGACGAACTAAGCAACCAAGTTAGCCAACTAAGCCAAGACGTACAAGCTCTTCAATCTGACGTTCAAAAATCAGGCGCAGCAGCAATGGCTGCTCAAGAAGAAGCTGAGCGTGCTAACGAGCGTATCGATAACATCGCTCAGTCTTACACTAAGTAAGATTTGATAACGCGTCTTAACGCCCGTTAAGGCGCGGTTATTTCGATAGGAACCCCATTCTGTGCAGCGATTGCTGCTTTAGCCTTCACGTTTTTCATACCGAATTCATCCAACCACCACTTTAACTCTTTCGGCACTTTCAGTTCATCTTTCTCGCCATTACTACGAGTCAAAGGCTCATGTGCTTCTAAGAACACACTTCTGTCAGGCTCAAGTGTCATTTTGATAGGCTGGTTAATGATATTAACGTCTTCGCCGTTACGAACCTTGTCAAATAACCACTCAATGTCACTTGGGTCCATACGAATACAACCCGCGCTGACTCGCATACCAATCCCAAAGTCCTTGTTGGTACCATGAATTAGGTATTCGCCATTCCCGTAAGCTAAACGCAATGCAAACATACCAAGTGGATTATCAGGCCCCGCAGGAACAACGGCTGGTAGGTCAATGCCCTTTGCTTTGTACTCGGCACGAATAGAGGCTGGAGGAGTCCATGTAGGGTTCGGTCGTTTTTGGCTGATACGCGTTGTCATTACTGGGGTATCGCGCCCTATTCGGCCAATTCCGACAGGAAATACATGGACAATATCCTCTCCTTTCGGAAAGTAATACAAGCGCAGCTCGGCTAGATTAATAACGATACCTTTATAAGGTACGTCTGGGAGGATTAGCTGTGTCGGAATAGTAAGAACATGCCCCTCTTCTGGTAAGAAGGGATCCACGCCTTTGTTTGCGGCCATTAAACCTAGCATACCCACATCGTAGAGCTTAGCGATATTTGCCATGGTTTCGCCTTCTTGAACGACGTGGTTTTCAAGGCGACCAATTAAACGGCTTCCATCCTCTGGTAATTCGTACATCTTAGCGAATGATAGACCACTCACTAAAGATAACGACACAGATAGCAGGGTACGTTTTGCGAAACTCATTGATCGCTTTTTGCTAAGCATTTCACTCTATTCCTTGGCACTTTTAAAGAGCTGTAAGGTTATCTCTCTTTCTGTCTTGTGATCAACCATCGGCTTGTGATATTCCAGTAAAGAAAAGCCCTCCCAAGTCCAAGGTTTATGGATGTATTTGTTCGGTACACTTTTGATTTCTGGTACCCAGTGGCGCACAAATTCACCATTAGCATCGAACTTTTCGCCTTGGCTTATCGGGTTGAAAATACGAAAGTATGGCTGCCCGTCACAGCCCGTAGAAGCAGACCATTGCCAGCCACCATTGTTCGCTGCAAAATCGCCGTCCACCAGCTTACTCATGAAGTACGCTTCTCCCCATCGCCAATCAATATGTAAGTCCTTGGTAAGAAAGCTCGCGACAATCATACGTAATCGGTTGTGCATCCAGCCTGTTTGATTGAGCTGACGCATTGCTGCATCAACGATTGGGTATCCTGTTGTTCCTGTCTTCCATCGCTCAAAGGCTTTCTCATCATAGGACCACTGGATTTTATCCTCCCAATCGATAAATCCTTTGCCTTTGACGAGTTTTGGTTCGAAAACCAATAGGTGCTGATAAAACTCACGCCAAATGATCTCACTTAACCAAGTTGCTTTCCCTTCTGTAAGGTCATTTTGTTGATTTTCAGCATACAAACGAGCAATACACTGCCTTGGTGATAGCGCGCCAATCGCAAGGTATGGAGACAGTTGGCTAGTGCCATCAATAGCTGGAAAGTCTCGCTCGCTTTGATACGCGTCACTGCGCTCCCGTGCAAATTCCCTAAGCTGCTTCAAAACATCATTAGTCGAAGCCAGCCAGTCTTCACTGGATTCTCGAGGATAGCTAAATGTGAAGCTTGAATTAAATCGAGCCGACTCTAATTGTTCGAGTACCTTTTTATTGAGTGGCGCTTGCTCGTGAGGTTTTACTACCGTCGGCATATGGAACTGCGTTAACCAAGCACGCTTGAATGGCGTAAACACCTTAAAATATTCGCCTTGCTTATTAAGAACCGTCGTTGGCGCGTGCACACATTTGTCATGAAACAGTTCAAATTCGATATCGTGAGAAGCTAACGCTTCACTTACTTGTGTATCGAGCTCTCGTTCGTTCACCTCATAGTGAATGTTTGCCATGACAGACGTGGCTTCAAGTGTTTCCGCCCACCCACTAATCACATCTGTACAATCGGAAAACGACGGCACCTCTTTGTACAAAAAAGGAATATTAAGGCTTTCAAGCTCCTCGTTAAGACAGGCTAAGCGACGAGCAATGAGGTCTGCCTGCATCGGCGCCATGTGATGCTCCCGCCACTGCTCTGGCGTCGCGATAAAGCAAGCGACGACAGGCTGACCTGAATCCAATGCCGCTTTGAGTGCCGTGTGGTCTAACGTACGCAAGTCACGTCGAAACCATACTAAAATCATGGTAGCTCCTATCTTTTGTCTACTAAGTTAGGTGTAATTTCTCTATCACTTCAGAGCACCCCATCCGATCACCTAACTGTGCGTGAAGCATTTTGATGGACGCTACTTGTTTAGCAGCTAGCGCTTTGTTGGAGAAAAGGTAGATAAACGAACCATTTTCAACAACCTCGTGATCTAGTAGACCAGAAACATCATCAACCTTATCGATCAAAGTCGTGTGATACCCTTGTTCGCAAAGCTTCGCTGCTTGAATCCAACTCTCAGACTCTCTGTTTTGTTCAAAGCTAATGAGCAGACACTTTCCTTTGGAAGCGGCTTTGTTTTCAGAATCGATAACAAGGGCAAGTCGAGTGATCAAACAAGTCTGAAATAACCCCACCTGCAAGGATCGCAACGATCCTTTTACCATATCTAGCGCATCAAATACTGGGCTAATAAACTGATCAATAACGAGTTTTAGTGGGTACTCTTTAAGAACAGAGGCAAGTAAACTCTCTGCTTTTCCTCGATTCAGGGTAGACAGCGCAAGCAGCATGTTTTCAACTTCTTCGAGTGTGCGAACCTCGTTTTTGACTTCGACATCGGCGCTTTTTCCTAGCAGCCCCTTCACTTTACCAATCGAAATCCCCTTCGCGAGCCAACTCTGGACTTCGCGAATCGTATCGAGATCTTGCTGGCGATAGAGTCTGTGTCCTTTTTCAGTTCGCTGAGGCTGGATCAAGTTGTATCTTCGTTGCCAAGCTCTCAGCGTAACTGGTTTTACACCCGTGATTTCTGCGACATCTCGGATCGCGTATAGTTTTTCTTCTGAACTACAAACCATAGCGTAATCTCATCTCCTGCGGATACGGTTCTAAAAACTTCTGTTTTGCTAAATACTCGTCTGGGTAAGTATTTAAGTAATGCTTAATCAATGTAAGTGGTGCTAGCAGAGGCAGCATTCCGATTCGGTAGTCGTGAATCACTGTCGCTAACTCTTCTTTTTCTTCTTTAGTTAGTGAGCGTTTGAAGTACCCTTGTAAATGCATCAACACATTTGTGTTGTTTTTTCGGCTAGCCCGATTCGTTAACGCCTTCATCAGTCCTAAACGATACTCTTGGTAAAAGTCTTCAATTTCATAATTAGCGACATCAGCGACTAAGCGGCCAAGGGAGCGGTATGACTCTGGGTGGTGTGCCATTAACGTCAGTTTGTAGCGCGAATGAAAGTCGATGATTTTGCCACGAGTAGGCTCACCATCCATCGAGTCGTAAAAGTCATTTAGACAAAATACTCGAGTAATAAAATTTTCTTTCAATACAGGGTCGTTAAGTCTGCCATCCTCTTCAACAGGCAACCAAGGCATTTTTTGCATCAATGTTTGCGTATACAAGCCAACACCTTCTTTCGCAGCACTGTTCTTGCTGTAAACCTTGACTCGCTCCATGCCACAAGTTGGTGACTTGGCACAAACGATGTAACCACAAAGCTGCTCGCTTTGAAGTTCTTCTACTTTATTGGCCGAGTAAGTGAGCATATTGTCGGTATGATCATTTTCTGGATTTTTGGTTTCAACCAATGCAACACGCTCTTCATTAGAAACAAGACGAATGGTTGGACGGGGTACTGGCATACCTACGCCGACTTCAGGGCATACCGAAATAAAGTCAAAATACGGGCTGAGCTCTTTAGTCACAAAGTTGCTCACCTTATGACCAGAGTCAAAACGCACTCGTTCACCCAAAACACACGAACTGATACCTACTTTGATTGAAGATTCCATGATGACGCATCCCTATACAAAAAGTTTTGTTGTATAACTTATAGCAAGCCTTTCCAGATTGTACAAGAAAATAAGTTGTACAATTTAATCGTTTTACTTCACTCGAAAGTATTTCGATCAACCAGCTGTCAGAAAAAAGTTTGGCCCAAAAACAAAGAATTTGTGCGCGCAATCGACAAACTGCTCAAAAGCAAATCGATTGCTCTTTTGATTTCAACAGATTTGGTTATCAATAGTAGTTGCAGTTTCTAAATGCGTGGTTTTTGTGACTAAGCTCTCAAGGGGCCACTGTACGTCCCGATATTATTGCCTCAACGAAAACGAACAAGTTCAACAGAATTGGTAATAGCGTTCTATAATAGAGGCGTTTTATCAAAACAAAACTTTGGAGAGCACTTATGGCAACCCCACACATTAACGCACAACCAGGTGATTTCGCTGAAACAGTTCTGATGCCAGGCGACCCGTTGCGCGCTAAATACATCGCTGAAACGTTCCTAGAAGATGTGAAACAAGTTTGTGACGTTCGCAACATGTTCGGCTTTACTGGCACTTACAAAGGCAAAAAAGTTTCTGTAATGGGCCACGGCATGGGTATCCCGTCTTGCTGTATCTACGTACACGAGCTAATCGCTGAATACGGCGTGAAAAACGTTATCCGTGTGGGTAGCTGTGGTGCAGTACGTGACGACGTGAAACTAATGGACGTTGTTATCGGTATGGGTGCTTCTACAGACTCTAAAGTTAACCGTATCCGTTTCAACAACCACGATTTCGCAGCAATCGCTGATTACGGTCTTCTAGAAGAAGCAGTTAACCAAGCGCGCGCTCAGGAAGTGCCTGTAAAAGTAGGTAACGTATTCTCTGCTGACCTGTTCTACACACCAGAAGCAGACATCTTCGAGAAGATGGAAAAACTAGGCATCCTAGGTGTAGACATGGAAGCGGCTGGTATCTACGGCGTAGCAGCTGACCTAGGCGCGAAAGCACTGACTATCCTGACAGTTTCTGACCACATCATCCGTGGTGAAAAACTAAGCTCAGAAGAGCGTCAGAAGTCGTTCAACGACATGATGAAAGTTGCACTAGAAACTGCAATCAACATCTAAGAGCAAATAGTAAGTAATAATTTGCAGCCAGAGTTATGCTGGCTGCCCGAATTATCCCGAGGGGGCGATTGTGTCTAACGGCGAACTGCCAAAAGACGCAGATGGGTTACAACTCAACTTTTGTAAAACATTGGCGTGTGACAACTTTGGATTGAGTGATGCAAAGCGTTACGTTCTGCAACATGCGAACCCTAAGCGTCCGGCGATGGTATGCCGTGAATGTGGAGCTTTCCCCCCCTTACTTAATAATCGCGATGTCGTGAACGAACTTCATCGCCTGCGGCACGTCCACAGTGACGGGTTGCCTGCTTGCCGTAATGATGATTGCGACAACTTTGGACTTTCTGTCCACACTCACAAACACCTCTATCACGCTTTCGGTTACAGTGGCGATCGCCAACGTTACCGCTGTAAAGTGTGTCAAAGTACCTTTGTCGACAAGTGGTCTGGTGCCAACAAGAAGCTTCAATTTCAAGAGAACTTGATGGGTTTATTGTTTACGGGATATTCCGTACGAGAAATCTGCCGCAAGCTTAGTATTAACCCAAAAACCTTTTACGATCATGTTGACCATATAGCTAGCCGCTGCCGCCGCAAGCTGGCAACCATTGATGCGCGCTGGGTAAACCACGCAACGCATTATGAATTGGCCTCAAACTATATTGCATTGCAACCGAACAGCAATAATGGTGTGTATTGGATTGTTTCTGGCGAAGCGCATTCTGGCTATATTCTTTGCCAGCACGTCAATTATTCCGCTGATGAAGAGCCAATCGCAACTCTCGATCATAATCCTTACGATGAGGTGTCTCGTTTTGTTTCCCAGGAGTACGTAGCGGAAGCAAGTGAGCCGCTTGCGGAACCTTCTCATCACCTCAGAGAGCGAATTGACCAAAAATACCAAACAATTTTGGCTCGCGGTAACGTAGAAGACCCTCTTGGTAATCTATCTGTATTTCATTACCCTTCAAAAGGGGCATTAGTCCGTCCGCCATACACCTCGTATGCACACTATTTGCACGTACTTGATATGTGCTGCCCAAACAAACGTGTATCTCTATACATGCCTCAAGATCCCCTACTACGTTCAGCTGCACTGAGCGTTTGTTTACCTCGTATTAAAGAGAAAAGTGTCGACTTGATGTACGTAGAAGAGGACGCTAGTTGGGACATGAGCACTCCCTTTGGCAAAGTCGATATCGCCTATATGAGTTGGTGGCGCGATCGTTGGGCAATCTCTAGTCAAAACGAAAACCACAAAGGCATTTGCTACCTCGCTGGCGATCAAAATGAGCCTGAAAAATGGTTTAACGTTGCGACAACTCGTCATGTGAAGTTTTATCAAAACCGCTTTCAGATTCTTTTCGAAAGCTTCATTAACGAGCCACGTCGCAAATTACGACCTGCTGGTATTTTACCTCTTTTAGATATATTCAGAGCTTGGCATAATTTGTGCTATCAGGATAAACAAGGTCTTACCGCTGCACAAAGGTTAGAAGTCTCTGATGCACCTTTGACAATCAAACAGCTCCTATCGTAGCTATTCTATTGGTAATTTAGATGTAGTAATTAGGGGTTGTAACGGTATACATTACGGCCCCTGATCGTTTACCAAAACGTTATCCGCATCGCTTTGGTAAAGAAACATGCATCTAACCACTTAATATTAGGTGTGATTTCCAGTTCGATAGTCATGGATGTGAACGTTGGATAAAAACCAAATTCAGCTAGAAGATGATCTCACTAAGCTTAAAGGCCAAATAAAATCGGCCCCTAAACATACCTTTAATATTGCGCAGCAATATCGTATCCGCGCGGAACAAATTTTATTTGTGGACGGAGAGATCAAAGCCTTACTCATCATGGCGCAATGCTGTTGGTGCCTAATGGATTACCGACAAGGCTTAAAACTCGTCAAAGACGCTTACAGCAAACAAACACAGCTTGAAACCGACGATCATCTCCCGGAAATTCTCCATCTTTTTGCACTCCAATATTGGGGCCAAGCAAAGTATTATTCCGCGCAACAATATTGGATTAATGCGCTCGAACAATCTGCTCTTGTTGATGATGTTGAAATTCAAATCGAATCTCTAATTGGGCTTGGTAATGTATGGCGCATCACTAATGAACACCAACTTGCCGCTTCAACTCATGAGTTAGCCGTTAAAGTGGCAAACAATGTTCGTATTGCTTGGTTAGAAGGCAAAGCGCGCATCCTATTAGCTTGGGACTATTACTTACTAAATAAGTTTGTCGAGATGCTTACGGTACTGGATGGAGCAACCGAAGTATTAAAAGATCATGATGACAGTACGTGGCAAGCCGAGATCTGGGACTTTAAAGGGTTAGCACTGCTTGGACTAGAACGCCTTGATGCGGCCGAAGAAGCCACCCAAAAAGCCCACCAGCTCGCCATTGAGCATGATCTCGTTTGGATGAAAGCACACTCTTTTATTAGCCGAGCAAGACTTGAGCTTTTGCGCCAAAATACAGACAGCGCTGCCAAGTTGCTACTTGCAGCAGAAGAGTCTGCACTCAGTTTCGACCACGGTGAGCTACTCAGCCAAATTTGCTTCCAACAATCACGAGTCGCTGAAGAACAAGGAGACTTTGAGTCTGCGTTTAACGCGTTCAAGAAATACCGTAAGCACGCACTCAAAATGCTCAAAGAACAAACTCACCGAATCAGCATGGATAAAGCAAGAGGCTCTAAACGCCAACTAGAGCAGCGAGCACGTAAGCTGATCAATCATATTCGCTCTCAACACGAATACGACCCTGAAAAACAGTTCTCTAATGTCGTTTCTGAGACCTACTGGTGGGAACAGTTAGTTTTGTTTAAAACGGAGCTCAAACGCTCTAACCACGCCATCATTATGATTCAGCATTCAAACCCCGAAGTTCTCGATGTTTGTACCGAGCTCGTTCATGCATTGACAACCTCCAGCGACCTCATCTCGAGAATTTCCAGTAACAGGCTAGCAATGTTAATTGCAGAAAAAGGTCAAGCAGCAGAAGAGGTCTACCGCACTGTCCAAGCGATGTTAGACATCTATCCATGGAAGCGACGCGGAATCAAAGGCCCTAAACCGATACTGTATTTGCAAGATATCCTGACCTTCCCATTCACGTTAGAACAGCTCGAAGAAAGTTATATTGAGGTAATGAAGAATGGAACAACTGCTTAGCAAGGTGACTGACGCAGGTATCGATCCTTCTTCCGTTTCAGGTGAAGAAGCGATTACGCTATGGGAACACATAGGGTTACATATTGCGTCAACAAACCGAGAGAAAGCGCATTGCTATATCATTAGCGCCGAGTATCGAAGAGAGATCAAACAGCTCAACGACAGCATTAGTGAATTGAAACAAGCGCTTGAGTTGCTTGTTTTACCAGAGGATGTAGAAGATATTCTTTCTGTGAAAGCAAGCTTGAGTGAGCGTTTAGTTGAAGTAGGTGACTACAATGCGGCATTAACCGAGTATGTTGCTTCAACCAATATCGCCGTCGAGTACGGCTATATTGATGAGTACGTATTGGCCATTATTGGAATGGGTAATTTGTGCGATGCCTATGGGGATCACCAACGTGCATTACGTTATTATCAAAAAATAGATGCTATCGATCACGCTATTGGCAGTCGATCCCTACGCCTTCGTTACAAGCTGTACATGCTTGCCTGTTATATCAGCTTGAACCGTACCGCAGACGCCAAAGAGCTATTGAGTGAATGTGAAGAACTGAGCATTCTCGTCAGTGATAAAAACCTCGCCGCACAAATTCACCTCTACCGAGCCAAATTACATCGTCTGCAAGAAGACTACCCCAATGCGTTGCTGGCTATTTCGAATGTTCAGTATACAACGGGTAGTGCCACGACATACTGGTTATCCACGATGGTCAAAATTGAGACTGCGTATTGTCTAAACGGTGTAGGGCACACTTCTTTAGCTAATTTAACGTTGGACTCCATCAGTAAAAGGATTCAAAAGCAGCTATCTCCTATCGTTACTCAGCATTTTTATAACGCGATGAGTCAAGTTTACGCCTCTCAAGGGTTGTATCAAGAAGCATTAAATTGTGAAAAAAAAGCGCATAGAATCGAATCTGATCTTGTAAAACATATTCCGATCGGTGAGTTAGGGTCTGCTCAACTACGCCGACTTTCACGCTTTGAGTTACAACTCAAACTCATTTTGTCAGAGCTAGAAAACAAAGAACTAAAAGAAACCACCAAGCAGCATAAAAATACTGTTGCTCAGCTACAGCAGGACGTCTTTACCGATCCACTTACGTCTTTACACAACCGACGCTGGTTAGAAGTTAAACTAAAAGATCTACTTCTGCACGATACTGCATTTGCATTGATGGTCATCGATATCGATCACTTCAAATCCATCAATGACGAACTAAGCCACTTGGTTGGCGACAAAGCGATCAAAAGTGTGTCACAGGAACTGGCGTCCTACTTCAAATTTAAAAGCGCATCATGCGTTCGATTTGGTGGTGAAGAGTTCCTCGTGATCCTTGAGAATACCCAACTGGAACGAGCAGAAATGCATGCCGAGAATTATCGTGAACGGATTTATCAATATGGTTGGGACGATATTCTTGGTGAACGGGGGCTGACCGTATCCATAGGGATTACCTTGCATCGAGAAGGCGAGAATACTCAGCGAACTTTTTATCGTGCAGACAAAGCTCTTTATCGCGCCAAAGCCAATGGCAGAAACCAAGTCTGTACCGAACTTTAAACCATGCCCCGGTTGACACCTGGGGCTTTAGTATACTTTTTATTTATCCTTCCTATATCACTTCACTGCTTGTTTAAATAAGTACTCAGCAACACCTTAACTGCCAATAAACATCAGTGGATACTTACATCGCATAAACATAATTCCTACATAAAAACCGCTTGATTCATCTGTAGTTAAGACAAATACTTAAATTGTTAATTTACGTAGATTTTCCATTTCGCAATACGCACAGGTAGGTAAGATGTTTCTAGACTATTTTGCACTTGGGTTACTCATCTTCGTTGCTTTAGTGATCTTTTACGGAATCATTGTCATTCATGATATTCCATATGAAATCGCCAAAGAGAGAGAGCACCCGCACCAAGACGCAATTCACTACGCTGGCTGGGTCAGCCTTTTCACTTTGCATGCGCTGTGGCCATTTTTATGGATCTGGGCAACATTATGGCGCAAGGAACGCGGCTGGGGTTTTAAACAACTAGAACAAGAAACACACGACATTCATCACCGCCTTGAAGAACTCATCGATGAAGTCAACGAACTCAAAAACGAAGTATCGATGTTGAAACAACAAAAGATTCAGCAAAAGCCTTTGCCTGAACAAAGTAAAGAGGACGAATAATGGACTTATTGCTGATTCTGACTTACGCAGCTCTTTGTATTGCCATTTTTAAAATTTTCAATATTCCTCTAAACAAATGGACCGTTCCAACCGCCGTACTTGGCGGCGTAGTGTTAGTGGGCACACTCGTGCTGCTTATGAACTACAACCACCCATTTACTCAATTGGGTAACCAAGTGTTCCCGACTACGCCTATCGTCTCTGGCGTGCGTGGCCGCGTGGTGGAAGTGCCAGTCCAGGCCAACCAACCGCTCAAAACGGGCGATATTCTTTTCAAAATCGATCCTGTGCCTTTTGAAGCAGAAGTTGCTCGCCTGGAAGCGAAAGTCAAAGAAGCAAGCCAAGGTGCGTTGGGCTTAGAGTCGGATCTAAGAGAGGCAGAAGCTGCTGTATTGAAAGCGCAAGCGGACAGAGATAAAGCACAAAGGGAATTCAGCCGATATCAAAGGGGCTTTGATCGTGGCGCGTTTACTGAACAAGATTTGGATACTCGACGCCAAGCGTATAAAGCGGCAGAAGCCATGTTAGACGTTGCGATTTTGCAACAAGAACAAGCGCAAATCGCTCTGGACTCTGAAATCGGAGGCGAAAATACCCAAGTCGCGCAACTTCTTGCCGAGCTGCGTAAAGCAGAGTTTAACCTAGAGCAAACCGTCGTTCGTGCGCCAACCGATGGTTACGTTACGCAATTGGCTTTGCGTCCTGGTGTTATGGCTGTGCCGTTGCCACTTGCCCCGGCAATGACCTTCGTACATACCGAAGACATTACGTACACCGCGGCATTCAGACAGAACTCATTACAACGCTTGAAGCCAGGCTTTGAAGCAGAATTTATGTTCCGCGCAATTCCGGGCAAAGTGTTCCGTGGCGAAGTCATTGACGTGATTCCAGCCATTGGTGAAAGCCAAATTCAAGCGCGAGGCGCTCTGCTTGGGACTGATGCCTTGCGCACGAGCGGACGTGTTTTTGCGAAGCTGAAAATTACCGACGACTTGAGTGGATACCACCTACCAATGGGTACTGCGGTTGAAGTTGCAGTTTATTCAGACAGCTTTACTCACGTATCAGTGATGCGCAAAGTTCTTATTCGTATGAAGAGCTGGCAGAACTATTTATACCTCGACCATTAATGAACATATAGCGCATTCATTTATCGGTAAAAATAACATCAAACAGTGTAATCAGGGGCTGACGATCAGCCCCTGATTCATTCTAGCCATCCAGATAGATAGCATTCCCACTTTTATTAATATTCTGTATAATGCGCGCCTTATTTTTAATGCTTGCTAAAACCAAAGCCAGTCAAAGGGATACGTGAATCAAATCACACATTTCCTGAAGAAAAATAGAGCAAACAATAAGCAGCTTGGTTGTTTTGAATATATGTTACACAATCAAATAACTAACGCTTTCCGACAAAACAATTAAACGTTCTTTAAAATCGACTATTGAACTGAGGTTATCTATGAATCTTTCCGCTAAAACTGTTGTGGTTATTGCAATCGGTGCTGCTCTTTACGGTATCGGCGGCTTACCTATGTTTGGCATCCCTGTGTTTGCAAACACAACGCTAAAACCAGCAATGGCAGTATTAGCATTGTTCTCAGTACTATTTGGACCACTTGTTGGCTTCTTGGTTGGTTTTATTGGTCACTGGGTTACTGACCTATTTGCAGGTTGGGGCGTATGGCTCACTTGGGTACTTGGTTCAGGTATTGTTGGTTTGATTATCGGTCTATTCCCTTCTCTAACGCGCTACCGTTTGGAGAAAGGTGATTTCAATATGAAAGACTTCGCGTTATTCGTAGTACTTGCGCTATTAGGCAACGTATTTGGTTACGGTTGCTCTGCATTCCTCGACACGATTTTATACGCAGAACCGTTCACTAAAGTGTTTACCCAGCTTTCTATTATCGCGATCGGTAACACCATTCTTATTGCTATTGTTGGCTTCTTCATTCTTAAATCTGTCGCTAAACGTAACAAGCAAAGCCGTAACTTAACAGAGGCTTAATGTCGAATGACAATCGAATTTTCTAACTTCTCTTTTAGATATGAGTCGCTGGACAAACCGACGCTAAAAAATATCAATCTAAGGATAGAGAAAGGAGAGAAAATCGTCATTATCGGTCCAAGTGGTAGTGGTAAATCTACCCTTGGGCAATGTCTTAACGGACTGATCCCACACGCAATCAAAGGGGAAACCAGTGGAACATTGACCATCAATGGTCAAGACACCGCCCCTTTCGACATGCACCAATACACTGAGCAAGTTGGCACCGTACTGCAAGATACGGACAGCCAATTTGTCGGTTTGAGCATTGGCGAAGACATTGCATTTGCGCTGGAGAACCAGCTAACTTCAAATATCGACATGTACCCATTGGTCAAAGCCACGGCCAAAATGGTCGACTTGGAACAGATGCTAGAACGCTCACCCCACGATTTATCTGGCGGGCAGAAACAGCGTGTTTCTTTGGCGGGCATTCTCGTCGATGATGTCGATATCCTTTTGTTTGATGAACCACTAGCTGCGCTTGACCCTAAAACGGGAAAAAAAACCATCGAGATCATCGATGATCTACACCGCGAAACGGGCAAAACCATCGTAATCATTGAGCATCGTCTTGAAGACGTTCTGCATCGCTCAGTTGACCGTATTATCTTGATGGAAAGCGGCGAAATCATTGCCGATACAACGCCAGATGAAATTTTAGCGTCGCCTCTGCTAGAAGATTACGGCATCCGCGAACCGCTTTATATTTCAGCACTGAAAGAAGCAGGCTGCGCGATTGAGGACGATGCAAAACCTTCTAGCTTAACTACCTTACCGTTGGAGCAATATAAACCGGCAGTACAAGCATGGTTTGATGGTTCAACAGCGCAACCACCTAAAACGCCAGCCGAGACTTTGTTTGAAGTCCGTGGCCTCACCTATTCTTACGACGGTGAGAAAAACGCGTTAGAAGACGTGAGTTTTGACATCAAGCGTGGCGAGTTTGTCTCTGTACTTGGTAAAAATGGCTCGGGTAAATCGACCATCACCAAACTGATTATGGGCGTTATTGAAGCGGATAGCGGCTCAATGAGTATGAATGGTCAAGATCTTAACGAACTGACCATCTTCGAGCGCAGCCAGAAAGTGGGCGTGGTGATGCAAAACCCGAATCACATGATTTCCCATCACATGATTTTCGACGAAGTGGCCTTCGGCCTCCGTAATCGTGGCGTTGAAGAGAAACAAATCGAAGCTAAAGTACTTGAAGTCCTTGAGCTGTGCGGTTTGAGCAAATACCGTCACTGGCCAATCGAAGCATTGAGCTACGGCCAGAAAAAGCGCGTAACCATTGCGTCAATTTTGGTATTGGAACCAGAGCTTCTGATCCTTGATGAACCGACGGCAGGTCAGGACTATCGAAACTACACGTCTATGCTGAGTTTCATCGAAAAGCTCAATCGCGAGTTGGGCGTAACCGTGATGATCATCTCTCATGACATGCATTTAGTGCTGGAATACACCACGCGCTCTATCGTGATTGCAGACAGTAAATTAGTCGCGGATGCACCAATGACGCAGGTATTCAGCAGTCCAGAGCTACTAGACCAAGCAAACCTCACCACAACAAGTCTGTTTGAGTTGGCTACAAAAGTTGGCATCGAAGACACCAATGGCTTTATGCAGCACTTTATCAATGTAGAAAAAGCGCACCGCCAACAAAAAAGCGACGACGTAAACCAACTAGAGAAAGCGGTGGCATGAAAGACAATAAGATGAAGTTTGGTATCAACTACATCGATACCCAATCACCACTTCATAAGTTGAATGGCATTACTAAGTTCTTGCTTTTCATTGCTTGGGTAACGGTGGTGTTGACCACATTTGACTTGCGAATCATCGCGCTGTTGATCGTGCTTGGTTTAGGCTTACTGAAAATGACCAAAGTGCCCTTTCATGTCTACAAACCGCTGTTATTCGGTACTGGCACGGTATTACTGATCAATGCCCTGTTTATGTTCGCGTTAGCACCGCAACAAGGTACTGAGTTCATGAGCTCATCAACGGTTTTACTCTCGTTACCCGGTAATTACTCGCTCACTCAAGAGACATTGTTTTACCTAGTAACAGTGACGTTGAAGTACTTCAGCATGTTCCCAATCGCGTTGGTGTTTGTATTTACCACTCATCCGACAGAGTTTTCAGCCAGCTTGAACCGCTTGGGTGTACCTTACAAAATCGCCTATGCCGTAAGCTTAACGCTGCGCTACTTGCCGGAAGTGAAAAAGGACTTTGTTAACATCATGCACGCGCAACAAGCACGCGGAGTAGAACTGAGCAAGAAGGCTCCGTTGTTCAATCGTATGAAGAACGTCGCGAAGATTCTTGGACCTCTGATTTTCTCTAGTTTAGACAGAGCCGATCAAATCTCAAACGCGATGACGCTACGTGGTTTTGGCCGCCACTCCTCTCGCACTTGGTACAGCTTAAAACCACTGACCAAAGCCGATATGATCTGCATGGCTGGGATTGCGGTGATAGTGATTGCTGCGATCAGCAAGCGTGTGATGGACACACAACTGTTCTGGTATCCGTTTTAAATTCTGAAGCTTCAAACTGAACATAACGTGGTTAGTGTTGTGACCACGTTATCTTCCGTCTTTCCCCTCGATAACTCGCCTGTTGGCTTCTTGCTTGCAAGTATTCAAAAGAAGCGGTAATTTCAGCGGCTCGCTGATGTGCCAGAAAGTTGCTTATTCAAACGACCAACATGAACTAAACTCATCAGTTTTATCAGGGGCTTAATGATCAACTGCGCACTGCCTACAATGAAAAGCCAAGTACCACTTTCAATCAACGAATCATTCAAAAAGAAAAAGCTACCAATTAAAAACCAAATAGCAATGAGTAGGTCGTTTGCAGCACCTAACGCCTCATAGCGGCGCTGAATAACGATGTGACGGCTTCCTAGATCTAAATCCAACTCTCTGCCATGTATCTGCACTGTATAGCTCCCCTCTTATTGTTTCGCGTCAGTTATGCCCAAGTTATTTCGAAATACTTAGTTCTAAACCCTAACGGACGTGGCATGCATTGACAACCATTGGAGGGATTATCTATTTGCAATAAAAAGAAAAGGGCGCATAAGCACCCTTTTTAGCGAGTCTAATTACAGGTATTCGCTTTAATGATTAGATAGTGAGTACCAACTTAACTCCACTTCAACAAGCGAGTTTCGTTGCCTTCTTCCGGCTTCGCTGGAATATTGAGTGACAACAGCAAGCTCACTGCTGCCATACCAGCGCCGATGTAAAATACGCTAGCAGGTGAAACCAGCCAAATCACACCAAACGTAACAGGTATTACAACCGCCGCAATATGGTTAATCGTAAACGCAACGCCCGCGGTCGACGCCATATCGGCAGGATCGGCAATTTTCTGGAAGTAGGTTTTAATCGCAAGCGCTAACGCGAAAAATAGATGATCGACAACATACAATGCTGCCGCCCACTCAGCCGTTTGCACCAAACCGTACCCGACAAACACGAAGATCAAACCGACGTATTCAAACATCAACGCTTTGCGCTCACCTACAACGCCGATAAAACGGCCTATTCGCTTCGCAAACAAGAAGTTAAAGACATAGTTAATCAGGAACAACAACGTAATATCTGCGGCGGAGTAACCAAACTTCTCTACCATCAAGAAACCAGCGAACACCGTAAAAATTTGACGGCGTGCTCCACTCATAAACGTAAGCGCATAGTATAACCAGTAACGTTTACGCAGGATGAGCTTCTTGTTCTGAGGCACTTTTGTCTTAAATTGTGGGAAGGCAAATGCCATCACCAAAATGAGCACAAAACCTAAACCACCAGCCATTAAATAGACCGTTTTAAAATCAAGTTTGAGCTGTTCGAGCGAAACCCAAATGGCGCCGTAGGTAAACAGAGAAGCCAAAGCTCCAACAGAAATAAACTTACCCAGCATTTCTGGCGCTTCTTCTTTAGATAGCCATTGTAAAGACAAAGACTGCTTGAGTGTTTCAAAGTAATGGAAGCCGGTGGACATTAACAAGGTTGTAAAAAGTAGACCGTACAAAGTGGGAAAATAACCTGTTAATGCCGTACCAAGCGTAAGCATCGCCAAAGATACGAGCATAAAGCGTTGCTCTCGGATAAACAGCAATACAAACACGGCGGTAAAGGCCAAAAAACCCGGAATTTCGCGCACACTTTGCAATAGGCCTATGTCGGCACCATCAAAGTTTGCTTTCTCTATAACAAAGTTGTTCAACAACGCCATCCAGGTAGAAAAAGCAATGGGCACGATAATGGAAATTAACAGGAGGAAATTTTGCGGCGTTCTCCAGCCGTGCGATGAGGTAGTCATGATGTTTCCTTTAAATATGAAGGCATCATCATAGCTTTAAATGTAACAAATTCGCAATATCATTATTATTTTCAACCCAGAGCAAGCTGATATGGCTGAGGAATATTGTTATGAAGATAAACATCGCACTCAATTCCTTGGCTAAGCGCGATGTTCAAGTATCAAGAGAACTAAAGCATGAGTAAATGTGCTCAGTGGCTTAATCAATGACTTTTACTGATAGGCGATTTTTAAATTCAAACACATGTTCTGGACATACATCCAAACAACGACCACAGCTAATGCAGTTTTGATCCATAACTCGACGATCTCCCTCTTTCAAAGGCTGCCGAAGCACTTCTGGTTCTGGGCAAACGTAAAAGCAATCCATGCATTTGGTGCAATCTTCGCGCCGAACAGCAGTAACGCGCAACAGGCTTTTTCGGCCTATCACGCCATAGGTAGCCCCCAGTGGACATAAGTGCCCACACCACCCATGCTCAACCAAGAGTAAATCCAACACAAACACTAGGGCGATTAGCACCCAACCTGCGCCCATACCAAACACCAACCCGCGATGAAGTGCCGCAACTGGATCTAACCATGTCCAAAGAATCGCGCCAGATAGCGCACTGCCCAACATCAAAATAGGGATCAGCCAATAACGAATCACGGGAGACCAACGATAGCTCGCTTTAATGTTGAGCTTTCGACGCAGCCACGCCGCCAAGTCTGTAACGATGTTCAACGGGCACACCCAAGCACAAAATGCGCGCGGCGCCAAAATCGCGTAAAACACCACGACAATCACTACGCCTAACAACGCATTAAACTCCGGAACATGCCCTGTCGCCAAAGCTTGAAGCACAATTAACGGGTCACTTAACGGCACGGTATCGAGCAACATACTTGATGACAGATTACCAGTTAGAATTCCCAGCGTCGGCCCAGCCATAAACAGCGCAATGATGGTGAACTGACATAGCCGACGTAAAATCAAAAACCGATGCGCGCGCCACCAACCAAGCTTTTCAAGCGCTTCTTTGCCAGCATTTTGAGCTAAGTTCTTTGCCATTACTTACCTCCTTTTAGCGATTCAAGCGCACCTTCCGGTACAGGCGTCTCACTAGGGAGGATATTTTCGAGTGGTTTGTCGATCTCTTTCCAACCAAAATTGTAGTGGCTGCCCACTTTGCCTTTCGCCAAATCCGTCGGGACAACTTTAATAGCAGCGACATCCAACACGCACGCTTGTTCACACTTACCGCATCCGGTACACACTTCGGAATTCACTGTAGGGATAAGTTTGGCGTGATAGCCAGTTCGATCGTTGTGAACCATCTCTAACGTGATGGCTTCATCAATCAGCGGACAAACGCGATAACAAACATCGCATCGTAACCCTTGCCAGTTAAGGCAAGTTTCATGGTCTATAAGAACCGCTGTACCCATTCGAGCATCATCAATATCGGTTAATTTCGGATCTAGCGCCCCACTCGGACAAGCGACAACACAAGGAATGTCTTCGCACATTTCGCAGGGAATATCGCGTGCAGTAAAGTAAGGTGAGCCAGTCGCGACAGGTGAAAGTAATGTCGCAAGTTTCAAGGTATCGTAAGGACATGCCTGAACACACAAGCCACATCGAATACAAGCTGATTCGAAATCGCCTTCCGGCAGTGCACCAGGCGGACGAATAGGCACACCTTTGGTTTCTCGAGCTTGGCTTTGTAGCGATTGTAAGCCCAATACACACGCAGCTGCGCCAACACCAGCCGCAGTCCGAGCTGTATCACGCAAAAATCGGCGCCGACTTTGCGATATTTTAGACTGAGAGGATTTCATGCTATTTCCTCAACAAAACTCCCTTATCAAGTTAAGCATAAATAGCCCTAAACGTGTCGTTTCCCTATACCTCATAGGAGGTAACTCCATCCTCTATTGATTCAAGTCAACTGACGCACAGTGCCGTCGTCACAGTTTGACTAAATGCGTTTATTTACTGCGACATGAAATTCACCACGATACTCTGCAGTACGCGCCATTCTCAGTACAATAATTCAACACCTTTGCAATCTACTCGTTCAATTCGATGACAAATCACTACTAAAAATTCAAAAAAACACATCATAACAAGCTAATTTAAAAGGCATTTATCCATTAAACATAAAAAAACACTATCCAAATAAGAAAACTGTGGTTAGATTAAAAATTAAAACTAAAAAGCGAAGGAGAGAGGCATGGAAATTATCGTACGTCCAACGACCGTCGAAGACGCAGCGGCACTCGTAGAAATCTATTCACAACCAAAAGCACAACGTGAAACCCTGCAACTCCCAAAGCCTTCGCTCGCGATGTGGGTGGAAAGGTTGTCAAACATACCTGATGGTGTTTATAGCTATGTCGCTGAAATTGATGGTAAAGTCGTCGGAAATATTGGCTTTCACCACTCTCTACGTCCAAGAACGATGCACACGGCATCGTTTGGCATCGGAGTACATGATAGTTTCCATGGACTCGGTATTGGTAGCAAATTGATAGAAACAGTCACTGAACTAGCAGATAACTGGTTAAATGTGAGAAGAATTCAGATAGAGGTCAATGCCGATAACGACGCCGCCATTGGGCTTTATAAAAAGCATGGATTTCAAATTGAAGGTGAAGCGATTGACGGTTCCTTCCGTGATGGTGAATTCATCAATACCTATTACATGGCGCGCATCAGACCAGGCCAAAGATAAAACAAAGCCTCCTACTAATTGGAGGCTTTTCTTTTTAAACTTCGACTCACTTTCGTAAGTAAGCCAACGCTCTGCGAGTCAATGCTTCTGTGTAGGGATTGATCTTCCAGTGGTCGGAACTCCAACCTTTCACAAAGCGCTGAAAGTCTGCCCAAGCCACAGCAAACAAAGGACGCCATTCACGCTCGACTTCATTAGGGTCAAGATTCGGTTGATAGACCATTAGCGCGTGTTGCAACTGAGCAAAATACGTATCCAAAACCCAAACTTCCATCTCTGCACAACGTTCTGGCTTAACGGCGCTACTCATAAACAGTGCCACATCTTTCATTGCACACCCACATCCAACGTATTGAAAGTCAACCGCAGCAACGCTTGATTCTTCTTCATCAAAACAGAAGTTCGCCAATTTGGCATCACCATGTACTAGTGTTTTAAACTTAGCTTGCGAAAGCGTTTGATCAATCAATTGAGCCGCATTTTGTAGCTCAGTGTCTTGCAATGCTTCAAGCTCGTCGGGTCTGGTTGCTAAGTGCCAGTATGTTCCGGTATGCCACAACTTATCCGAACGAACATCGATGTATCGCGCATGAAAGTTCGCCAACCAAGTGAGGCAGGCTTGTAGATGCTCTAGCTGTGCATCTGTGATGACTTTTGGAAAGCCCACCTCGGCGAGATCTTCCATCACAATGAGCCATTCATTCTCCGATTGGAACGTTTTTAGACCTTGTGGTACTCGGCAGCGAGTATCCACCCCTCCGGAAAAATGCTCATACCAATTCACTTCCACCTGATAAGAGTGCAGCTTTCTTTGATGAGAACGGTCCGTATTCCAGCCTCTAGGATGCTCTGAAGGCTTAGGGAGTTTTACATGCTTAATGATCACCGAACGAGTTGAATAAGTAACTCGGACTAACTCTCCATAGCCTCCCCATAGCGATTGTATGACTTCTACAGAGCGGTAATTACCTAGATTGAGTTCCTGGCCAATATTTTGGTAGCGTTGGTGGTTGTTACTCATCATGCGAGCAGATGTGACCACGTTTGGTTCTTCTCCATGTAGTGAATAACATATGGGCAAACTGGTTTGATTTGATAACCGAGTGACTCAATTTCTGGCAACACCGCTTCCATCATCACTTTTCCGTACCCCTTACCTCGCAGTGCTTCAGGAACAACCGTTGATGTAATGTGCATGACATTACCCTTAAGCTGATAAATTAACTTGGCTTTATAGCCCTGCTCTAAATCAACCCAGAATGTACTATTCGTGGCTTCATGAGTTACTTTATGCATATCTTGCTCTCTAATTTTTGTTACAGATTGATTGAATCAAACTATATCACTGAATAAAATCGATACCATGCGAGAGTGCTGCTTCGCCTCACGCGATTACCTTCTTACATCAGGTACGACAATTATAATGAGAAATATGAGCCCAATTGCCAGAGACGGCAAGCTACCTCTGCAAAGCAAGAAGGCACCAGAACGTCAGGCAAGTACATTAAATAGCACCGATGCAATGGCAATGGTCGAACACGGCAGTGAAGTGAGCTTAAACGTCACCACCCCCGTTGGTACAAAGTTTATTACAACCAGCACATTTGTTGGCTGTCACTCAAATAATACTGCATTGATAGAGGTTCCGAACATCTCTGATGAAGACTTGAAGTTCTATTTTCAGGAAGGCTTTTGGATCAATGTAAAAGCCTACTCTCATCGAGGTGAAGGGGCCGTTATCCCATTTCGGGCCCAATTACAGCATCGACTAGGCGATCCGTACCCAATTTTGGTGCTAGACCTACCCAACACTATGCAGGTCTTTCAGCTTCGCAAAGAAGTGCGTTACGAAGTAAATTTGAGAGCGCGTGTTTGTTTAGAAGCCTATCGAACTGAATGCGAAATAAGAGATTTATCTCGTAGTGGCTGTCGTTTTGTAACATCACCGATGAGCCGACCACTTCAGGTTGGTGACCACGTTTCATTGGATCTAACGATGCCCGGAGAAAGTCGTATGCTAGCGCCGTTGCGAGGTCGTATTTGTAATTTACAAAAATCAACGCACTATGCTCGCTACGGAATGGAGTTTGATGAGGTTGGTAAAAACAACGCTAAAAACCTCCTCAGTCACCTCAAATTTGATGGTACTAAGCTCACACTAAAAAGATAGATTTGATAACCCCTATCGCTTATCAAGAAGCTTTGAAGTGCTAGAAAACAAGAAACCCCTTACTTTTCAGTAAGGGGTTTTATTTACTAAGAATAAGGCAGTATCTTAGATAAGAGTCATGACTTAGAAGTCGTAACGTAGACCTAGCGCTAGCTCATCTTTTTCAGCCGCGCCTTCGTTATCCATTAGATCGAAGTTGTATGATGCGTAGCCACGGAAGTTAGGCTTGAAGTAGTAAGTTACATCAACAGCTAGGTTTTCTACAGTATCTGCGTCTTCTAGTTCACCTTTGTTGAACGTAGAAGTGAATACAGTTTGACCCATAGTGTAAGCAGCGGCTAGTTCGTAGCCTTTGTAATCAAAAGTCTTACCTGCAACATCCATATCCGCGCCAGTGTAGTTACCAGCGAAGTAGAAGTCACCTACAGAGTATGCAGCTACCAGCATGAACTCATCGCTGTCGTTTTGATCTGCGTAACCAGCACCTAGTTCAAAACCAGTGTTAGCAAACGCGTAAACACCAGATAGAGAGAAGCCATCTTCCTCGTTGTCTGTAAAGCCTTGTGCATCTGTTGTGCGATCAGCAAAACGGTAGCTTGCGCGTACAGCTAGTTGCTCGAATTGGCCTTTGTAAGACAGCATGTTATCTGTACGGTCAGAAACAGGCAGTTTAAGTGCTGCTGTGTTACCGTGGTAAGCCATAATGTCAGTAAAGTCAGTAAGAACCACTAGTGCGCCGTCGTTTTTACCGTAAGTTACTTCACCGTATTTGCCACCCAGACCTGCATAAGCGTAACGAGTTTCAAGATCACTATCGTTATCTACAGCACCTTCTTCTTTTGTTTTGAACTCACCTTCCCAAAAACCAACACCGTATAGGTTTTCATTGATTTCCTGTTTGCCAAGGAAGTTAAGACGGATGCGAGTACGGTCTTCTGCCTTACCATCCATCATAGAAAGACGCGCTTCAGCGCGGCCGCCCATCTCAAGAGAAGTGCCATCTTGGTTGTATAGTTCTGAAGCGACAACTTGAGATCCTGATGCCATTAGCGCCACTGCTACAGCTAAAGTTTTTAATTTCATTGTTATTTTCCATATCATTGTTTTATATGTGTTTTCTCACCAGAAAAACAGGACTTTTCTGTACCAACGAGAAAACTGGCGGCATAGTAGCAGCTGTTATTTTTCACGCAACGTGTTGAATAAACAGCACTTATAGAAGAAAACACCACTTAAAATGACGATATGAATACCTCTCAACCATCAAGTTATCGGTTGAGTTAAAAAAAATGTTCGCGTCAAAAAAAAATTGACGAAAAAAATGTAAAAACAATATCACAAAACGTGATATTTCCCGCAAAAAATCTTGTTAACTGACTGTTTTAGATAGACTTATTGATAATAAATCCGATTATTACAAACAAAAAAATCCCTGAGCATTCACTCAGGGATTTAGAGATTTGATAAGTAGATGGTAAATTAAAGCTTAAAGAAACTTAATTGCTCTTTCTGCTTCTCTGCAAGTAATGAAAGCTCAGTACTCGCACTTGCACTTTGGCTGATGCCCGCTACGTTTTGGTTTACAAGCTCCGACATGTTAACCACGTTGCGATTGATATCTTGAGTAACTTGAGACTGCTCTTCGGCTGCGGTTGCGACTTGCGTGTTTGAATCGTTGATGTTGGCGACCGACTCGGTAATTCCAACCAACGCCTCATTCGCTTGTTGCGTCAGCTCGTTGTTGCGGCTAAGCATATCAAGGCTGACTTGCATACTGTCATTCGCCAGCCCAGACTGCGCTTGAAGCTCTTCAATGATCGTTTGGATCTCTTGTGTCGAGTCTTGAGTACGCGCTGCTAGCATGCGTACTTCATCAGCTACTACCGCAAAACCACGACCAGACTCACCAGCTCGCGCCGCTTCAATCGCAGCATTCAATGCTAGCAAGTTGGTCTGCTCAGATACGCCGCGAATCACTTCAATAACATCGTTGATCTGTACAGATTGCTCTTTTAGACGCAAAACAACTTGCGCTGCATCGTTCAATGCTTGAGACATTTGCGCACTTGCTTCCGCACTTTCTTGGAAGATAGCCAAACCTGATTGAGCAAGTCCATCAGCTTCACGCGCGGTTGCGTCAGCAGAGGTCGCGTTATCACTCACATTATTCGCAGTGCTTGCAAGCTCGTTAACCGCAGATGCAACTTGCTCGATCTCCGCCAACTCTTGTTGAGCGTTCGCTTCCGCTTGCGTCATTACCGCAGCTAATTCGGTCGATGCAGATGCAACTTCCTCACTAATACGGGTTAACTGGTCCACAGTGTTGTATAACTGCTCTGCGGTTTGGTTTACATCTTTGCTCAGCTTAGAGATCTCATTGTCCCCATCGACATCTGCACGTACTGATAGATTACCCATTGCTAACTGACGCATCACTTCTTGCAGCTTTTGGATTGGTGTAACAATCATGCCAGATAGGAACCAAGCGCCTATCAATGAGAAAGCAAATACCGCTAAAACCGTCAACATAGCGTTATTTTGCACACGTTCATTTTGCTGATGACTTCTGATAGTAGATTGTTCAGCTTGCTCGTTTACATGCTTTGATAGCGTGTTAATTTGTTGGACCATTTCTCGGCCAACATTGCGATACTCTTTGACAAATGCACGGTACTCGCTATCCGATTTCAAACCTTGATCGTATTGGTTGAAGAAAGCAACTGAGCGCTCTGAATATCGCACATAGGATTCAATTGCTTGGCGAACTTTAACGGCATCGTCACGGAATAGGTTTCGGGCTTCAATTGCGCTTAAATCGGCATCAACTTGCTTTAAGCCTTCTTTCAATTCGGTTAGAAAATTCTCACGACGAGAAGCATCGTAAATAGCGTAAACCGCGCTTATGCGCAGAGGGTAAATTTGGTCGTCAATACTCGCCAATGTGTCTTTGTGAAAAACCAAAGATTCTTGGTTGGAAGCAATAACATCTTGCTCTGCTTGAAGGTTGTTTTTAGTAATCCAAAGAGCAATAAACAAAACAATCGCGGTAAATAATACCGGAACCAAAATTTGCGTTCGTACTGACAAATTTTTCAGTGATAACTGCATGACAGGGCCTCAGTTGTATGCGTGATGTCTATATCCAAACAAACTCGAGCAGTGCTTATAACAACGTTACTTTTCGGCAGTTTGAATATCTATGCTTCCTTGCGACGGGATAAATCCCAGACGAATAAACAAGTGGCGAATATTAGAGGTCGATCACACTTTTGTCTAGTACAAAAACTCTCCATTTTCAATCTGTTATTGACAATATCCCGACAGTAGCGTCGGGATATTGTCGTTATGATAAATTATGATCACTTATGATGAGATACATTCACATTTAGGACGGTTTCAGCCTATTTTCTCAACGAATTGAGCTTAGCTTGAGCAAGGCCAAAAATGGTATCGATTGGATAAGAACCTTCATCAGTTGGCTCACCAGCAACTTTCCCCGTAAACAATTCGATAGCTTCAGTAACATGGCCAATCGCCCAAATATTAAACTCACCTTTTTCGACTGCTTTCACGATGTCGGAACGAAGCATTAGATTGTGAACATTAGAGCGCGGAATAATGACCCCCTGCCCGTCATGACGACCTTTAATTACACACACATCATAAAAGCCTTCGATCTTTTCGTTTACGCCACCAATAGGCTGAGCTTGACCAAATTGATTCATCGACCCTGTTATCGCAATGTCTTGTCGGTTTGGTTGCTTTGAAAAAGCAGACACAACCGCACATAACTCAGCCATGCTGGCACTATCACCATCAACACCACCATAAGATTGCTCAAAGGTGATGGTGGTCGTTAATGGCACTCGTGCCGTTTTACCAAATACGGAAGATAAGTAGGCAGACAAAATCATCACGCCCTTAGAGTGAATACTGCCACCCAAATCCACGCTGCGCTCGATATCGATAACATCCCCATCACCGTAACACGTCGTCGCTGTGATGCGATTCGGTGCACCAAACATGTAGTCACTAGTGCTCAATACCGAAAGTGCGTTGACTTGGCCTACGGCTTCTCCTTCGGTGCGAATCAGCGTTGTGCCGTTAATAAAGGTTTCCATTACGTTATCGCGTAATCGGCTTACTCGCATTTCTTGGTTATTGAGCGCCTCTTCAACATGCCCAATACGAATCATGTTGGAGTTGGCTTGACGAGCTACGTAGTTCGACTCTCGAAGCAAGTTGGCGATATTAGCCGAATGTAGAGATAGCTTGGATTGGTCGCCAGACAAACGTGAGCTGTATTCGATGATTCGAGCAATGGCTTTGCGATCGCAATGCAGCATATTGTTGTCATGCACCACGCTAGAGATAAAGCGCGCGTAATGCAGCTCAGACTCCGGCGTACGTTTCATTTCGTCTTCGAAATCTGCCGTCACGCGGAACAACTCGCTGAACTCTGGATCGTAATGTTGGAGTAATTGGTAAGTTCGGTAATCACCAAATAAGATGATTTTGATATCAAGCGGAATCGGTTCAGGATCGAGTGATACCGCCCCCGTCAATGTGACTTCTTTTTCTAGAGACGTAAAACTCAATTGACGAGCACGCAATGCGCGCTTCAAACCATCCCAAACGTAAGGCTGTTCAAGTACTTTCTGAGCATCCATTAATAGAACGCCGCCATTCGCCTTATGCAAGCTCCCTGCGCGAATCAGCGAGAAGTCGGTAAACACCGTTCCCTTGAAAGTGGCAGTCTCAATCGACCCGAAGAGTGAATGATAGTTGGGGTTTTCTTCAACAACGATAGGAAATTCGCTGCTTTTACGGCTTACCAAGACGTTCACTTTATAACGACGTGGCAATTTTTTATCCAAGGATGCCGTCGCAATTTCGCCTTGCTCGCCACTTTGGTCAAGGAAGATATCTGCGTTTTCAACAATATCTTTTTGCAGCTCAGTTAAGTAGGTTTTGATTTCGGAATATTGCGCGTAATCCACTTTGAGTTTTTTGATGAAGTGAGTAATCACATCAAGTGTCACTTCATCATTGAGCTTTTTGATTTTATCGCTGTATGTCTCTTCCCACTCCGTAAGCTCACGAACCATCGAGCGCAATCGCACTTCGAGTTCATCAATAGCATCGCTGAATTGCTCTTGTTCTTTTTTGCTTAGTACATCAAAAGACTCTTCCGTATGAAGCTCATCACCGTTCATGGCGACAAACTGATAATCCCCCTGCGTAGTCAGTGTTAGGCTGATGCCCTTTTCTTTTGCCTCTCGACTAATACGATCCAGCTCGTTTTGTTGCTTAGCTGCCAATTGATTTTTTAATCGCTCAGCGCGGCTAAAGTACATTTCATTGTCGAATGCTAGGGGTAAAGCATTCAATAATTTGCCCATTAAAGCTTCAATATCAACACGTAGCTTATTTCCGATACCACAAGGCAACTTTAATACCTTTGGTGTACGGGTATCCTCAAAGTTCGCAACGTAACACCAATCAAACAGGGCTGCTGCATCGTGCTGGTGACGATTCAGATAGCGCAAGATCATGGTGCGTTTACCTAGCCCATTCTGACCAATGGCGTAGATGTTATACCCTTTCTCTTTGATGGACATCGCAAACTCGACCGCTTTTTGCGCGCGCTCTTGGCCCACGATTTCATCAATTGGAGGTAACTCCTTGGTCGACTTACATGGCATATTCTCTAGATCTGCTACAGAATATAGCTGCTTAGCTTCCAATCTTAGTATTGCCATATCCACTTCCTTTTTTCTTATTTTCGTTATTTGAGTGTAGAGATTATTTGCTTAATTTTAAGTGATTTACCTTCCACCCTAGATTGATTGGACATTTTATGAACACATAAGTGATATTAACACGCACTTGCAATTGATAATCAATTTCATTTAATATCTAAACAAATCAAATGTTGTGGAGATGGGTATGAATATTGAGCAATGCTGGATGCGCTACTTAAAAGCGGAGCAACTGATGGAACAAGGCCATTGGCCAGAAGCTCATCGTTTATATGACGACGTGCTCAACAATCTACCCAACCACATTCATCTAGCGCTAGAAAATGCACAAACTAAACCTTGCCAGTTTGTATGTCTCATTACGGGGCTTAGAGATGCCAGCGTGACGCAATCAGAGATTCTCAACAAACTCGGCTTACAGCATGATGCGTTCTCAATACTCAATCAAACTTACGCGCTATTTCAATTTTTGCAGCTAGAGAGCCATGAACTGATTGAGCGCGTAGGTCACCTACTTGGTCAACAGAGCGAAGACTTGTTAGCTCACATGGCGGCATTTTGCTCTGCCCAACGTAATGCTCAATGGATGATAGAACTCGAGCACGTAACGCGCGCACATGAGCAGTTCTTACATTTGCAAGCAATGAGTTCGGCAAAATCTTCGCCTTCTCACCTGTATAATTAATCTAAAGCTCAAGCATTGAGGACAACTAGGTTTGTGCTGTCCATTACTTGAGTATCATTTGCTTTATCAACCACAAGGATCTGTGATGTCTTCTAAAACCATTCTTTCGGTGAACAACCTATCAGTCAGCTTTACGACAAACGATGGTATCGTCGATGCAGTAAAGAATGTTAGCTTCGATTTAAAAGCAGGCGAGACGCTGTCCATCGTTGGCGAATCTGGCTCTGGCAAGTCAGTATCAACCAATGCACTGATGAAACTACTGCCAGACAACGCTATTTTGCATGAAAGCTCATCCATCATGTTTGAGGGTAGCTCCATCTTGGATAAAACAGAGCGTGAAATGCAAAGTATTCGCGGTGATCGCATTGGCATGATTTTTCAAGAGCCGATGACCTCACTAAACCCGTACATGCGGGTGGGTATCCAAGTCGCTGAGGCCATCATGTGTCACCGCCCGGTCGACAAACGAACAGCAAAAGCAAAGGTGTTAGAGCTGTTTGAATTGGTTCATATGCCAAACCCAGAAAAAGCGTACAACAAGTACCCACACGAATTTTCTGGTGGTCAATTGCAACGTATCATGATTGCGATGGCACTGATTAACGAGCCCGATATTTTGATCGCCGACGAACCAACAACGGCGTTGGATGTCACGGTTCAAGCAGAAGTGTTGCACCTGATTAAAGAAATTCAGGCTCAGATGGGCATGGCAATCCTATTTATTACTCATGACTTAGGCGTCGTAAAACACTTTGCAGACCGTGTCATTGTGATGTGTAAAGGAGAAGTCGTCGAAGAAGGCGAAACACAAACACTCTTCAAGGACCCAAAGCACGAATACACACGTATGCTAATCAATTCGATTCCTAAAGGCAGTAAGGAGCCTATTAGCGAAAGTGCTACGCAGCTGTTAAAGGCTGACGATATACGAGTCAAATTCTTGGTAAAGTCGCATTTTATTGCGAGCAAGAATGAGTACTTCGAAGCGGTAAAAGGCATTTCTCTTGAGCTTAAACAAGGAGAGACCCTCGGGATCGTTGGGGAGTCCGGTTCAGGTAAGTCTACACTCGGCCGAGCTTTGATAGGTCTACTGCCCTCAACTGGCAAAATAGAATATAAAGGCCAAGATATGGCCTTGCTGACAAACAAAGAACGTTTTGAGCTGAAAAAAGACGTTCAGATGGTATTCCAAGACCCTTATGGTTCGCTTTCTCCTCGTATGACTATCGGCGAGATCATCACTGAAGGATTAACTGTCCACCAGCCAATGTTGAGTAAAAAAGAACGTATGCAGAAAGCACGCGACGTGCTTCGAGAGGTTCGCTTAGATCCCGCGTCCATCAACCGTTATCCACACGAGTTTTCGGGAGGCCAGCGTCAGCGTATTGCTATCGCGCGAGCACTAATTCTTGAGCCTTCGTTTATTTTGCTTGATGAGCCAACCTCTGCATTGGACCGCTCGGTTCAACTGACTGTGATTGATCTCCTGAAAGATTTGCAGAAAAAACACAATATTGGCTACTTGTTTATTAGCCACGATCTATCAGTAGTTAAAGCACTCTCTGATCGTGTTCTAGTCATGCAAAAGGGCGAGGTCATGGAACAAGGTACGGCCGAAAAGATTTTCCAAAACCCTAAAAATGACTACACGAAAAAACTGATAGATGCCTCATTTGATCTTGAAAACAGTGAAAATCAGCACAATGCGGCTTAGGTTCATCACAGTTTCATATTCATAAACTAGGATTAAGAAAAGGTGATAAATTCATCTTGCCTTAAGAATGGCGTAGCTGCCTTTCGGTTTGGCCGCCGAGACTGGTTGGTTCAAGAGTCAGACTTAGTCAACCTGGCTCAAATACTGGCAAACAGTATGAATTGAGTTCCCCCAACCATGAAAAATGCCGCGACACTGTCGCGGCATTTTTTTATTCTCAGAAGCTTCGAACAACTAGGGCATTAAATCGACTCAATACCCATATTATGTAACGTAAATGCATACACGTCTGTGGTGAGGTCAATTTGCTTACTCAGCGGCATTCCTGCACCATGACCGGCATTAACATCAATGCGTATCAATACTGGATTAGCGCCTTGCTGCTTGTCTTGCAGCTCCGCAATAAACTTGTACGAATGTGCTGGAACCACACGATCGTCGTGATCGGCGGTTGTCACCAATGTCGCAGGATATTGCACGTTTTCTTTTACATTGTGAACAGGAGAGTAGCCAAGCAAGTATTGGAACATCGCTTCGCTTTGCGAAGACGTGCCATAGTCATACTTCCAGCCTTCTCCAGACGTAAACGTGTGGTAACGCAGCATATCAAGCACGCCAACCGCAGGCAGCGCGACTTTGAATAGTTCAGGGCGTTGCGTCATACACGCTCCAACTAACAAACCACCATTAGAACCACCGCGAATCGCTAGGCGATCCGAGCTCGTGTAGTCGTTTTCAATCAGGTATTCCGCCGCCGCAATAAAGTCATCAAACACGTTTTGCTTTTGCTGCTGAGTGCCTGCGTTGTGCCAAGCTTTACCGTATTCACCGCCGCCTCGCATGTTGGCGACAGCGTAAATACCACCCAGTTCTAGCCAGTTGGACACATTGCCAGAAAACATTGGAGTGAGGCTGATGTTAAAACCGCCGTAACCATACAACATGGTTGGTGCTCTACCATCAAGTGCAATTCCCTTCTTGTATGAAATGATCATCGGAACTTGCGTGCCGTCTTTTGAGGTATAAAACACCTGTTTTGATTCATACTCATTACGATCGAACGGTGCCTTTGATTCCTGAAACAGTGTCGATTCACCAGATTCGACATCAAATGAGAAGATCGTCGGAGGCGTCACGTAGTTAGTGAATGTGTAATAAAGTGTGGTTTCTTCTTTTTTACCCGCCAGACCATAAGCCGTGCCTTCTCCCGGCAATTGTACATCTCGAATCCACTCACCTTGGTAGTTAAACTGCTGCACTTTAGAAAGCACATCTACCATATAAGTCGCAAACAGATAACCGCCACCTTTGCTGATTTCTAACGGCTGTTCTTGTTCAGCAATCACGTCAGCCCATTGTTCTGTCTGAGTGTTGTAGCTGACAACTTTGCCATTCGGCGCGTCTAGGTTGGTGTAAAGCAGCAAGGTTGCGTCTTGGCTATCAATTAAGTAGGTGTCTCCTTGCGTTGTCTCGCGCAGCGTCACAATTGCCTGTAACTCAGACTGTAAATCAATATAAAACAGACGATTACCCGATGTAGATTCTGCGCCAGAGATAATGAGGAAGCGATCATCTGTCGTCGTCGTACCAGACACATAACGATGAACTTGCGTATCCAACTCACCGAAAATCACTTTATCTTCAGATTGAGGTGTACCAAGTTCATGATAATAAAGCTTGTGATGCTCAGTTCGAGCAGACAACTCGCTGCCTTGCGGCTTATCGTAGCTTGAGTAATAGAAGCCTTTGCTGCCCAGCCAAGAAATCGACGTAAACTTCGCATCAACAATCTCAGGCTCTAGCTGTTCTTTGGTTTCCGTATCAATGACAAAGATCTTACGCCAATCACTGCCCCCTTCTGAGATGGAATACGCGACCAAACGGTAGTCTTTAGAGAAGCTGACTTCGCCAAGAGAGGTCGTGCCCTCTTCGGAGAAAGTATTTGGATCAAGGAAAACCTCGGCTTCTCCCTCGCCTTTACGTCGATACAATACACTTTGGTTTTGCAAACCGTCGTTTTTGTAGAAGTAGGTGTAGTCACCACGTACAAATGGCTGGGAATATTTTTCGTAGTTTTGACTGTTCGCCACTAAGTCACGGATTTGTTGGCGGTACGGTATCTGACCAAGGAAATCGAAGGTGACCGAATTTTGACCCGAAACCCATTGTGCGGTTTCTTCACTGCGATCATCTTCTAACCAGCGATAAGGGTCGGCAATGTCGTGACCAAAATAAGTGTCCACGACAGAATCTTTACGTGTTTTTGGGTAATGCATAACGTCCGTGTTACTCCGTTGTTTTTATTAAGTTGTTTATCTTCAATCGTTTTATTGCGGTGATTACCTTAGAGCACCCAATTTTGATTTCAACGACATTGTTTTAAATCTATGAAGAACCTAGAAATAATGAGATATCGTTAAGTACCGGTCACGAATGTGCTCAATAAGCAGCTTCACTTTGTTCGGTGGTTGACGAGTAAACGGATACACCGCGTAGATACCCAACTTTTTACCTACTAGTTCAGGAAAAATATCCACCAGTTGGCCATTGCGAATATCATGATACACCAAGCATCGCGGGACGTAAGCTATACCATGGCCGCCCAGAGCGGCTTTACGTAATGCGGTCGCGTTATCAGTAGAAAAGCAGCCCGATACTTTGACGATGTAATTGCCATCTTCTCCTTTAAACTCCCAATCCGTTGCACCTGTGGTTTGGTAAGCGTATTGCAGACAATTGTGCGTGGTGAGATCAATCGGCTCGATCGGTTTCCCATTTTTAGCGATATATGAAGGGGACGCGCATACCACCCATTGGGAATCGAGAATATGTCGTGCGATCAAACTGGAGTCGGCTAGGTAGCCAGTTCGAATGACTAAATCGTAACCATCAGCCACTAAATCGACAAAGCGGTTATCCAATGACATGTCCACAGTCAGACCCGGATGAAGGTTACAAAACTCGGCAACAGCATCAGCAAGTATCAAATCTCCAGAGATACACGGCACGGACATTTTTATATGACCGCTCACATTCTCTCCAAAGCCTGCAACAGCATCCATAGCCTCCTGAGTGGCCTGCTTCACATTTTTAGCACTGTGGAGTAACACCTTACCTGCCTCAGTCAAGGTTAATTTGCGCGTTGTTCGATATAATAGCTGAGCCCCTATTTCTTCCTCCAACCTCGCCATTCTTTTGCTAACTACCGAATTTGTAAGGTTATTTGCCTCTGCAACCTTGCTAAAGCTGCCAAGTTCGATTACTTGAGAAAATAGAATTAAGTCGTCTGCTCTCATACCATTATGTCACTTTTGGAATTAATTATTTTCATTATTTCCCTATATCAACAAAAAATAAAGGAGTAAATTCACGCCAAATTAACAAAACCATTACAACAAAAAGTCACCTCTACAGCGGATTGACACCGTTCGAGAAGTCAGCGTACGAAGGATGTACAAATGAGTGAAACCCTACTTGCCCTAGTGGCATTTTCGCCAATTGTTGTTGCCGCCATCTTATTGGTTGGTCTCAACTGGCCTGCTAAAAAAGCCATGCCTGTTGCGTTCGGTCTAACCGTCGCTATCGCACTTATGTTTTGGGATATGTCAGCCAATCGCGTACTGGCTTCCGTATTCCAAGGACTGGGCATTACTGTCTCTGTTCTATGGATCGTGTTTGGTGCCATCTTCTTGCTCAACACTTTAAAACACACTGGAGCGATCACCACAATCCGTAATGGATTTACCGATATTTCGGCTGACCGCCGTGTACAAGCCATCATCATTGCTTGGTGCTTTGGCTCGTTCATTGAGGGCGCATCTGGGTTCGGTACCCCTGCAGCAATCGCTGCACCACTACTGGTTGCAATCGGCTTCCCTGCGCTAGCCGCTGTCCTTATGGGCATGATGATTCAGTCAACGCCTGTTTCATTCGGCGCGGTAGGCACGCCTATCATCGTAGGTGTAAACAAAGGTTTAGACACCCATAACATCAGTGAGTCGTTGGCCGCACAAGGTGCAACGTGGGAAATGTACCTGCAAGATATCACAGCGCACGTTGCTGTCATTCACGCAGTCGTAGGTACGATGATCCCGGTATTAATGGCGATGATGTTAACACGTTTCTTCGGCAAGAACAGAAGCTGGAGTGAAGGTCTGGATATTCTACCATTTGCACTATTCGCTGGTGTCTCTTTCACCGTTCCATACGCGTTAACCGGTGTTTTCTTAGGTGCAGAGTTCCCTTCACTTATCGGTGGTTTGGTTGGTCTGTCTATCGTTGTTACCGCAGCGAAAAAAGGCTTCTTAGTACCAAAGACTAAGTGGGATTTCGAAAGCGAAGACAAGTGGCCTGCAGAGTGGTTAGGCTCGCTAAAAGTCGATCTAAACGACAATCCGGGCAAGCCAATGAGCATCGTAAAAGCTTGGGTTCCATATGTAATGCTGGCAGTTATTCTCGTCGCAAGCCGCGTAAGCCCTGAGCTGAAAGGCTTTGTACAAAGCGTAAGTTTGTCGTTCAGCAACATTCTTGGTGAGACTGGCGTTAGCGCTGCGATTCAGCCGTTATACCTTCCTGGAGGCATTCTGGTGTTTGTCGCACTACTTGCTGCAATGTTACAAAGCGGTAGTGTAAAGCCATTGCGTGAAGCGTTTGGCGAGTCAAGCAAAACACTGATTGGGGCGGGTTTTGTCTTGGTATTTACCATTCCGATGGTTCGTATCTTTATCAACTCAGGCATCAACGGTGCTGACCTAGCAAGTATGCCCGTCACAACCGCAAACTTCGCCTCTGACCTTGTTGGTTCTGCGTTCCCAGCGCTGAGTGCCACCGTTGGTGCACTGGGTGCGTTCATCGCTGGCTCAAACACGGTATCAAATATGATGTTCAGCCAGTTCCAATTCGAAGTGGCACAAACGTTGTCTATTTCGAGTGTGATTGTTGTATCACTCCAGGCCGTCGGTGCTGCCGCAGGTAACATGATTGCGATTCACAACGTTGTTGCCGCATCAGCCACGGTAGGTTTGCTTGGTCGAGAAGGCGCAACATTGCGTAAGACGATTATCCCTACGTTCTACTACATTGTAATGACAGGCATTATTGGATTGGTGCTGATTTATGGCTTCCAAATGACAGATGTCTTAATGAAGTAACGCGAAACGCAGGGTTTGCAGCCCTGCCTAATTTGACACAGCTGTCTGCACTACTACCCCGACATGTTGATTTAGCTTGCTACATCAATTCCCCCGACAGCTGTGTCACTCTTTCCAGTTTGCATAACTGATTGAGTGATTTAAAAAATTTTTCAACCAATTATGTAAATGGGTTACCAACATCACCGGTTCAAACGTAAGTGAACCATAGGTAACTATACTCATTTTGATGTCTTCACTGCTTTGCGATGAAGGCTCAACGAAAGAGCAAATTGCTCCACAACTTTGCTTAGAATAACCGCTAGGACACCATTATGATTATCTCAGCTTCTACTGACTACCGCGCTGCCGCGAAAGCCAAGCTTCCCCCGTTTCTATTCCATTATATTGATGGCGGCTCTTACGACGAACGCACGCTGAAGCGTAATACTGACGATTTAGGTGATGTCGCTCTTCGCCAACGCGTCCTACGCGATATGACAGATTTGAGCCTCGAAACCGAGATCTTCGGTGAGAAACTGGCAATGCCAATCGCGCTAGCTCCTGTTGGTCTAACTGGTATGTACGCGCGCCGAGGCGAGGTGCAAGCAGCAAAAGCAGCCGAGAAAAAAGGCATCCCATTTACTATGTCGACTGTTTCGGTTTGTCCGATTGAAGAAGTCGCACCTGCAATTGAACGACCAATGTGGTTCCAGCTTTACGTGCTTAAAGACCGTGGCTTTATGAAAAACGTACTTGAGCGTGCAAAAGCAGCAGGTGTAACAACGCTGGTGTTTACCGTTGATATGCCAGTTCCTGGCGCACGTTACCGTGACATGCACTCAGGTATGAGTGGTCCTAACGCAGCCATGCGTCGTGTATTCCAGGCGATGCGCCACCCAAGCTGGGCGCTGGATGTGGGTCTACTTGGTAAACCGCACGACTTAGGTAACATCTCAACTTATCGTGGCGAACCAACAAAGCTAGAAGATTACATCGGCTGGTTAGGCGCAAACTTCGACCCTTCTATCTCCTGGAAAGATCTTGAGTGGATTCGTGATTTTTGGGATGGTCCAATGGTTATCAAAGGCATTCTGGATGAAGAAGACGCGAAAGATGCGGTACGTTTCGGCGCAGATGGCATTGTGGTATCTAACCATGGTGGCCGTCAGTTAGATGGCGTACTTTCAAGTGCTAAAGCACTACCAAGCATTGCGGATGCGGTAAAAGGTGATCTTAAGATCTTCGTAGACTCTGGTATTCGTACTGGTCTTGATGTCGTTCGTATGCTCGCACTTGGTGCAGACTGTACGCTTCTTGGCCGTTCATTTGTGTACGCATTGGCAGCACAAGGCGGAGCAGGCGTTGAAAACCTACTGGATCTGTACGATAAAGAAATGCGTGTAGCAATGACGCTGACTGGTGCTAAGTCTATCGCGGATCTTTCACGCGATTCGCTAGTGAAAATCCCATAATCTTTGCAATCGAGCAAAACAGAAACGAAAAAACGAGCCAACAGTGGCTCGTTTTTTATTGCTCTTCAACCCGATAATTTGACGAGCAAGCTAGCTAACTTGGTGAACGTACTCGATCACGACTTGGTTTCCGTCGATAAACACGTTACTGATATCGCCATCCACCGTCACACGATTTTGTAAATAAACGGTACCAGATGCAGATAGATCACGCTCCGTCAAAGACGGAATCACCTGACCAGGACGTACATGTAGCTGCTCGCATAGCTGTTTTACAAAACCTAGCGTCAGTGGAGAATTACCACGTAACAAGCCAGAAAACTCGTGTAGACTCAAACCAAGGCGCTTCGCCATTTCCATTTGAGTGATGTGCATTTTGGCTTTTTGTGACATCCAGATGTCGTAGAGCGCGTTTCGATCCAGCTCTGTAAATTCCATATCTGCCTCCGCTAATTCAAGAGCCAATACACTCTCACACTTACTTAAGATAAATGTTAGCGATAAGTCAGAGAAGTTATAATTGATCGTCCAAATATCAACCCTCAATCATTGGTAGCGTACCTCTGAACATGCATGAGGCGGTCGCTCAGCAAAACGTAAAGGTAACTCTCTTGTCATTGGAAGGAAAAGTCCATCTCGGCGGTTTAGACATAAGTAAATGATTTAAAGGAAATCACTGGGGTGAAGGAGTAATATCTGCTACCTTTCCTTCCATGGTTCACTAGAAATAAGTTACATATGCCACAGTGGTTTACCGAATTACAAAGCTACATTGAAACGTCTCATCAAAATTGGAGTGGAAGCGTCCTTTTCATTACGCTCGCTAGCTTTATAGCTTGGATAGCTTGGCGGCTGATTCGCTCTCGCCTCGCTGCGCTCGTAGAGAAAACGCCCTTCCACTGGGATGACATGTTGCTTGATGCGCTAAAAGCGCCAGTCAGTACACTCATTTGGTGTTGGCCTGCAACCGTCTCTATCGGCATCATATTAGAGAGCGAGCTCAACGATAAAATAAACTGGTTAAGTACGCTGAAACTGATTTTAATCATCAGCATCTTCGTATGGACCGTTATGCGGCTCATTACCAATGTTGAAGAGCATGTACTCGAACAAAAGAACCGAGATGAAACAACAGTACAAGCGATAGCTAAGGTCGCGCGCCTGTTCTTTATTACCGTCGGAATTCTAACCGTAATGCAGGCATTTGGTCTGTCACTATCGGGCCTACTTACCTTCGGTGGTGTTGGTGGTTTGATCGTCGGTTTAGCGGCGAAGGATTTGCTGTCTAACTTTTTTGGAGGTCTTATGATCTACTTCGATCGTCCATTTAAAGTTGGCGATTGGATCCGTTCTCCAGACCGACAAATAGAGGGGACGGTAGAACGCATTGGCTGGCGTATGACCATTATCCGAACTTTCGATAAGCGTCCACTGTATGTGCCAAACTCAGTGTTTAGCAGCATTGTCGTAGAAAACCCATCTCGCATGCTGAACCGACGTATCTACGAAAAAATTGGACTTCGTTACGACGATGCTGAAAAAATGCCGCAAATTATCACCGCGGTAAAAGAAATGCTGAAAAATCACAAAGACATTGATGCACGCCAAACACTTATCGTCAACTTCGATACATTCGGTCCATCATCATTGCACTTCTTTATCTATACCTTTACTAAAACCGTGAATTGGGTGAGATACCATGAGGTTAAGCAGGACATACTGCTTAAGGTAATCAACATCATTAAAGAACACGATGCAGATATCGCGTTCCCTACTCAGACGCTTAAGCTTGATCCTATACAAATGGTAAAAGCGGAAGAGCAAGAAGATCACGGCTTCTAGTTCTCACCAATACCCAAATAATCAAGCCCGCTGTGTTTAAGCGGGCTTTTTATTTTTCTTCGCATGAAGTGGTTATTGTTGCGTTAACACCATACGTGCATTCAGCGGTTGGATTGGGCGATTGTTTTTCCCCATTACTTCCGAAAAAGATTTTATCTGCTCAGGAGAAATAGTTTGTGCTTCTTTCATCACCAACCAACGCACACCTTCAGAGCATGGCGGTGTCGTTAGTGAGCCGTTAAAGCGGTAGTAGTCTTTATCACTTGGGATAAGGGCATCAGCATCAAATGGAACCTTGATGGTAACATCTTGATCTTTAGTTGGAATGTTAGCTAGCATCTTAGCTAGATCTGGGTTCGCGTCACCCAGTTTAAAGAACACCGCGACAACAGCTAGATGACCTACTTTGTCGGCATGCACAAAGTGTGCTTCTAGAGGGTATTCTTTACCGTCCACATGGTTTTCAGATGGCGTATGGAAGTGGAACTGTTTCAACGTAAACTCTTTACCATCAATGGTGAGTGTGTTTTTACCTTCTAAACCAGTCTGTAAAGTGTGACCGTTGTTCAGCAGTGAAATTGCCTTACCTTCGTAGTCGAAATTCAATTTTTCTAGCTTCGCTTCGGTCGCCGATTCAATGTTGATTGGGCTCTGGTTTTGACCTTTTGCGCACTCAGATGCAAACTCACCCCAATGAGCAGGTCCATGGTTTCCCTCGTAGCCCCAGCTTGCTGCATAAGCTGTTCCTGTAAATACCAGTGCCAAACCTAATGTTGTTAGTGACTTCTTCATCATTTTCCTTATTTCTGAAAGTTAAATTCCGTGAGAATAAAGCCATACTAATCTCACAAAATTAAGCAGTGACAGAGTGAAAACTATGATTACAAAAGATTTTTGGAATAGAAGCCTCTAATGATGTAATTGACATGATGCTCAAAATTGAACGTCAACGATTATTGAGTCGGTGTAAGTACCTGCAGGAGGGGTCGTTTGGCTGGTTAGTATCTGCGCGCGATAATTATAATTCTGTGGAGTGATACCATCAGGAATAGAGCCGCCAGTATCGACGTCACTGTGTTCACGACGTTCAGAACTGGTTCCTCCCCAGCGATCCATCGATGATGACTTATAGATTTCATACTCCAAATAGTGACCACTAGAAATCATTCGTCGCTGACCGCCGGACGCATTTAGGCCGTCATTCAAGCCAATGGAGAAGGAACTATTCTTGGTACAAGTTAACGATATAACCTGACTGACTGGTTCAAAACCGGCCACTAATGGGGATGAACCAAAATCAATATCTGGCGCTGTGATCATACAATCAGGGGTCACTTCCAACTCAACCGTAATCACGCTTTGAGCGCTGCCATTGGCGCGGCCAATGCATACCCCTAGAACCCCGATACCCTTACAGTAATCCCAAATCCAGGATACGGTGATTTGGTCTTTATAAGTCCCAGCGGAAAGATTACTACCCGCTCCCGTCCGAGCATAAAGCGGAAACTCAGCTTGAGTGCCAAACAACCCGAGTAAATCGAGTAACCCGATTTCAAAAAAATTGTAAGTTTGGCCGAATACATACTCTTGTGAAAGACCTGGATCGCCAAAAATCTGATAGCTGAGCTCCGAACTCGGATCATCCTCATTTAATAGCAAACCATTATTTATACTGTTAAACGTTGCTGATACGTAGTCGCCACTTAACAAAGACACAAGTGTAGAAAAGTCACACGTAATCCCCGCATGAGGCTGAGCTGAGCTTTGCTGCTGAGAGCTTGAAACAGTAAACGAAGAAACATTGCCAAACAAGATTAAAGGTGTTGCCGCCGTGAGCTGACAAGCCATTGTCGAGAACGAGAAAAAGAGAAGTAGGCTAGCAAACCAGCTGCGCAAAATCATAGTGCGGTCTCTTCTTCGGCTTTGATACAAACCTGCTCAGGCAATGTTTGTATTTTTTGACTCTCACGCTGATACAACCCCTCAATAAACACTTTACATGGCGACTGTCCTTGAGGATAAAACTGAATATAGCGGCCTGGGTCAACGCCTTCAAAGTACGTAAAACCATCCCAACCAATTTGGCTTGTTAAGCCCGTTTCTGAGCGGCCATATGTACCAATCGGAAGGAACAAATGATTTTCGTCTACCACCGTCATGCTCAGTGCAATTTGTAGCTCTATTGGGAACTCTAACAGGTAGCCGTAGCCCGAATGTATCGAAGCAAACTGCTCTGTTGCAGAAAACGCAGCATTGGCAGGTAAATTAAGTGGATCGATTTCATATTTGGCGGTGTAATACGCCGTAGCCCAAGGAACAAGTAAGTAACCTTCATCGTCTGTCACTCCGACAATTTGATTTTCATATTTAACCGGAATACCTTCAAAACCACTGGTGCTCACCACAGCGAAGCTGTCATACACTTCATTCGCCGGGAATATTTCTCCATCCAACGTAGAGACCGAACCTGCCATTTCCGCAAAATAATCATAGTCGCCACTGGTGCCATTTAACCCCGCTCTGAACTGCGCCCATGACGCACGGTAGGTCAAATCAGCCTGTTTACGGTTTTCTGGGTGTTCGTTAATATCATGCGCTAAATTGACGCCCCACCCACCTCGTATTGGCGCAAGGCGGCTATAACCCACTCGCCCTCGCACATCGCCATCGTCCTCTCTTTTCAGCGTTAGCCCCGAACTTCCCCCCAAAGAACTGAAAGGTAGAGAGAATTGCGCCAGCGTAACACTCTGACCACCAATACTATGGTTGTAAGAAAGGGACATATTGATATTAAAAGGCAGAGCGTAGCTATAAGTAAGATTTAGGGTACGTGAATCTGAGTCGGATTGTTGAATATCAAAGTACCCACCAGAAAGTGAGCCCCAATCTCCCAAACGGACTCCCATATTGATTTGTGATAGATGACGCGACGCGAGTGAAGCGTCCTTGCCTTCATCGAGCATTTCATAATTTGGTAAATGAGATAAGGTATAAAAGTCGGCTTGTTCTACTTGAGTTCGAGCAGCGAAGCTAAACAGCCGAGACTGATAACTATAACCTAGCGCATATGAGGTAGATTGATCCTGAAAATTACTCACACGAAACGAGGCATCCACCGTACCCAAGTTGAAAGCATTGGTGACAAAGCCCAGCCCCGCAACGATCAGGTCATCTTTTGCTTCAGCTTGAGCTTGAGCTTCTAATGTTAACCAATCAGTCATGCCATGACGCAGAGCGGTAACCACGCCACCGTCTCCATAGTCGTTAGATGCATTACCGAAATTTTCTCTGATCGCACCAATACTCGCACTGTAAGATGTAAATCCGGTCTTGAGTAGATCGGAAGAGAGAAAAAATGGGCTGGTCATGACCGTTTGCTTACCCTGAGCATCCGTTGCAATTACCGTTGCTTCCCCAGCACCAGAGAGCATTGGAATATCGTTAATAATGAAAGGACCGGGCCCAACATTCATTGAGTCAGTTTTAAAGCCATTGATAAACAAATCTAACGTAGTGGGCGCTGTGACTTCACCGTAAAATGCAGGTAACGGCGTCGTCACGACATCCGGACGCATAGAGAAATCATGTGATAACTGAATACCCGCCAGTCTTACTGGTTGGCTCCAAGATAAAGGGCGAACAATATAGTCCCCTACCTCCATACGAATTCGCTTCTCTTGATTGACGTACTCGTAACTCGTATCAAAACGAGTGTACTGGCTGCTTTGCTGGGACTGAACATCGCGATGAAAGTTAGATTTAAATATCCCGGTAGTAGAAAAAACGCCAAACTCAGAAAAGGCTCTGACTTCATGATTTATAGAAACCTCCTTTTGTCGGCTTTCGTTCTCGTACACACCAAATACGTTGTAGTTAAGCAGGCCACCACGCCCAAACTGAGCCGGGGAAAATCGCCCCATATCCTGCGCTGATAAGCTCTGCATCGGTAACCAATTAGGCGGTACGTCAATTGTAAGTTGCAATGACGATTGCAAGTAACGCACGTTAACTCCTGGGATAGACGTAACCTCAAGTCTCTCTTCAGTTCCAGGCAACGACTTGGCGGTAACCCCAACTGAAATGAGGTCCTCCCGGAGCAAAAAGAACTGATCGCCAACTCGCTCAACTTTCGCAACAAGCCCTGTTGCTCTTTGATTGATCACCAACTCCAGATTGAGGCTAATATTCTCAAACTTTTCTAATGAGAAATTTTCAGGACTCGGTAGCTCAGAGAAGTGGTTTGCTGAATTTGCACAAAGACCAATACTGCTCCACGTTACGCTAAGTAATACCAACCACAAGAAAGCATTCATTGTATTAAATCTATTCATTATTGCTTCAATGGTATTTGGTAACGTTTACCTCCAATATTCGCGCTCAAACTCAAGGGTCTGACATTACTATGGGGAATAGACCAAACCTTATACTGTTCAGGAAGAATATAGCCAGCTAGTCCATCGGAAATAACGACAGGATCTTTATTTGGTAGATTCAACTGTAAATTCACTAAGCGAACATGGTGTTTTCCTGAATTTTTAATGTGAACAAAACGCTGATTATTTTTCTTAATAAACTGTGCCTGTAAATCACCCCATAATTCACTGTCACGGTTTGGTTTTTGAGTATCAGTCAGCCCTTTCCCGTAAATAAACAAAGGTATCGAGTAACGCATTCGGACTTTGACAGCGAGTTCATTTTCCGTCAATTCTGTTTGAGGGTTTTGAGTTGGCGGTAATTCATCTATGATCACTCGGTATGCATACTCCTTACCCGCAGAGGCCTCATCTTGGTTGATGATGCGGATTAACTGCTTTTCACCTGGTTCAATTTTGACAAACGGAGGGGTTGCAATTAACTGGCTTTGACTTGAATAGCTATCTTCTCCTTCGTTTTGTTCCCACTTAAAAATTCTCACCTGTAAATAAGACTCAACACTGCCTTTATTTACCATCCAAAGTGATGTTGCATTACTCTCCTCTGATATTTTGGGGTAAATCGGCCAAATTAATAATGAGTTAGCGTTGGCATTTGAGAAAAAAACAAAAAGGAAGGTTATTAATAATAGTTTTTTGAGTATGAATTCCATTTCACCCCTCCAAAGTTCACTTACCACTCTAATGTCAGCGTAAGCGTATCCATATAAATTCCAGCCATTTCATTCCCATTTATTGTCGCCTTTGCCCAGATAGGAAACTGAATATTATCTGGGTCTTGGTCGGTATCGACGGAATATTGCGTGTCAATATCAAGCACCTGCGTATAATTTAGATCCTGAAACAAAAAGTAATCTACCGTTGTCGCTTCTTCACTGTGCTTTAGCTTACGTACACCATCCGATTCATTCATCCCGCCATTTACGGAAACATTCATCGTAATACCCGGAGTACAACTTAATGTGAGTGATGAACTGTAAGTGATGCTGCCTTGTACTTCCGTAGCGTAAACTGAAGAATGCTCACCAAAATCTAACGTGCCTATTTGCCCGGCTTGGGTTGCGCTTTCTTCTTGTACTGCGCCGTTAATCAAACAACCTGTATCTACGGTGGCAGACACCTGAAAAGTTTGTGTCGCATCAGCCAGCACAGTTAAAGAGCACAAACTCATCGCGACAAATGAAAAGCCCCTAACAACCAGCGTCACGTTTTACCAGCTTAGCGTCACACTGATGGTATCGGAGTATGTGCCGGCAATGCTGCTCGTACCGTAAGCTTTCGCAAAAAGCTCAATAGTTTGCGATGTTGCACTAGTAAATTCAGACAGAGCTACCGTCCCACCTTGTATAATTTGTGTGCTTCGGTCTGAGTCGGTAAACAACGTATAATCAATAAATTGCGCGCCATTTGACATCGCGTAGGTACCAACGGTCGCACTTGCATCATACAATCCGGTGCCCAATGTAAACGTCGGTGTCACACCATTACTACAAAGCACTTCAATACCCGTCGCACTACCACCATTTACCACACCATCTTGTTCACTGAAGATTGCAGGCACGTCTCCAAAGGCGAGTGAGCCAAAGCCAACGCCAGAAGCTGCATCTACCGCATTATTTCCATTAATCACACAACCTTGTACAAGGTTAATTGAAACATCAATCGTACCGCTCACTGACGCTCCACTCGCTTGCCAACTAAATGAGGTTAAGAGCAGAGGCATCATCAGATAAAATCTTTTCATATAAAGCTCCATTTTTACATTCCACTGTATATCGGTAACCTTTTTATTAGTTATAGCTCAATTATGACAAACCAAATGCATATAAAATGTAAAACAATAAAAAGAAGCAGGATAAGGATAAAGACGAACAGCAAATAAAAACATTAAACTTAAAAATGACGATTTTTAAGCATGTAACTCTAAATAATAACCACTAAAAACAAATGGTTATTATCTTATTCCAAATACAGAATCGACAATGAGTTAGAAGGTAGGGCGAAGTTGAGTGGAAAAAATCTAAAAAAAGTAGCAGAACGATACGAGATGTTTAGAAAAGATTGGCGACCATTTCTTCCCGAAACAAAAATCTTCATGAAACAAAAATGCGCCCCAAAAAGGAGCGCATTTCTTACTTGAATAAGTTATTCCCAATCAAGAATAACCTTGCCTGACATGCCGCTGCGCATGACGTCAAAGCCTTCTTGGAAATCATCAATCTTGTAGTGGTGCGTGATGATTGGCGATAGATCCAGACCAGATTGGATCAGTGAAGCCATCTTGTACCAAGTTTCGAACATTTCGCGACCGTAGATACCTTTGATCACCAAGCCTTTGAAGATAACTTGGTTCCAGTCGATACCCATGTCTGATGGTGGAATACCGAGTAGTGCAATGCGACCACCGTGGTTCATTGTGGTTAGCATTGAGTTGAATGCTGCTGGGTTACCAGACATTTCTAGACCAACGTCGAAGCCTTCTGTCATGCCTAGCTCAGCCATTACGTCTTCTAGCTTCTCTTCAGCCACGTTTACTGCGCGTGTTACACCCATCTTACGAGCAAGTTCTAGACGGTATTCGTTCACGTCTGTGATCACTACGTGGCGAGCACCAACGTGCTTTGCTACTGCCGCTGCCATGATACCGATTGGGCCAGCACCTGTGATAAGCACGTCTTCGCCTACTAGGTCGAAAGAAAGTGCTGTGTGTACTGCGTTACCAAACGGGTCAAAGATAGACGCTAGGTCGTCAGAGATCTCGTCTGGGATCTTGAACGCGTTGAACGCTGGGATAACCAGGTATTCTGCAAATGCGCCTTCGCGGTTAACGCCCACACCAATCGTGTTACGACATAGGTGAGTACGGCCGCCACGACAGTTACGACAATGACCACACGTGATGTGACCTTCGCCAGATACGCGGTCACCGATTTCAAAGCCACGAACTTCCTGACCAATCGCAACCACTTCACCCACGTATTCGTGACCGACAACCATAGGCACTGGAATTGTCTTTTGTGACCATTCGTCCCAATTGTAGATGTGTACGTCTGTACCACAGATAGCGGTTTTCTTAATTTTGATCAGAATGTCGTTATGGCCAACTTCAGGTTTATCAACCTCAGTCATCCAGATGCCTTCTTCAGGCTTTAGCTTTGATAATGCTTTAATTTTCATAATGTAACCTTAATTAAAGGCCCTATTGTCTAAGGCCTAGAATCTTAAATAAGACCCATGTCCTTACCAACTTGGATGAACGCGTCGATTGCACGGTCTAGTTGCTCGCGAGAGTGCGCCGCAGACATTTGAGTACGGATACGTGCTTGACCTTTTGGTACTACAGGGAATGAGAAGCCGATTACGTAGATGCCTTTCTCCAGCGCACGCTCTGCAAATTCTGCTGCTACTTTTGCGTCGCCAAGCATGATTGGGATGATTGCGTGGTCAGCACCACCCATTGTGAAACCAGCGTCTTCCATACGAGTACGGAAGTGTGCTGCGTTTTCCCATAGACGATCACGTAGGTCACCGCTCTCTTCTAGTAGATCTAGAACGCGGATAGAAGCGCTTACGATTGCTGGTGCAACAGAGTTAGAGAATAGGTATGGACGAGAACGCTGACGTAGCCAGTCAATCACTTCCGCTTTACCAGATGTGTAACCGCCTGAAGCGCCGCCCATTGCTTTGCCTAGCGTACCAGTGATGATGTCTATACGGTCAACCACGTTGTGGTGCTCGTGCGTACCTGCACCTGTTTTGCCCATGAAGCCAACAGCGTGAGAGTCATCAACCATAGTCAACGCGCCGTACTTCTCTGCCAGGTCACAGATAGCCGGAAGGTTTGCTACTACGCCGTCCATTGAGAACACACCGTCCGTTACGATAAGAATGTGGCGAGCACCTGCTTCTTTCGCAGCGATCAGTTGTTGCTCTAGCTCTTCCATGTTGTTGTTTGAGTAGCGGAAACGCATTGCTTTACATAGACGAACACCGTCGATGATTGACGCGTGGTTTAAAGCGTCAGAGATGATTGCGTCTTCTTTGCCTAGAATAGTTTCAAATAGGCCCGCGTTTGCGTCGAAACATGATGTGTAAAGAATCGTATCTTCTTTACCTAGGAACTTAGAAAGCTTCTGCTCAAGCTCTTTGTGGATGTCTTGCGTACCACAGATAAAACGTACTGAAGCCATACCAAAGCCGTGCTCGTCCATGCCTGCTTTACCCGCTTCGATAAGTGCCGGGTGGTTAGCAAGACCAAGGTAGTTGTTCGCACAGAAGTTTAGTACTTCTTCACCAGTAGAGATTTTAACAGCCGCTTGCTGTTGAGACGTGATGACACGCTCTGATTTGTAAAGGCCTTCCGCCTTTACTTCTTCGATTTGCTGCTGAATCTGTTGGTAGAATGCAGAAGACATTTGAAATTCCTTCCTAGTTATTTTGGCGAGTATTTACTCGTTTAGAATTAGGCTTAGCCTTTATGTGACGGGCGTCACGGGCTATCACTCATCAATTAATTGTAGTGTAATTCAAGGAAGGAGGAAGGATTATACCTTAAGGTGGAAAAGCATTAATGAATCCTAGGCACAAATTCGATTAATGCTTTTCTATGAGTTTGTTATAAAAGGAATTATAGCCAGGTAGGCTTAGCCAAAAGTGCTTCAAAGTCCTTAGCAGGTAATGGTCGGCTATAGTGGAAACCTTGTCCGAACTCACAGTTTAGGTTTTTCAGGTAATCCACATGACGCTGTTCTTCGATGCCTTCTGCGACGATCTTAAGATCCAGCGCTTTTGCCATTGCTATGATTACGTTCACAAGCTCGCGGTCTGAGTCGTTCTCGAACATATTTTGCATAAAGCTACGATCAATTTTTAAGCGGTCGAACGGAAACTTCTGCAAGTAACTCAGCGCAGAATAACCAGTACCAAAATCATCAATAGTAAGTTTGGTGCCTAACGCTCGTAAGTTATTAAGCATGTCTAATAGCTCAGAATCGTGATTGAAGAGGAGACTTTCTGTCACTTCAATATCGAACTTATCTGACGGAAGACCAGACTCCTCAAGGCTGTGTTTAATAAACGTAAGTAAGCGCTCGCAGTACCTAAATTGAACACTAGAAAAGTTTACAGAAACAAACAACGGAGTCAGACTCTGCCATTGTGCCGCTTGTCGACACGCTTGTTGAATAGCAAACTCACCAATTTGATGAATTAAACCATTTTTCTCTGCAATAGAGATAAACTCTTCAGGGTTTACGAATCCGTACTTGTCATCATTCCAACGCATTAGCGCTTCTGCCCCTACGATTTTACCACTACTCAGCTCAATAATTGGCTGATAATACAGCTCTAACAACTGATTGGAGATCGCACTTCTCAGACGATTTTCCAGATCTAAGTAGCGTTGCAAGTCTTGGTTCATATTATGGTTATAAAAACAAAAGCCATCACGCCCATCTTGTTTCGCCCGATACATTGCCATATCTGCACATGCAAGAAGCTGCTCAGCGTTGTCTCCATCATCCGGGAACACAGACATTCCGACGCTGCTACTCAAGAAGAATTCATGGTTGTTCCAAACAAACGGATCGTTAAACGCCGAAAGTACACTTGAAGCAACTCGCTTTGCAGTATCATTATCAGGCAAATCAGGGATGACGAGTAAAAACTCATCCCCACCAATTCTCGCCAATAAGTCTGTTTTTCTCGCGACTTGATACAGTCGCTGAGCACTGAGTTTAAGGATTTCATCCCCAACAAAGTGTCCCATTGAATCGTTAATCTGCTTAAAGTGGTCTAAGTCGATGAACATCACCAAAACTTTAGACCCACTACGCGATGCCCTAATTAACTCCAAAGCCAATCGCTCGGAACCATAACTACGATTAGGTAAATTGGTTAATGTGTCATATTTAGCTTGGAAGGCGAGTTCTTTTTCAGACGCTTTTCGACGTTCAATTTCGTTCGTTAATTTTTTATTCTGTTGAGAAAGAATATCTTTACGCTTTTTTTCTTCCTCAAGCTTAATTTTCAATTCAATCCTATTATTGTTCGTGATGAATGCATAACATAAAGCAATGACGATCATAACGGCCAGAATACTCAAACCAATAATAAAGAGCCGTGATGTAAATATATCTCTTTCACTCAAAGGCTCGAACCACGCCATCAATTTGAAGTGATGTTTATCCACAGGAACTTCAAAGTAAATTTTTCCGTCTACAGCCTCAGAAACGAAATAATTCTCATCCTTATTGTGAGAAGGTGTTTTATTTATGGTATCCCATACAACCATTTCCACGTCTTTTATTTTTAGCACCATTCGGCTATAACTATCTTCGTGTTCTTGGTTAGTAAGTTGGTCAATAACAATATTCTTATTAAGATCGGCAATTAAAAAGGCAACAGGCTTTCCGGAGAACTTAACTTGCTTAATGACTTGAATGCGAACGTCATCATTGTATCGCGTCGCACAAACCTCTTCGGGATGCCCGTGTTGAGTCATTAAGGTCTGTATGTCCATTTTGTGCTCGGCAAGGTTTTCAGATCCAGTGGTGACAATGGTGACTCCATCACTGCCTACCAGCGTGAGCTTCTTATAGATTTGGCTGCTATTAATTAGCTTACTGTCTATCTTCTCATCGAAGCGACGCTTTAAATTAATTAAACTTGCACCTAACCCATACTCCATTGACATGCCAGAAGCTAAATTACCAAAGAATGTTTGTATTGTTTTATCTGTAGCTAGATTATCAACATCTTCACTCGCTATGGTAAATAAATTATCGAGTGTGCTTGCATAACTTTTTACTTTTAAATCTAGTTCTCTGTATTGAGATTCTTTTAACTTATTTTGACCTACGCTAGTCACAGTAATAAGCATAGCTAAGTAAATTGAAACTAATATTGCGCTTATTGTAATAAATCTTTTACTGGAAAATTTTTTAACGGCCTTATTCATCGGACTTTCTTTTTATCTTCTATAAAGTAATCGTTATAAAAGTAGTAAATAGATGGATAGTATTTTTTTACTAGTTTTTCGTATGAACCGTCTTTTTTTATCGAGTCTAAATAACGATCAAATGCTTTGCGTAATTCAGGGGAATTTTTACGGAATGCAACAGCCATTTTTTGATTTTCAGATATAGGGCCAATGACTTTTATTTCACCCGGCCATTTTTCGAGGGCAATTAGCGTATCCGCAACATCTAATAATGTGCTTTCCGCATCATTTTTCATTATCGCTGGAACCATCTCATTAAGGAGACGCGCCCCATCAGGTAATATAACTTTTGCACCTGTGTCATATAAGTCATAAAGGTTAGGATCCAAGCAAGAATGTTCTAAAGCTAACACTTCGCGACCATCGATCAGCTGCTTGACGTTTTTAACATCTTCATCGACCGACCCACTTGGTTTAATCGGGCTCAGACTAGAGTCGGATCTGGAAACCAACCATACACCTGAAGGAAAATAATCTTGTGAAAAATCGACAACCTCAGAGCGCCAATCAAGAATAGTAACGCCATTTGCGATCAAATCGCCTTCAATTGGAACACTTTCTCCGACAACAGCCTGCTTGTTGTGATATTGCACATTTTGCCCTGTCAACTTACCAACCACGTCGCTCCACTGTGCTGGAACATACTGGTACTGAACACCTAACGACTTGGCAAAACCTTTTATTATCTCTACATCCAAGCCAGTCAAAGTTTCCACTTCACCTTGTTCAATATAGGAGACAAAGTTAGCGTACGGGACACCAATGTGACGCAGTACACCGCGTTCACGGATTTGTTGTAAATCGTCTGACCAAGCGGCAGACGACGCAACAGAGGTAACCATGAGCGCCACCGTCGCTAAAGTTCTTTTGAATGTTATGACTGACATAATAATATCCTTACCTTTCACAAAGCGCCCAATAATGGGCGCTTGAGTGATAAACAACGATGTTAGAACGACGAGTAATACAAATTCGTCATCGCCACTACGAGCCCTTCCACATCTTGTTCGTCATGGAACAAATGCGTAGAGATACGCAGCGCGTAAGTATCAAAGTCATCATCCTTATGCAGCTTAAAGCTAGTCGTACGGATGATGTAACCATACTCTTCACGTAAACGATCTCGGAATTCCGTCAGTATCTCTTCATTAGTTACATCGGGGAACGGGTTAACCGTCGTTAAGCCACTGGTTAAGCCTTCCACGTTTGGTGAATACATTTTGGCTTGTGGTAAGTACTCTTGAAGCAAGGTTTTACATAAACTACCAAGGCTTACAACTCGCTCTTCGATACGGTCTCGACCAATCTCATCCCACATTTTGCAACTATCAACTAGTGCTTGTTTCGCAGGATAGTTATCGTTACCAATGTATTGCATTTGCAGCTGTTTACCTAGGTAATCAGCATGAGAAAGTGAGGAGTTGATCAACCATAACGGGTTCTCTCGGTCACTCCAATACTCATTCAAACGGTTACCGTTATCACGAACATACAGAATACCTGTCGCGCCCGGACCACACTGCCACTTATGACCAGATCCTGCATAGAAATCACAATCCATATCGTGGAAATCAAGGTCAAACATACCGACCGTATGCGCGCCATCAACAAGAGTAGGTACACCATACTCTTTTGCTAAAGCACAAATGGCTTTTGCTGGTAGCGCGGTTCCTGTTTTGTATGTGATATGAGAGAAAACAATTAGGCGAACGTTTTGATTCGCATCAAGCGCGTCTCGGAACGCTTGAATGTAATCTTGCTCAGAAACGTTTTCGGTACCAGTAAATACTGGTAGTTGAATTTCTACCACATCCACACCAAAACGATGTTTCGCTACGTTCATAGGTGATGTTGCAGCAATATGTTCATGGTGTGTCGTTAGAATCACATCACCTGGTTCAAAGTGTAAGCCATTAATGATCGAGCATAAGCCATCAGTAGTGTTGCGGCTGAGAATGATCTCTTCTGGGTTAGCACCAAAACCTGGTGCGACGTCTTTAACCATCTCAGAAACATACGGCCAAGAGCCAAATTTGCCTTTCATATCCCAAGGGTATTTAGCCACCAGCTTGTTGTTATGCTCGTAATCTTCAAGAACATGTTTTGGCATTGAACCTGTTGTACCAATGTTCATGTAAGTGGTTCGTTTATCCAAAACGAACTGTCTTCGCACTTTACGCCAGAAGCGCTTATCGTGTTTTCTACCTAGCCCGCGGCTGCTCCAATCAATTTTCTGTTCTCGTGCTTGAGCTACGCCTGAGAAAGCGGAAGCACTCACACCAGCAACAACAGCTCCTGTTGCGCCTTTCAGAAAATTACGGCGGCTGCTATTAGTCTGAATAGATTCCTTGTCTTTCATCTTTTTCAATCCTTGTCGGAAATTAGCCATATTATTAATTTTAAGTGCGTAACTATCTGTTACTAAAACATTATTACCCATTACAATCAGAGTTTAATTTTTTCCTCTGCCATTAAGTGACTTTAGTTCCAATTTTTTATCTTATTTGATGATATAAGCAACAGTTTGACCACAAATCTATAAACAACAATGTTCACATTAATATATTCGTTAATTTGATTATTCTTTATTGCGGACAATTCCACCAAATTCTTTATAAAACAATTATGAGCTTTGTTATAAAGTCATTAAAAATTTAACTTTGCGTTAATTTAAAAATATTCAGGCTATTTTAAGATTGGCGTCTATTCTTTTTATATCTTAACGATCTCAACATGTTAAGACTAAATAAAAGAAAGCTGATTTCGGATCGAGATATCAGTTTAAGACCATAAAGTGATACACATCACTCTATGACATAAACTCACCGCTCAACAGACATAAGTACAACAGGTTTTCACTAATATGTGCTTGAGCGTACACCCTAAAAGAAGGAGGTCCCATGTTAAAAGGATTGCTATGCATTTCAGTTGCATCCGCTCTTGTCGCCGCCCCTAACGTGCTAGCGAAAACGGTAGAAATGACTGCTCTCAACACCAATGAGAGTGCGGGTACCATTGAGATTTCACAAAGTGATTATGGCGTTGTTTTTACGCCTCAATTATCAGGTTTGTCAGCAGGTGTGCACGGTTTCCATGTTCACACTAATCCATCTTGCGATAGCATAGAAAAGGATGACAAAACCGTATTAGGCGGCGCAGCAGGTGGCCATTATGATCCTAACAACACAGGGAAGCATGGCTATCCTTGGACCGATGACAATCATTTAGGCGACTTGCCTCCACTCTATGTGGACATGGACGGCAATGCCAATCAGCCCGTTGTCGCGCCTCGCCTAAAATTATCAGATTTAAAAGGTCGAGCGTTAATGATCCATGCAGGTGGTGACAATCACTCCGATCACCCAAGTAAGCTAGGTGGTGGCGGCGCTCGCGTCGTATGTGGTGTTATTGAATAAACATTAACTTATGTCTCACACTTCTCTTTAGATTGCGAGAAGTGTGAACTTCTGTTGATATTGAGAGGATGTTGCATTGGTCTCAAGGTAGCTGTGGTGAAGCATTAAGATCGATTGAACAATCTTCGTCCCGATCCCCAAAGAACCGCCCTCCGCTTCTTCCTCGATGTGATTGACGAAGGTAAAGTGGATACGCGACTTATCCTCACTCAAATGTGCTTGGCAATGCACTTCCGAGCCGATTGGGCTGTGGCGCAATGCATTTTCAAGCAGGTTCAATACCAACCGCTCCAATAGCCCCTTGTCACCCACGGTTTGGATTTCGCTATCGATATCCACTTTCAACACCACTTCTTTACGAGAAAACTGGCTCTGCATCGTTTCGGCACATTCTGCCATCAACGCGCCAAGATCTACGGGGCGGTACTCGTAGTTTGGCATTGGAGCTTCTTTGCGCGCGGCGTCTAACAAAGAATGCAATTGAGTTGAGAGCTTCTCACAATTTCGGAAAGCGACGTCAATCAAAGGATCGGATTCCGGATGTTGCAAACGCCACGTTTCCAAATAGCCAAGCACGCTCGATAACGGCGTTTTTAAATCATGGCTAAGCTGCAACAAGCTTTGACGACGATGAGACGATTGATACTCCAACTGTAAAAACTGCTGCTGAATGTGCTTCGCCATCATCTGATAAGAGTGCGCAATCGGCACGAGCTCCGGCACTTGGTGAGTAAAATCAGGTTGCAGGCGGAAATCATGTTCAGCTTGTTGTTGAAGTTGCTTGGTCACACGTTCAATCGGATTCAATAGGCTACGTTTGACCAGCACATAAGCCCCAAGAGCAAAGCCTAAAATGGACACTAAGACCAATCCTGCCAGCGCGATGTAAGGAGTATCGACTTGAGCATTGGCAATGGCGTCATGTCGGGTACTGCCAATCACCACGTAGAGATAACCGATCGTAGAGCCTAATTCTTCTATCGCGGCGACAGAAAAGACTTTGTGCTCACCACGATTACGTGGGTCTTCACCCAAAATAGGAAAAGGTTGGTCATTTAAGAATTGCTTAATGGGATTGAGATCCACCTTCCCCATGATCTCCGCCCCTTCCGGTGCTGCATGGGTGGTGATGTTACCTTGGCTATCGAGGAAGTAGATTTCAAAATCAGGGCCGATCAGCATGAGCGTGTGAAAAATCGACTTGAGCGCTTTCGGATTGTAATCCGTCCCGATCATCAGCGGGTTATCATCACGCATGTGGCTAGCTAGCTCTTTATGCAGGCTTTGTTTAGTGCGTAACTCGATGGTTTCTTTTTGCCAATTGTAAGTCAGTGCAATCACCACCGCCGCGAGGCAGAACCACAAGCTAGTAAATACTACCAAGCGAGATTTGAAGCTCATCCTATCGCCTCCTTAAACAGCGGTGTTTCCGAAACACCCGTGATGATTGAAAAATGACGGTGAAAACAACTGCAGACTTACTGTCTTGGCTTGATGTTTTGACTTACTTTCTTGCATTAGTGTCTTGGTTGAAACTTATACCCAACACCCCAAACAGTTTGAATGAAGTGATGATCAGAATCAGACAACGACAATTTGCTGCGTAAACGGTTAATGGTGCTACACACCGTGTGGTGATAACCAGAATGACTAGTGTTCCAAACGTGATCGAGCAATTCATCTTTACTGTAAACTCTGCCCGGACGAGTCGCGAGAAACTGCAGCAAAGTAAACTCTGTCGCGGTAAGAGTGACGTCTTTGTCGTTTAGGGATACTTGGTGCAACTCCGGAATGATTCTTAGCGGACCAAAATCCATCGCATCGTCGAGGACTTCATTTGCCACCTTTGCTTCTGCGGTTTGGCTGACTCTGCGTAACACGTTTCGCACTCGTGCTTGGAATTCTAATACGCTAAATGGCTTAGTGATGTAGTCATCAACGCCCGCTTCTAAACCGTCAACCTTGTCCATTTCACCGTCTCTGGCTGTCAGCATGAGCACTGGGCTCCAATCTTGTTGCTGACGCAAATAATGGCAAATGTCTAGACCATCACCATCTGGTAAACCTCGGTCAAGGATCAATAAATCAAAGGGTTGTTGCTGGTATTGCGTTTTAGCATCGGCGACATTTGTGGCTCGCGACACTTGGTGTCCTTGAAACTTGAGATGCATCTGAACCAGCTCTGCCAAATCATCGTCATCTTCCACCAACAAGATGTTCGCGACTAAATTGATTGCCTGTTGTTCCATGGTCCTTTCCTTGCCTTCGAGTATCCTCACTTTGCACATGACCGGAACAAATTAGAAATTCTTTCAAAAAAGGTTCCGATGACGCCATGAGGGATAAAGCGCTCGGCTACAAGCGCTTTGGAAAGGAGACGTCATCGGAGCCTGTGTTACTCGACTCGAGTGATGGTGACTTTCGCACCTGGGTTCAAGAAACGATGGTTCGCAGAGAGTGCTGAGTTTGCTAATCCATCATCTTGGCTAACAACACCCGCATGGAATGCAACAACGTCACTGCTGTCATTACGAGCGGCATTGAAACCCTCACCGCCACCTGCTGGGCCCGGAATGGTTGCGGCAAGCTCATCATTCAGTTCCGTGCCGGAATCCCAAACGTTCATGCTCATTTCATAGCTTTCACCCACTGCGAGCGATTTGAGCGATAGCCCCGTTTCACCAACAAAGGCATCATTGGTATTCACAAACATAGACGCCACAGACAAGTAACCGTAACGACTAGGGTCAACCGTGATGGTGACTTCGTCCGATGCACCCGGCAACACCAATCCATTGCCCGAAATGCCTTGGTAAACACTGTCATTGCTGTTCATCAACTCAATCAGCTCAGCGTTACTCCCGCCTTCGGCAAGATGCTCAAGTTCAACAGATGCGGCTTGTCCAATTTCAAACAGTTGGTAGTCACCATTGTGAGTGAGTACCGCGAGCGGAGACATAGGTTGATTCGCAGTCAAGTTCGCCACGTTGACGGTGTAGCGGTACGATTTCACTACATCGTTATCATCATCGCTTGGACAACCGGCGAGCAAGCCGACTGAAGCTGCAACTAGTAAGATTCTGTATTTCATACATCCCCCTTACTTCACAACGATTGTGATGGTTGCAACTGGGTTTAACCAACGATGGCTGCTGCTGTCTAGGTCACTGATGCCGCCGGCTGGATCGCTATCACCAAGGTTACCCGGATGCACGTGAACTTTGTCGTTAGTTACCGTTGCTTCAACGCCTGTGCCGCCAGTACCAAAGGTAATGAAAGGTGGGTTTGGCATGCTAGACGCAAGTTCATCGTTCGCTTCTGTACCGGCATCGTAACTTCTTAGCGTTGCTCGGTATGTACCCGCTTCCGTTGGAATCTTCCAGCTATCTAGACCGACGAAACCATCATTGGTTGGCAGCAACATCGCGCTCAGAGAAAGATAACCGTGGTCGCCACTATCCAAGGTGAAGGTGGTTGCAACACCTGGATTCAAAATGCCACCAGCAGGGTTCTCAACCACCGCACCACCAGCGTTACCAATCACACTAGCAAGACCAGAGATATCACCGCCTTCTGCCATTGCTTCTAGTTCTGGCGTTGCTGCTTGACCCGTTCTGAACATTTGAAGATCAGAACCATGTGCGGCAACAATAAGAGGCGTAAAGTAGATGCCTTTGGTTGCGTTTGTCACGGTGATTTCCAATTCCGCCGCATTCACTGATGCAGAGCCTAGTGCCATAGCGACTGAAGTCATGACGAGTCCGAGTTGGGTACGTTTTTTCATTGTGATTCCATCCTTAAATGAGGGTTGAACTACCCAAGCCCATCTGTACGGCTTTACTTCTTTGTTCGTGACTTGAGTAGGTTAAGCATTACGTTTCGAACGTTTTGCGTTCTTGCCTCTAAGAATGACGAGCAAATCTATCAGCAACTTCATCGAATTCTCATAAAATTCTCACAAGTTCTGTTCGAATTCTGTCAGCAGCACTTTTTTATTTATACTCAAGTAACCTCGAGATGCTTGGTTCAGCGAGGATGACTTGGTTTGAAGGCGAGGCAACAATTTGAAAATCTAGTGGTTCTAAATCGAAAATTGTTAACGAAGCATGCGAACCAAGGCAACTCGCCCTTCGGGAGCGTGCCACTGAAGCAATTTCTTCGTCAAACAACTTGGAAAGAGCTCGCTATTCCGCTTCGTTGTTTTCCTTGAACTTGAATCAGTGACAACGCTCTGAACCATGTATCTTGAAGTCACTTGAGTATATTCAGATATTTACACTTCGCGCTTTCCCCTCCTACAATGCGGTATTCTCTGTTTAAATCACGATTCTCACCATGATTCATAACGTTCTGTCTGCCTACTATGGCGAAATCTACGGCATCGCTTTTTTCAACCACTACTTGAGCCATTACACCCAAAGTGAACAACAAACACTGTGGCAAACCTTGATTGAAGTGGAAGAGCTAACCGCAGAAAAGCTCAAACCTGTACTGCTAACAAATGGCATGGATATCGAAAGTCGACACCAAGAGATGCTGGATAAAGGCTTGGCAGATGCAACTAAGTGGATTGGTTTACCATGGCAAGAGTTGGTGGCGACTCTTCTGAAATGGGTAGAACCTTATGAGGTCAAGTATCGAGAGTGGCATGAAGAAGTGAACGCTTCACAGCAGTATTCAATCGCTGAGCGAGAAGCTATCGAGTTAATTGCAGACCACGAAACGGCCATTTATCACTGTTGGCAGCAATACCATACTGGTGAATCTGGCTTGCCTGCACTCAATGCATTTTTGGCAAAATATCGTTAAAGCGAGACGGTGACACTTGAACCTCGTGAAACCGTACCAGACAATATCGTTATTCCGCTGCGCAGAACTGAACAATTATGGTTAATCCAAAACTCATTGCCCTACTTCCTGATCTTGCTTCGTTTATCTTGGTGGTAAACGAAGGCAGTTTTACCGCTGCTGCTAAACAACTCGGCGTAACGCCATCGGCTTTAAGTAAGTTGATCACACGGTTGGAACAAGCCCTCTCGGTCAAACTGTTTGAGCGCACGACTCGTAAGTTGATCATCACTCAAGCTGGGCAAAAGGTTTACGACCAAAGCATCGCAATGGTGAATGCCGCGCAGCAAGCCGTTGAGCTATCTGCGGAAGATCATGCTGAGCCAACAGGCGCACTCACAGTAGCAGCCCCTGAAGCATTTCTTAATTCGGTGCTTCAACCGTTTGTGTTGCCATTCCTAGAACGTTATCCAAACATACAGCTTAAGCTGCGTGCAGCAGATGGTGAGATCGATCTTTTCCGCCAAGGTATTGATGTCGCCTTTAAGCTCACCGACAAACCCGATGAGAATCTGGTCCTCAAAGAGATCAGCAAGACCAATCTTGTTTTGTGTGCTTCTCCAGATTACCTCACCAAACACGGTATGCCTGAGCACCCAACCGAGCTTGAGCAACACGACTGCATTTATCTTGCCGAGAACGACAAAGACAACATCTGGTCATTCTTTAAAGAAGAAGCGTTCCACTCCATTGCCGTGAGTGGACGCTACGCCGTCAACCATTCTCAAATGCGCTTGAACGGGGTTAAGTCTGGCTTGGGAATTGGGATCTTCCATGACTTCGTGATCAAAGACGCGTTAGAGCAAGGAGAAGTGGTAGAGGTTCTGCCGGATTGGATGATCAAGAGTAACTACCATGGCGCTATCGCGATGCAGTATGCGCAAACCAAATACATGCCCGCTCGTCTGCGTGTGTTTATCGACTTCGTTAAGGAGCATTTAGTCTCCGAGGATACTAACCATGCTTGAAGAGGCTAACCATGTTTAATGCCATTCATCACGTCGCGATCATTTGCAGCGATTACCCAAAGTCAAAACGCTTTTACACTGAAGTGTTAGGACTGAAAGTCATTGCCGAAAACTATCGTGAAGCCAGAGACTCCTACAAGCTTGACCTCGCTTTACCTGACGGCAGTCAAGTTGAACTGTTTAGCTTTCCGGGCGCCCCTGAGAGACCGAGCTTTCCCGAAGCGCAAGGCCTGCGACATCTCGCTTTTTTGGTTGATGATGTTGAGCAAGTCAAAGCCTACCTAGAATCGAATGACGTTGAAGTTGAGCCAATTCGTATTGACGAATTTACAGGCAAAGCCTTTACCTTCTTCCAAGACCCAGATGGCTTGCCACTGGAGATTTACCAGAAATAAAAAGAGCCAGCACTTCGACTTCGCAGGCTCTTTTATTATTCCATTCTTTGTCTGTTACTAATTCAACGCCGTTTTCAGTTTCTCAACGCGGTTGAACAACAGCCAATCCAGTGCGAGAACCGTAACAATTGCCAAACCGCCCATCGGAAACGCCAGACACAATATCACCAACGTTACTAAGCCAAGCTTCCAAATACCGTCTTGCTGAAACTTAGGTGGCGCGCCCAATGTGGCACTGCGACTTGGTCTACGAATCCACCACATCACCACACCTGTGATTGAGATTAAGATGAACGCCAAACAGAACACTACGTTGAGCACTTTGTTCAATATACTCACATCACCTTGATGCAATGACACACCTGCCGCCATGAACTTGGCAAATACGCTGTAATCTTGCCACGTTACATCCACCAACAAGCGACCGGAATATTGGTCAAAGTGGCTGGTGCGATCTTGTCTTGGGTCGGAAATGTCGCCGCCCATAGAGTTAGCTGCAACGGTGTAAACGCCCGTCTCAGAGCGTGGCAAAAACAGCTTATAGCCAGTGAAGCCCATCATTTCAGCCTTGAGGATGATATCATCAATGGAGAGCGCATCATGACTGCCTGCGTATGCCGTCTCTTCCTTCATATTGGCATGATCATGAGCGGGCTTATCTTTCGACTCTGGCACAGCAGCAAGCTCTAAGTTCCATGGCATCTCTTCTGATGCACCATGGTTAAGATCTTTATGTGTCAGTGTGGATTCCGGTTTCTCACCCCATGTGTAATAGGTTGGGAAGGTATTCCAAGCTTGCACCATTTTCGCCCCCCAGATCCCTGCCCACGACAAACCTGAAATCAAAAAGAACAACAGAACAATCGACAGCACGCCACCTAAATTCGCATGCAGGTCACGCATCAAAATTCGAGGGCCATTGTTAAAGCGGATTTTCAAAAAACCGGCGCGGCTGGCGTTGTCTCTCGGTAACCAAAGGTACAAACCAGACACCAACAGCAAAATCCCCAAACTTGCGGCGATTTCAATTAAACGATCGCCTAGATCGCCGATGAGCAAGGTGCCGTGAATGCTGTTCATCAGTTCATAGATGCTATCACCACGGTCAATGGTGCCTTGTACGTCTCCTGTATAAGGATTTACTGCAACAATCAGTAAGCTGCCTTCTTGGTTTTGAATCGAGAATCGGTTGGCAATATCGGCCGTTTTAGCAGGTACAAATTGAGTGACATTAAAATCGGGATACGCCTGCTTTACGGTTTCTAATTGTGCAGAGACAGGAACCATTTGCTCTTGTGGTGAAACTTGTAATGTCGCTTCGTATCGAGCCAGTTCGATTTCGTCATCAAACAACATCACCAATCCCGTGAGGGAAAGCATGAGCATAAATGGAATGACGAACAAACCTGCGTAGAAGTGCCATCGCCACGTCATAAAGTAGATGGATTTTGCGCGTGAGGCTTCCTTGAGTTGAGGCTTTGCCGAGTTTCTCAACATGTGTATTTTCCTTTTTTCATTGTTGAACACCCAAATTCAGCCAAACGCATCCTGTACATACGTATTCGTATGCGGCGCTAATTGACTTAGATTTGGGAGTACCACTGCTCGAAGTGGCGGTGTTGCTGACTATATACCCAAGTGACTTCAAGATGCTGGATTCAGAGCGTTGTCATTGATTCGAGTGCAAAGAAAACAACGCTGTGTAATAGACAACTCTTTCCAAGTTGTTTGAAGCAACAATCGGAGCAATGACACGCTCCCGAAGGGCGAGTTGCCTTGGCTTGTATACTTTGTTGTCGATATCTTGATTTAGACCCACTAGACCTTTAAATCGCCGCCGCGTCTACAAACCAAGTCATTCTCGCTGAACCAAGCATCTCGAGGTTACTTGGGTATCGTGTAATTGTTTTTGTTATGAGAAAAGGGAAACTGGCGGCGCTCGAGGAACTGGTGTTTCAAATCGCACACTTAGAGCCAAATAAGCGTAGCTGTCAGAAATCACCAAGCTCAGTCTTGAAAGTATCGGTGTCGTTGGAAGTGTATCGTGATGAAAAGTCGAGAAGTGGCTAAACGGACAAGGCTTGCCTTTGTGGCTGACCGAATTGTCGCCCTCTTCTATTTGGACCAACTCAAATCCGTTAAGCGTACATAGCGTCGCCCACACGCCCATGCTGTTACCATGAGCATTGATAACAGGCATCAGCGTCACTAGCACCCAACTGAGAGCACTAGCAAATAACATCGAGCGGTAAAAAGGAATTAATCTACGCATAACGGTGACTTAACAAATTTCACACAGCGTAACCAATTTTGAGTGATAGCTCAAAAAACAGTATCAATAAGTGGCTGCTACCTCACAGGTTTTCTTGAATACCTCGATTGACAGGCACAAAAAAGCCCGCCGAAGTGGCAGGCTGATGGTCATTTCTTCAAGTTGGATAAACGGTTAGCTAAACAGTTTGCTCCAGATACTTGGGTTGCGTTTGTCGTGGTACTCTTCACGAAGGCTATCGATTTCACGCAGTTGGTCTTTCGCTTCTTGTAGCTTGCCCGCATCAAGATCCGCTTCAATCTTATCTAGCGTTACCGTCAGCTTGTTAAAGCCTTCTAAGTAAGTATCAAACTTCTCTGGTGGGTAATTACCACGCTTAGATTGTTCAACAATCGCTTGCAAGCTATCAATCGCAGATTTCATGGTTTCGACATCAGATGCTTCTGCCGCCTGTTTGAATTCCATCTTCATCTGTTTCATGTTTTGTTTTAAATCAACCGCTTCTGCCATTGCGTATGTTGAGCCAAACGCAATCGCACACCCTAGGACTAAAGGACGTAACATTTTTCACTTCTCCATTTATAGTGCCGAATTCTGTGTCGGCTTTATTCACCCAAATAACCTACGCCATAAGAGGCGAAAAACTAGCTTAGTTGAGTATTTCCGGGTCGCAGTGTAAAGCAATCTGGCGTCGGGTGCATACCTTAAATGTAATCAAGTTTATGCGTTGAGAATGCTGTCATATTCTGCAATTGGTTTACGGCCTCTCAAAGCTAAGAAAGACAAAAACTGCTGAGCGGTGTGAGTAATCACTTTCTTGCTATCAATACCCACTTTGTCCATTAACTCTCCAACCAAATCCAGATTACCAACATCGTGACAGAAATGCGCGTCACTGCCCGTGGTGAAGAAAACACCGAGATCTTTCCCGATTTGTGCAATCTCGTGGCAACGGTCTACGCTGCCTACTCGGCTGTTGCCTTTCAGCGTGGTGTTATTAATTTCAATCGCGACATTGTGCTCTTTCGCGCACGCTAAAACGGTCTGAAAATCAAAGTCGAAATTTGGATTACCAAGATGACCGAGCGCATCAATACGACCACTCTGAATGACATTAACAAGTGCTTCCGTGTGAGTTTGCTTGTTTGCAGGACGAAAAACGGGTTCATGAAAACTCGCGATCACCCAATCTAAGTTGCGGTCCACACTCAGTGGAATATCAATGTCGCCTTCGGTATTCATAATGTTAGATTCAACGCCACGAATAATCGCAACGCCTTCAAGAAAGCGAGGCAGAATTTTCTGGTTCGAGAAGAACCAGTAATGAGGCGCACCCGGCATTGATTCTGCGTGATCGGTCGTGCAGAACATATCCAGCCCGTTCTCTTTTGCCAACTTTGCATTTTCAATCAAGGTACTGTACGCGTGACCACTGGCGTACGTATGTGTATGGGTATCAACTTTAAATTCCATCATCCACTCTCTTAGGTGCGCTATCTTGCGTGCTATTGTATACCTTCAGGCAACGCATCGTCAGCCCAAGATAAGCAAGAACCCTAAGCTTGCTCTTCACAAATGGCTTTTATCAAGGGTAAGGCTTTTTCCCATCCGTGATTAAACATGGAAACAAAGTCATTGTGAGTATGAATGGTAACATTGAGTAGTAAACGATCGTTGTTGGTATCGATCTGGTAGATCTCTCGCGATCCGATCCACCTAGATGCTAGGTCAGCATCGAGTTGTTGACGATTATCCGGATTAAAAATGGCAACATGATGAAATTCAAGTTTTTGAAGGGGTAGCACCGTATCTATGATCGCCCTTGTCCCGCCCATATCTGGATCAAAAAAAGTGATGCCACCTCCTTCTTCCCAAGCTCCTTCAAATTGAGACTGCGGTGAAAAGGCTTGCGCCCAACGTTTATACAACTCAACATCGGTTAGCACTTCCCACACTCGTTGCGGTGTCGCCGAAATTTCGACGTAATAATTTAGCGTAAGCATGATTTCTCTCCCTGAACCTTTCTTGACGCTAGCCCATACTCAGGAAAAATCAAACCACACGACCAATTTATCTACCTGCCCCCTTCATTTTCCGACAGACTAAGAAGTTCTCGCTTGTAAACCGCCACTGCGATGCGCCGTAAAACGAACCCAACATGTGTTCAGTATGATTGCGAGCACTATTAAACTCATCCCAACAATTTGACTTTGACTCATTCGGTCTTCAAAAAACAGGCTCTGCCAAACCGCAGTGAACAATAAGTTAGTAAAAATGAGTGGCGCAAGTTGAGAGCCACTGCTTGCCAGTTTATATGCTTTGGAGCGAAAAACTTGGGTGTTAATGATCATCAGAGACATCATACCGATCCACAGCGTATTTGAAGAAATCTCAGGCGCCATAACACTCATATTAAGTAACGCGTCGAAGTCATTAAACAAAGTTAGCGGCAACAGAAATACGGCAGCAAAACCAAACGCCCAAAAGTTGATTTCTAGCGGCGACATATTTGTTTTACTCACTTTATATAACGTAAGCTGAGAACCAGAATTGAAGAGTCCACCAGCCAAGCCGAGCAATAAATCCGCTCGCCATGTAATCTCACTTCCACCGCCCGCCAACATAACCACACCAGTGAACGCCATTGCTAAAGCCGCCAAAGTTGAAACACGAATGCGCCCCCTCATGAACAGCTTTTCAACCAAGGGAATAAATAATGGGCCAGTAGCAAACAACACAACCCCTTCAACGAGCGTTAACGTTTGTAATGACGCGATAAAGCAAAGTTGTGACAAACCGATACAAAGAGCACGCAATAAAATAGGCTTTAGCGTGCCCGCTTTAGGAAAGGTAAGGTTTTTCACACGAAGTAAGATAAGTAAGATAAGCGCAGGCACCAAAAAACGTAAGAAGCTAAATAGTGTGACGGAAAGTTCGCCTGACAACTGCTTTGCTAACAGTCCAGTAACAGATAAGCTTAACGTAGACATCAACATGAAAAGGATAGATTTATTTACAGCATTCATTCAATACTCCTTAATATATGGAGCATTTTAAAAGACATCACTTATCGTAAATAGCGAGTAATATTAACCATTGATGTAAGAAAAACTTACAGTTTAACTTATCTATCACCAGCTACGGTTTTTAAATTATGCGGAAACTAGTCCCCTTAAAGTCCATCTACGCATTTGTTGCAGTAGCTGAGTCTGGCAGCATGACAGAAGCAGCACAGATATTAAGTGTGAGCCACTCAGCCGTAAGTCAGGCAATTAAATCGCTGGAGAGTCAAGTCAACAAGCCTCTGTTTGATCGCATAGGCAGACAAGTTCAACTCAATGCGGACGGTAAAAAGTATTACAGAAAGGTGGCACCCGCTTTAGAGCAAATTGTCGATGCAACGGAAGCACTCATCCAAGATCAGAATTTGCAACGTGTTACGCTCAATATGGTGAATTCATTGGCTCTTCACTGGTGGATTCCTCGAATGTCAGATTTACAAGGGTTTGCTCCTCAATTAGACGTTCGTTTATCAAACCTGTCTGGCAGATTCAATTTAGAACAAGAAGGTATCGACGCGGCTTTGGTGCATGGAAATCCCGAAGAATGGCAGGATTACTACTGCGAAAAGCTCAGTGAAGATGAACTGGTTTTGGTGTGCAGTCCTGAATTGATAGCGAAGACCAAGGACTCAAACATCACTCAACTCTTAAAGCAGTATCCCATCATTGAAGTTACTAACGAACGAAGAAAAAATGACTGGAACGTGTGGCTGGACGCGACGGGTATCCAGCGACCTAAAAATAAAAAACCAATCACTTTTAACATGTCGATACAAGCCGTCCAGGCCACAACTCGTCGTTTGGGGTTATTGGTCACTCATCGCTTGTTTGTGAAGGATGACATCAAATATGGTCAGCTAATCGAGCTGGGTGAACCCGTCATTAATCCTCATCAACAGCTTTACTTTGTATGCCCGCCACACAAGCTAAAGCTTGAATCGTTTCATCTGTTGCGATCTTGGCTACAACAATCATTCAACTATTAGAAACTTTTGTTAAGCACATTCACTGAAAAACTAGTATAAAGTTAGAAGAGCACTTTTCATCCAAGGATGGTTTATGAAGCAGTATCAAATATGGCTAAGCGCACTCTGTTTTGCAGTATCTTTGAGTACGACCGCTGAAGTAGAAAATGATAACCGCCTTTCAGAACAAGGGATCTCCACGGCAATTATTGGGGGTCAGCAGGCTACCCAAAACCAACTTCCTTTTTTTGCACGTCTTATTCTACATAAAACTGGCGCTAATCAGTTTGCCAATATTTGTGGGGGAACCATTGTAAACGACCGCTTCATTTTAACTGCGGCTCACTGCGTAGAACCAAGCGTTTTTACTGACGGCTGGACAGTCAACGACCTACGAGTGTTAGTCAAAAACCCTACGATGAATGACGTGTTTGTTGAAGAATTCAAAGATGTTCGCTCTATCACGATTCATCCTGATTATGTGCCTAGCGATTTATGGATTAATGACATCGCTGTCCTTGAATTGACTAGACCTATCACCGATAACGTCCAATCCATCACTTTACCGCAAGACTTTGGAGACTACAGCAGCAAGTCAGTTTATCAGATATTCGGTTTAGGTCAGACCTCAACCAATGATGAAAGCCCCCCTAACTATTTACGCTGGGCAGAAGTAAAACCCCTTACCGACACCCAATGCGCTTCGTTGGTAACAGGGTTTAACGCTCAGGAAAGTTTATGTGCGAATGGATTTCCTGAACGAAGCTACACTGGTATCTGTCGTGGTGACTCAGGCGGTCCTCTCACCTATCAAGACAATAATGGCATGTATCAGCAAATTGGCATTGTGAGCTACGGTTCTTCAGTTTGCGAATCCGCTGCGATTCCAAGTGTGTTTACCGAGATTTTGAACTATGCAACATGGATTGAGACCCAAACCAGCTCAGGTGTAAAAACCAGTTATAACGCCCTCTTAGCAAGTTCGGAAGATTATCATAGCGAAGGGGACTCTGGCTTTGAGCCTGTCGATACCAACACATCTGGCTTTGGTAACAACGGCAGCAGTGGCGGCGGTGCTCTCGGATCAGGGTTGATCATGCTTGGAGGCTGGTTTGGTTGGCTAAGACACCGCAGAAATTATTCGCGCTCCTAGTAGCGTCAACAAGACATCATAATATCTTGCGCTTAACGCGAGAGTTAATGATGTCTTCAATCATCTTTTGCTCTTTTTTCGCTTTTTCATAGTTCTGCTTAGTACGCCAACGATCAAGCACTTTTTCTAACCCTTGAACGCGTGCGTGCTTGTGTTCTAGCGTTTTCTGTACAGATGCACATTCCGCTTGCATAACGGCTTGCTCTTGCTCGTGGTGACGAAGCATTCTTTGTAGCATTTGGTCAACACGATTAAAGTTCATCAAAGCCGCGCTCGTCAGCGTCGGGCCGGTTCGGGTTGATTGTCCAGCGTGGCCTTTCAACGCCGACAACTGTTCCAATTGCATTGAAAGATGGGAGTGACGCTGACGCATGGCATCAAGTTGTTGACCCACACGGTCACGCTGTTTTTCTTCCATTTGCTGTAACTTGCCTACGGCTTTTAACTTGGATTTCATTTCAGCCTTGTCACTCCCATTTGATTAAGCACTTTGAAAAAGCTGCGCGAGCTCGGTCAAACTGGTTGGGTAATCTACAGACTCGTTGGCAGCTTGTTGTAGATATGCACGCAAATTTGGATACATAGCAACAGATTGATCTAACTCAGGATCTTGTCCTGGTTGATAACCCCCTAATGGCAGTAACTCTTTAACCTGAAGGTAGTTGGAGTACATTTGACGGAAGTTATTCGCAATCGTGCTGTGTGCGTCCTGCGTACAAGTATTCATACAACGGCTAATAGACGCGTTGATATCTATCGCGGGATAATGCCCTTGCTCAGCCAGTTGACGCGATAAAACGACATGCCCATCTAAGATGGCGCGCGCGGAATCCACGACAGGATCTTGTTGGTCGTCCCCTTCTGCCAATACGGTATAAATTGCCGTTAAGCTACCATGTTGATTTTCACTGTTACCCGCTCGCTCTAGGAGTTGAGGTAACACGCTGAAGACTGAGGGCGGATAACCACGAGAAGCTGGAGGCTCACCGAGCGAAAGAGCGATTTCGCGCTGTGCCATGGCGTATCGGGTTAGAGAGTCCATCAGAAGTAGAACGTCTTTGCCTTGGTCTCGGAAATACTCTGAAACGCGATGACAAAGTAGTGTCGCTCTTAACCTCATTAGCGGGGATTCATCAGCAGGAGCCGCGATAATGATCGCTTTCTTGCGCGCTTCTGGGGTTAAGTTTCTCTCGATAAACTCACGTACTTCTCTGCCTCGCTCACCGATAAGCCCGACCACAATTACATCGGCCTCCGTGTTTTTGGTGATCATCCCCATTAACACACTTTTACCGACGCCACTGCCAGCCATCAAACCAATACGTTGGCCTTTGCCTACCGTCAATAGTCCATTAATAGCACGCACGCCTACGTTGAGTGGCGTATCAACTGGGCGTCGCTTCAGTGGGTTAATCGGTTTTGGTTCAAGTGAAACTCGATCACCCCCCTTAAGCGGTGCCCCGTCATCTAACGGCTCACCTAAACCATTCAGTACGCGTCCTAACCACTGAGAGCTTAGCTGCACGGTACTATCACCATCAAGAGGGATGACTTTTGCACCTGCAAACAGACCGCCTAAACGGCGGATAGGCATGAGGTAAGCAATAGTGTGTTCAAAGCCCACAACTTGCGCTTCGATCATATCGCCTTCCGCGGTTTCTACGAGACAACGCTGCTCAAGCTTAAACCGACACCCTACGGCTTGTAACATTAAGCCGTTTACTTTTATCAATCGCCCTGTTACGCGAGCAACAGGGATTGAATCGAGCGAAGCCAAGGCTTCGCTCAAACGCTCACTTAATAGTTCATGGCTTAGGGTATTACTCATGCTCAGACTCTACCTGTGGAATACTGACTTCATCCAAAAGGTGTTGCTTTACATTGTCCATACAGGCTTCCAAACGAGAGTCGCAGCTCGCATCCGCTTCTGCGTCATCAGTCACTAACTGACAGCCACCAATAGGAAGCTCCGTATTAGGGACCAGTTTCCAAGATTGCGGCAAATCAGCATTGATGTGAGTAATGCGCTCTAAATCTTGCGGATTTAAATGCACAGTTACTGTTTCCGCTTTACCAGGCATGGCAGACAATGTCTCATCCACCAAAGCTAGGATCTGCTGAGGCATTAAAGTGAGCTCGGCACGAATCACTTGCTGAGCTACCTTTTGTACCAGTTCACAAATCATATGGCGTTGTTGCTGTTCTTTTTCATCTTGCCAACGAGAAAGGGCGTGAAAAAGTTCATTGACAGGCTTCGCCGCCTCCAAAAAGCCTTGCTTTCCAGACTGCTCACCGGAAACAAAGCCTTTTTGGAAACCTTCTTTTTGGCCTTCCAACAGACCTTGTTGCTTGCCCTGTTCGATACCTTGGCGTAAGCCTTCCTCATGTCCTTGTTGCAAACCTTGTTGAAAACCTTCTTCAAGTTGCTGTTGGATATCAATTTGAGGTTCTTGCCAGCCTTGGTTATCTAGCCCGAATTCGTCTTCGATAGTCTTAGGTTGCGCTAAAGGCGGAAAACGGTGTAAACGATACCCGTTCGGAGGCAATCGCATAGTACTTGATTTTGTCTCTAGCATGACCTTACTCCACCGTTGGCTCTTCATAGAGAAGCAGCTGAACTTCACCAGATTCATCCAGCTCACGTACCATTTGCATGATGTCTTGACGTGCTTTTTGAACTCGACTTAACGCAACAGCGCCGCGTGCGTCCATGTCATCTTCTAGCGCTTTCACCATACGTTGCGGCATTGAACGCTTAATAGCTTGTTGTAAGGTAATATCGGAACCTTTTAGCGCAACTGCCCACAACTCTAGCGGGATTTGCTGCACCAACATGTCCATAGTTTCTTCGCGTTGTCGGCCAAGAACCATAAAGTCGAACATGTTTTCTTCAATTGCATTAACAACATCTTCATCATGCAACTTCAGCATTTCCATCAATGAACCACGGTCACCTTCAAAGCGGTTAATGATATCTGCTGCTTGCTTAACACCTGATAACGGCGTGCTTTGACTTGCGGATACTTTTTCGATGCAACGCTCAACGAGTTCATGCAAATCAACGGCAACTTGATGATCGATATCTTGCAATTGAGCAATACGGAACAAGATTTCGTCATGGTAATCTTGTGGCAAGTGCTTCAATACCGCTGAAGAGCTGTCTGCTGGCAAATACGCTAGAAAAATTGCTTGCATTTGTGGGTGCTCGTTCACAATGAAACGAGCGAGAGTTTCTGCTTCCACCCACTGTAAGCGCTGCATATTGTTGCGAATTTCATCGCCATATAAGGTATTTAATAACCCTTTTGCCAAATCGTTACCCAATGCTTTACGCAATGTATTAGATAGGTATTCCTTAGAGGCTCCTCGAATACCGCTGTGCTCACGGAAATCTTCAAAGAAAGTTTGAATAACACCACGAGCAGAATCGCTCTTAATGCCATTTAACTTCGCCATTGCACGAGTCACACGCTGGGTTTCATCACGGCTAAAGTGTTGCAAAACCTTCGCTGCGGCATCCTCGCCCATGCCTAATAGCACGAGCGCGGTTTGTTCAACATAACTAAGCGTCTGCTTTGATAGAACTGTGTTCATTGATGTTTACCCATTGTTTCAGTATTTCGGCTACGCGCTCTGGCTCTTCATTAGCAATAAGCTGTAGGTGTTTCAATTGAATTTCTAATGGCGAACCTGCTGGTGGTAGCATGTCGCTGTTTACATCTAAACCTGAAGAGGCTGAGATGCCTTTTTCAGATAGGCGGCGGTCAAGTACTTCTTCATGCTCGCGCTCTTCACGCGTTTGCAAGTTTTCGTAGTCAGGTTCTTCCTGAGGCTCAGCAAAATTTAGCTCAGGCACAGGTTTATCAACGCCAGTTAGGTGCATGATTAATGGACGCAGTACGAAGAAGATCATCGCCAAGCCTAACAAGCCACCAATAACGTAGCGTATTGGCTGCTGTACTGTAGGGTCTTGCCACCACGGCAGTGCAGGAGGAGCATCAATTTCGATTGGGGTGAAGTTGAAACTCATTAAACTTAAGCTGTCACCTCGTGTGGCAGAGATACCAACAGCATCCATGATCATGTTTGAGATTTGCTCTTTATCGGCTTCACTCCACGCCACACCATCTGGCGAAGCTTTGGAGTTCAACAGAACCGAGACACTAAGCTTTTCTATTTGGCCTTGTTGGTATTGAGTACGACGAACACTACTACCTACAGCATATTGACGATTCACTTCAGATCGCGCATTCGTGTTTTGGCTGTCGTTCGTTTCCACTTCACCAGATCCTGTCACTGGCGGTTGGTTACTTAGAGAACCAGGAACACCCAACGCAATTTGATCAACCGAGTTGTTATGAATGGTGTGCTCATTACGCACAACCGGCGCGTTATCCAAAATTTCTTGTGTTTCTTCAACTTGGCTAAAATCCAGATCGGCAGCGACTTGTACTCGGAAGTTACTCGGCCCCACAATCGGCGTAAGCATATCTGCTGCGCGTTGGATGATCTGTTTTTCAACACTCTTCTGGTATTCAAGATATTTCGCATTTACTTTACCAGCTTCCGCAGAAGCGACATCCGCACTAAGAAGACGGCCATACTGGTCAATGACAGAAACAAATTCTGGCTTCATTGCCGTGACACTGCCGACCACTAGGTTAATGATCGCTTCAACTTGTTCAGGCTTTAAGTCTTCACCAGGTTTGAGCTCAAGCATGACAGATGCTGAAGGATTCTCACTGTTTTGGCGGACGAATAGAGTTTGACGAGGTATTGCTAAATGAACACGCGCGTTCGCTACTGAGTTCAAAGACATGATAGTACGTACTAACTCACCTTCTAAACCATGACGATAACGCGCCGTTTCCATAAATTGGCTCGTACCAAGAGAGCTATCTTCCTTGAGCGAATCCAAACCTGTCGGCAGCTTAGCTTTGACACCTTTTGATGCAAGCAACATGCGTACCTTCGCAACCTCACCTTCTGGTACAAGAACTTGTCCATTTTGCTCTTGCATGCGGTAGCTTACGCCTTCGCTTTCTAATACCGACACAATTTCGCCGATATCAAAACGCTCTTGCTGGCTATATAGCGGACGAAAGCTCTGCGAGGAACTCCATAGTGCAACCACAATAATCGCTGCAACAATCGCAGCTAACACCGCAGATAGCACTAAGTTTCTCTGACTGCTAGACCAGATTTGCTTCAGCTTCGTTGTCACATCGTCCATGCCGTTGGCAGTAGAAAATGTCTGTGCTGTGCCGGTAGCCATAGCTGTGTTTCCGGCGACTTGGGGGGTTAGTTCTGACATGAATTACACCGGCATCTTCATAATATCTTCAAATGAGGTCACGACTTTGTTGCGCACTTGCATCAAAGCATTAAAGGACAAGCTGGCTTTTTGGCTCGCGACCATTGCACCAACTAGGTCATCACTTTTTCCTGTTTCTACGGCCGTCATTTTTTGACTAGCCACTGATTGATGTTGATTCACTGTATCCAACACATTTGTCATCGCTTGTGAGAACGATAAAGGTGCGTTTAGTGATTGTTGATCTAAAGGATTTGCACTCACGATAAACTCTGGCGGCTGCACTTGTGCCTGCATCGCCTGCATTTTTGACAACATAAGTTGCTCTGCCGAGACCGCATGAGTAGGTTGACTTGCCATCTATTTTTTCTCCTATTAGGCAGCCGAGCCTAGTGCCGACTGTAAATCAATACCATGTTCTCGCATTGCTGCGAGCTTGTAGCGTAGCGCTCGAGTAGAGACTCCAAGCGCGTTTGCGGTTTTCGTTCGGTTTCCACCAAACTGACGTAACTTTTCCAAAATAAACTGATATTCAGCTTGCTTCTTCGCTTCTACATGACCAAAACTTGAAGTTGGCTCTGCTGTAGGAACTGACGCGACAAGCTCAATAGGCAGCATCAGGTCATGGGCTGTAATGTAATCACCATGACGCATGACCAAAGCGCGTTGAATGACATTTTCCAACTCACGAATATTGCCCGGCCAGTGATACTGACTCAGCGCACTAATCGCATCTTGGGATAGGTGACAGCGGCTGCTATCTTGATACTTTTCAATAAAGAATTGGCTAATTGGTAGAATGTCCTCTTTTCTTTCACGCAAAGGCGGCCAGTGCAGAGGCAGCACATCTAATCGATAATAAAGATCTTCACGGAACGTGCCTTTTTGAACTTCCTCACGTAAGTCTTTGTTGGTTGCCGCAATAACACGAATATCGAGCTGAACGGCTTTATGGCTACCAACACGTTCTACTTCACGCTCTTGAAGGACGCGTAACAATTTAGCTTGAACCGCAGGTGACATTTCACCAATCTCGTCAAGCAGAATCGTCCCGCCATTTGCTTCTTCAAACTTACCGCTTTGAGAATTTGTCGCTCCGGTGAACGCGCCTTTTACATGACCGAATAGCACAGCCTCTAACATTGACTCTGGAATGGCGGCGCAGTTAACCGCCACAAATGGACCATTGATACGCGGAGAGTGCTCATGCACATATCGCGCCAGCACTTCTTTACCCGTTCCCGATTCACCTGTAATAAGCACACTCGCGTTAGTACATGCTGCACGATGCGCTAATTGCAGAACTTGTTTGCTTCTCCAAGACTCCGCAACAATGTTGGCCATTGGCTTACCTAACGCTTCAACACGTTTAAGCAGATTAACCAACTGATTAGATTCAAATGGGCGTAATAGATAATCAGTAGCGCCCGCTTTCATCGTCTCAGCAGCCAAGATGCCTTGTTCTTGGTCGACAATCGCAATAACAACACCCGAATTTCGCTGCTTTTGGTGACACGCGACAAACTCACGAACACACATATCCGGCAGCGTAGAGCTCACTAAAGTGATTTCTGCTCGCTCTTCAAGCAAAGCGCCTCGACCAGTACGAGTGTGTTTCGCGGTGTAACCTGCATTTTGCAACACATCCAATACTGGTTGAGCAAGAGCTTCATTTGGCTCAACCAACAAAATTTTCGTTTTCGTCATCATTGAACCTTAACTTTCGTTTGTTGATTTTGTGATTGTAGATCTGGGTGGTGTTTCGTAGCCGTATACTCGTTGTCCCTCACTAAACGCAGGGTGACACGTCGGTTTTTTGCTTGGCCATTAACCGAGTTATTGCTGGCAATTGGGTAACGTGAACCATGAGCTCGTGTTTCGATCATCGACTCGTCGACCCCAAGCTCAATCAAAGCATTGGTGACTTGCTCTGCTCGAGTACGTGACACAGAAAGGTTCGTTAAACTTGAACCAACGTTATCGGTGTGACCGTCGATGAGGATTTTGGTCACTCGATCATCCACAGATACATAGCTATACAGCGCTTCTAGTGTTGCTTTCTGTCCACGACTTAACGTCTTCTGACCAAACTCAAATGAGAGCGCCATATCCCTTGCCTCTGAAAAAGACAATTTAGGCAATCGCGCGCGACACGCATTAAATGATTTCAATGCGTTTTGAATTTGAAGAGTAGGAATCACAATCTCTGAAACAGAGGAAGCATTACTTCCTTTAAGTGACAGCGTCACCCAACTACCCGAAGCAATTGAATCCATGAATTCTTCAGCGCCTTTATTAAAGATGAAACGCTGAGACGGCTTAGTAAATTCAAGGGAACCAAATTCTTTTCTATAAAGCTCACCACCCCAAGGAGCATTTTGAGTTGTTAAAGCAATCGTTTTCCATTTATTGTTTTCATATTCTATATCGGAAATAAAATAGAATTTATTATTAGGTTCCGCTAGGAAATAAAACTTCCCATAGTCTTTATTTGATTGCAACAGGTTGCATTTGAATTTATTTCCCTCATATGTCCATTTAGAGAGGTCCATAGGGATTGTTAAGACTTCTTCTGAATATGACACTTTTGAAAAAATAAAACTGATAACAATAATTGTGTTACAAATTATCAAACGGACATGATTCATGTATATCTTACATTCCCATGACTTAAACCGTTTAATTAAATATGCCACCAAGCCGAGAGAACTGGCATAGCTAATCATTTTAATTACCTATTCTGAATATTAAAATTGGTTACAAAACGCTCAAGAGAGCACGCTTAGCCTCCAACGGAAGCTTTAAGCATAAAAAACAGTATCTTATAATTTATTTATTTGAAGTTGTTGTTACGCCATAAAGGCAATTTAAAAAAGCTATAACAACTAAAACGCTCAACATTGTTATTTTATTTATTAAGCGATTTATAAAGAAAACTAACTCTTTTTAAATTTCATTAAAAGATTATGACTATATGAACAAAGCAACATGTGAACTAAAGTCACAATCTTAGAGTTTGGAGCTAAAAGATCATTAAAATTTCTGTGTAGACTACACGCCATTAAGTTAAAACACTTTCGATTGTTAACGCACGGTAAAATATAAATGGAAAATAGAGTTAGCGAGCCTATTTCTGATAGTCAACTACTTGATGTAGAATTATTAGGCAAACCTATTCATATCATTCGTGAGAAGCTCGATAATTTAATTTCAGAATCTTGCTCAAACCTTACGACTGAATTACAAAATTGGCTCAGCACAGGAAAAGTGGAAGCTAGCTTAACCTCAGTAGACTTGCACCGCTTTACATCGGTTGAGATGGACAAAGAGCAAACGTCGACCTATCAACATCAGGAAGGCGGCATGGTATTCATCCATGGTAACCCTCACACGCTAATAAAGTTGGCTGATAGATTTTATGGTGCAAGTGCAGAGCGTTCAGCCGCTACTCTGACGGCCAGTGACTTACGTTTACAAGAGCGCATCAGTCGAATCATCATCGGTTGGCTTGCTCCTGGTGAAATGTGGGACACGGGTGAGTATGAGACCCCTAGAGGAATTGGCATTAACGTTCAATTAAACATTGCGTTTGACGATCATCAAGGCTCAATTCATCTCAAGCTAGATGGTCATCTTATTCAAACGCTGATCGAGCAGCTTGAACTGCAGCCTGATACCGATTTGTTTCAACCTTTCTGTCGTTCTTTAGAGACGACCCCCGTTCGACTGAACGTTGTTCTAAGTAAAAAGAAGATGCCTTTAAGTGATGTGGTTGGCTTACAACCCAACGATATTTTACCTATTGAGCTTCTTAACACGGTTCCAGTAAGCATTGGCAACCAATCTCTATTTACAGGTCGTATTGCCGAGCAAGACGGCCAACTTGTTTTGATCTTTAACCCTGATAAGGAACCGCAGCGATGAGCGAAGCGCTAGAAACTAATGCATTCGACGCAGAAGAACTGAACTTTGATGATTTTCAATTAGAAGACTTTGAAGCCGAAGATACGCTCCAACAAGAACCAGCCACTGCGGAACGTGACCTTAGCTTTTTCAAAAGCATTCCTGTCACAGTCACGCTGGAAGTTGCGAGTAAGGAGATCCCACTTGGGGACTTAATGAAAGCGGGTGAAGGCACGGTTATCGAGTTGGAAAAGCTCAATGGCGAGCCTTTAGACGTGAAAGTAAACGGTTCTCTTATGGGCCACGCTGAAGTTGTCGTTGTCAATGATAAGTATGGACTTCGTCTGATCGATGTACATGACTCTGCATTGAGTGGCGTTGGTCAATAATCTTAGGTAGGCATCACAATGAAAAATCTGAGCGCTTGGCACCGTTGGTTACCTCTTTTGGTATTGGTGTCACTTTTGTTTGCTTTCCCAACAATGGCGGCTGACAACGGCTTAACTATCTTGTCCGTTTCTGATGGCGACACACAACAAGAATACAGCGTTAAACTGCAAATTCTGTTGTTGATGACGGCGCTCAGTTTTCTTCCAGCATTTATTTTGATGGCGACGAGCTTTACTCGAATTGTCGTTGTCCTTGCGATTTTGCGCCAAGCTCTTGGTCTTCAACAAAGCCCACCTAACAGAGTGTTGGTCGGGATCGCTCTCGCATTGACGTTACTGATTATGCGCCCTGTCTGGAGCGATATTTATGAAAATGCGTTTCAGCCATACGACAACGGCGAAATCACGCTAATACAGGCTTTTTCTGTTGCAGAGAAACCAGTGAGAGAGTTCATGTTGGCACAGACGCACCAAAGCTCTCTTGAACAAATGTTACGTATTGCCAATGAGCCTCTCGACCAAAACGTTGAGGATATTTCATTTGCCGTTGTCTTGCCTGCATTTGTCATTAGTGAACTGAAAACCGCCTTCCAAATTGGTTTTATGCTTTTCATCCCGTTTTTGGTCATCGACTTGGTTGTCGCCAGTGTCCTGATGGCAATGGGTATGATGATGCTATCACCTTTAATTGTCTCACTTCCCTTTAAGTTGGTGGTATTTGTACTCGTGGATGGTTGGGCAATGACAGTTGGCACCTTATCTGCCAGCTTCGGTTAACTAGGAGCAGTTATGACCCCAGAACTAACCGTAACGTTATTTTCCGATGCAGTATGGCTGATCATTTTGATGGTTGCCGTATTGGTTGTTCCAGGCTTAATTGTCGGTTTGTGTATCGCCGTATTTCAGGCTGCCACACAAATCAACGAGCAAACACTCAGCTTTTTGCCACGTTTGCTCGTTACCTTATTAATGGTGATTTTTGCAGGTCACTGGATGCTACGTAAGATCATGGAACTGTTTGATTTCTTGTTCCACAACATACCAGGGATGATTGGCTAATGGCCATCACATTTGCAGAGCTCTCGGCGATACTCGGTCAACTCTGGTGGCCGTTTTTTCGTGTGGGAGCCGTATTTATTTCAATGCCTTTCTTTGGTGATGCGATTATTCCTGTTTGGGTTCGTACTTTACTGGCCCTCTCGATCGTTGTCATTACTGGACCGTTAATGCCACCCATGCCACAAGTCGAGTTATTCTCTATGACTTCCCTGTTCCTTGCTTTTGAGCAAGCTATTTGGGGAGTAATGTTTGGGTTAATTTTGCACATGCTCTTTAACGTTTTCACCATGCTTGGCCAGGTGATTTCTCTGCAAATGGGCTTAGGTATGGCGATGATGAATGATCCTATTAACGGGCTTTCTGTCGCCATTTTGGGACGCATATTTCTGATTTTCTCAACCTTGTTGTTCCTCGCGCTAGAAGGACACTTACTCGTCATAGATATCGTGATTCAAAGCTTTGTTGTTTGGCCTGTCGGATCTGGTATCACATCGCTTTCTCTGCAAGGTGTTGTCAATATTTTCGGTTGGATGTTTGCCTCTTCACTCGCTTTGGCTTTGCCCGCTATTGTTTCCATGCTTCTAGCCAACATCAGTTTTGGTGTAATGAACCGAGCCGCACCATCACTTAATGTCTATGCGTTAGGTTTTCCTATGACGATGCTGCTGGGTCTGTTCAGCGTATTAATCTCAGTTTCTGGTGTTCCTGGTCGCTACACGGCGCTCGTTCACGACACCATTAGACACTTGAGTAACTTTATGTTGGGGGGAGCATGAGCGATCAATCTTCTCAAGACAAAACTGAAAAAGCCTCACCGCAGAAGGTAAAGAAAGCCCGCCAGGAAGGACAAATTCCTCGCGCGAAAGAGTTTACTACTGCGGTGATATTTCTAGCGGTGGCGCTCTACTTTTACTCTCAGCTTAATAGTATTTGGGAAAGCATGTCGGGTATCTTTCGCTACAACATGATGCTGACGCGAGCCGACCTAGAAAATCCTAAACAACTTGTCGAGCAATTGGGACAAAGTTTAGCGGTCATCATCGACATGCTATTACCATTGTTTACCGTCATTATTATCGTGACCTGTGGTAGTAGCCTTGTGCTAGGCGGCTGGATGTTCCGTCCCGCGAACGTGATGCCAAAGCTCAGCAAAATTAATCCTTTGAGCGGGATAAAGCGCATTTTTTCGACCCGCTCAGTGGTTGAGCTCTTAAAGTCGACGTTCAAAGTAGCCGTGATCTTCGGCATCTTATATGGCTATTTAGACAACCACTTACAGCCATTACTTGGCATGCAAAACCTCCCACTCAGCCAAGGTTTTTCTCTAGTAATGTCAATTCTGTTTGAAGGCTTACTCTTAATGGGCTTCGCCTTGTTGTTATTTGGGGTTATCGACATTCCTTATCAGCGTTGGGAACACCTAAAAGAACTCCGCATGACGAAACAAGAATTGAAAGAGGAATTTAAAAATAATGAAGGTCGTCCGGAAGTAAAACAACGTATTCGTCAAATACAGCAACAGTTTGCACGCCGTAAGATCGATAAAATGGTGCCGACGGCTGACGTGATCATCACAAACCCAACGCACTACGCAGTCGCACTGAAATACGAGCCTTCGCTTTCTGACGCGCCCTTTGTCGTCGCAAAAGGCGTAGACGAAACTGCTATGCACATTCAACGTATCGCCCGAGAAAACAAAGTGGAAATCATTAACTCCCCGCCACTTACCCGTTCGATTTATCACACGACGGCGATTGAACAAGCAATCCCAAGCCAACTGTACATCGCAGTGGCACATATTCTTACTTACGTTTTGCAATTGAAAGCCTTTCGTAAAGGTGAGGGAAAAGAGCCAATTCCTTTACCTCATTTTTCGATTCCAAAACATTTGCAGCACTGATTAACCCGCGTTTATCCAAGGACACGAAAGTATGCTTAACCGGTTAAAACAACTTCAAACATCAACCAAAGGCTACGTTGGCATTCCAATCGTCTTGCTAATGATATTAGCAATGGTGATTCTTCCTTTGCCTCCTCTGCTACTGGATGCGCTGTTTACCTTTAATATCGTCTTAGCAATCCTAGTATTGCTGGTCAGCACAACCGCAAAGCGACCATTAGATTTCTCTGTTTTTCCAACTATTTTGCTGGTCGCAACATTATTACGTCTCACATTGAACGTGGCTTCTACGCGAATTGTACTCCTAGAAGGACATAATGGTGGTGACGCAGCGGGTAAGGTCATTCAAGCATTCGGTGAAGTCGTCATTGGCGGTAACTACGTCGTTGGTATGGTGGTGTTCGTCATCTTGATGATCATCAACTTCGTCGTAATCACCAAAGGTGGTGAACGTATTTCTGAGGTTTCAGCCCGCTTTACGTTGGATGCTTTACCAGGCAAACAAATGGCAATTGATGCCGACTTAAACGCTGGCCTTATCGATCAGGAAACGGCTCGCTTACGCCGTAAAGAAGTCGCCAACGAAGCCGATTTTCATGGTTCGATGGATGGTGCATCAAAGTTTGTGCGTGGCGATGCCATCGCAGGTTTGTTGATTCTGTTTATCAATATCATTGGTGGTATCAGTATTGGTGTCTTCGAGCATGGACTCGCTGCGTCTGACGCCTTTAAAACTTATGCCCTACTCACAATCGGTGATGGTCTAGTTGCTCAAATTCCTTCACTACTATTGGCAACGGCTGCCGCGATTATCGTTACGCGAATTAATGATAGCGATAATGGCATGTCGGAAACCATGCAAAAGCAATTACTGGCAACTCCTGCAACGCTATTTACTGTCGCAGGTATTATGGCGGTAATCGGTATGGTACCGGGTATGCCACACCTAGCCTTTTTTGCGTTTGCTGGCGCATTAGCGTTCGCAGGGTGGCGTCAAACCAAGAAGCCAGTGCAAGACTCCCAGATTGAAGAGGTCGAAGCACTTTCACAAGCGATGCAAGACGATGATACACCGCTGACATGGGATGATATTCCTCACGTCCAAACATTATCACTTGCGCTTGGTTACCGACTCGTCCATCTAGTCAACAAAGAACAAGGGGCTCCTTTATCACAACGTATCCGCGGTGTGCGTCGAAACCTTTCTGAACAAGTTGGCTTTTTATTACCTGAAGTTCGTATTCGTGACAACCTGAGCCTCAAGCCAAACCAATACACAATTTCTCTAAATGGCGAAGTCATTGAGCAAGGCTTTATTGAACCAGAGCGTTTAATGGCGATAGCGGTTGGCGAAACTTACGGTGAGGTAGATGGCATTTTGGGTAGCGATCCTGCTTATCAGTTGCCAGCTGTGTGGATTGAGCATCAAGATAAAGCAAAAGCACTTAATATGGGTTACCAAGTTGTCGATGATGGCACTGTTATTGCCACTCATATTAGTAAAATCATGAAGACAAACCTTGCAGAGTTGTTTACGCACGACGATGTGGAAGCAATAACCCAGCGTTTGACACAACAAGCCCCGAAACTAGCAGAAGCATTAGCAGCAGCACTTAATCCAGCGCAGCAGCTGAAAGTATATCGTCAGCTTTTATTGGACCAAGTGCCACTAAAAGATATTCGCACGATTGCCAACACAATGTTGGAATCCGCGGAAAATACAAAGGACCCGATCCTACTTGCATCTGATGTGCGCTGTGCACTAAAGCGTACGCTTGTTAACTTAATTGCAGGGCAAAAGAACGAGTTAAATGTCTACGCACTGTCTGATGAGTTAGAACAAATGCTACTAACTTCACTGCAACAAGCACAATCTTCTGGTACGGTAACACTAGATAGCTTCCCAATTGAGCCAAACATTCTTGGTCAGTTCCAACAAAACTTGCCATTGATCAGACAACAGCTTAAGCAACAGGGGCTACCTCCGATCCTTCTCGTTATGCCACAGCTGCGCCCTCTTCTAGCGCGTTACGCTCGTACATTTACACAAGGGCTGGCAGTATTGTCTTACAACGAAATCCCAGAAAACAAACAAATCAATGTGGTAGGAAACCTTGGTTAATCTTATTTCAACACATGCGATGTACGAACATTTGGTTGGTCTCGCAGTACAACACATCGTCACGGATGACGATCAATTAGTCTTTGATGCTTTAAAACACAATGATGTCCAACACGCATGCCAAGCAATTAGGGAAGCTCAATCAGGAGAAGTAGAATTCCAACACCTGACGTTGAGATTTGGTATGCGTGGAGAACAAAGTGTCTATCAATTCAAACTCTCTGAACAAATGCAGTACTGCCTGGATTTGTTCAGTCTTTACCTTGCACTAAGACAAACACAATTTCAGTTAGAAGCCTTTCATCACGACTTGATTAGTAATGTTGTCGTGCCGATTCGCGTGGATGCATTACTGTGGGAGCCTGGGGTTTATTTTCTCGAACAGACGATTCAATTCCACTCTTCTGCTTTTCAACATGTGATTCCTTCTCTTCAAGCTGATGAAACGTTATGTGATAGTGATAAAGTCGCCACACTCACCAAAAAGTTAAAAGAGAATGCATATTCACTTTGGTTTGAAGTCGCGACATCGCAAGTGAACTTCGAGCGCGTCGCAGACTTTAGTCCCGATATGATCAAATTGTCAGTCACACTAGAGGATAAAGAAGAAAGACACGCTTTCCTACCTATTGCCAAGTTCTTAAGAAAGCATAAATATACTTGGGTTGCCGGACGTGTAGCGAGTCAAACTGAACTTAACCGCTATCGTTTATTGGGTGCCAGTTATTATTTTGGTTATTTCAGCGATATCCCAACCTCTCTCTCCTTTCAGTCTTTTGATGAGGAATAGTTGAAACTCAACCATTTATATTTAAAACAGCACGATTTATTCGTGCTGTTTTTTTATTTATAACGGATAACCACAAGATCATTGGGCAATAGTTTCTTTAACTTAACTAAAAAATTTAGGCTTATATGATGATTTTCCCGGTTTTCATGGAATACAAATCACTAAAAATCATCAATTTTTATCTTTTTTAGAAATTTTTTAATTTTCAAATTAATCATTAAAGCCGACCGACCGCCTCTAGTTAGTGACAAGGGAATATCCCGAGGCCTGAAAGATATAGTGACTAACTAAGGAGACTAAGATGGCTTTATCAATGCACACTAACTACGCTTCGCTTGTAACTCAAAACACAATGAACACAACAAGCGGACTTCTAAACACAGCAATGGAACGTCTAAGCACAGGCTACCGTGTGAACTCAGCTGCTGATGACGCTGCTGGTCTTCAAATTGCTAACCGTCTAGAAGCGCAAACACGCGGCATGTCAGTAGCAATGCGTAACGCACAAGACGGCATCTCTATGATGCAAACTGCTGAAGGTGCGATGGATGAAATGACAAACATCGTTTACCGTATGAACGACCTTGCTACACAATCGTTGAACGGTTCAAACAGTGCAACAGACCGTGCGTCTCTTAACAAAGAGTTCACACAGCTTACTGCAGAACTAAACAACATCGTAGACAACACTAAGTTCGGTGGTCAAAACCTTCTTAAAGGCGGCGGCTTCGGTGCAGGTGACGTAACATTCCAAATCGGTGCATCTTCTGCTGAAACATTGACTGTAAGCGCAAGCGCAGGTATCGGTGAAATCACTACTATTCTTGCTGATGCAGCAATTACAGATGGTATCGATGACGCGACTAAAGCAAAAGCAGCACTAGACAAAATCAGCGGCGCTGACGGTCTAGTAGAAAAAATTGGTAGCTCTCGTGCAGACTTCGGTGCGAACATCAACCGTCTTGAGCACACTATGGCTAACCTTGGTAACATGGTAGAAAACGTTACAGCATCTAAAGGTCGTATCATGGATACAGACTTTGCAGTAGAGTCTTCAAACATGACTAAGAACCAAATGTTGATGCAAGCAGGTACAACTGTTCTGTCTCAAACTAACCAGCTTCCAAGCATGGCAATGTCACTACTACGCTAATTACTTAGTTAATAGTGCGCTTAATTTAAATCGTCTTAATTATAAAGCCTTCCTATGGAAGGCTTTATTTTTATCTACGAATATAAATAGAGCTCGTATTATCTTTGTGAGATTCAGGCACTCTGAATCCGAATTTCAACATAATATTAAATAAAACCTTATTAAACAGTTCTAATTCTATCGTCTCTAATTTGCTTCCTATTTTACTATCTCTAAGTTCAGGAAAATTGAACTTAGCTTCCTTTAAGATACTAGCTATCTCATCAGAATTGATGCTCTGTTTACTTAATAGTTTTTTGTTAATGAACTCTTCATATGCACGAGCACATTTCATCAATCGCAACGCAAATTCATTCATAACTGACATTCTTTGAAACGTAAAAAATTTAATTTTTAGTGAGAACACTTGCACTTCGCACTATCAAAAATAATATCAGAACGCAATTAATGCACTCTGTAAGAATTATCTGAATCAAGCTGAAGTAAAGGCTGAATATAACGTCCAATTAAAACATCTCTCCTAATTAGAACCGTCAATACAATTAAATATTTTCTTTGTTTAGGTCGCCTTTTCTTATAAGGAAATTACTTTTTCCATGGAGGAAGGCGGAACAAACAAGGTGGAAACACCACTTCCTCCCAAGAAAACAAAATAGCTTTAAACCTTTGTTTTAATTGAATTTAATATACGGCACGTATCTTGCCACTGATAATTAAACTAAGGCGTAGCATTCAAAGTATTCAAGCCAATAAGAGATGAGAGGAGCACACCTCATGAGTTCTTTAGACCCAGTAAAAATGGCAACCCAATTCGCACAATTGGACACAAACCCATTCAAAAACCGTTACCAAGCGCAAGCTAATGTGTACCAGTCACAACTGTCAGCTTTTAATAAAGTTGAAAGCGCACTACGTGATTTTCGTACTGCAATGAAAGAGATGAATAACAGCACAAACAGCATCATCAAAAACAGTGCGACACTCTCTCAAGAAGGTAACTTTACTGCAAACGCGGATGCTAAAGCGCTAACGGGTAACTATCAGATTTTTGTAGAAAAAGTGGCAACGGCGCATCAAGTATCTACAGGTATGCCTGCAGACCTTGAGGCAACGACAGAAGTACCAACAACTGGATCTTTAGAATTCACCATCAACGGTGAAACAATGACTCTAGACTTGTCCTCCGTTGATGTTAATGGTGACGGCACTGCAACGATCAGTGATTTAGCAAGCGCGATTAACAATCACACGGATAACCCTGGCGTTAACGCCACTCTAGTTCGCTCGAATGGTCAAACACACTTTATGCTATCGAGCACTGAGACTGGTGTCGAAAATAAGATCAACGTATCTGCAACGGGTACTGGCCAAGCGTGGTTTGAAGACGCCTTCACCAACCTCAAGCAAATTAACGCTCCACAAGATGCGGTTATGTGGCTAGGTGCAAAAGACTCAGGCCTGAAACTAACCAACGCAAGTAATACTTTTGAAGGTGTCATCGACGGTGTTGACATTACCGTATCTAAACCGCAAGCCGCGGGAGATTCGCCAATCGGTTTAAAAATTGGAGCTGATAGCGAAGGCACTAAAGAACAACTAGATAAGTTTGTGGAAACCTACAATGCCCTTGTTTCGACTATCGATCAGTACACCCAAATTGGCGGTGAAGATCAGAAACGCGGCGTGCTCGCTAGCGACTCGACATTGCGTTCTATTGAGAGTCAGTTAACGGGGTTAATCCGAGGTGAACACAATGGTATGCGCCTAAGCGAAATCGGCGTGAGCCTAGACCGCAACGGTAAAATGAAAGTTGATCAAGAAAAGTTCAAAGAAGCTCAACAAACAAATAGCGCAGGCTTAGAGGCGTTGTTTAATGGGGATGACGCTTTGCTAGATTCTCTTGACGCGATGGTAGAGCCTTTCTTGAAGTTCTCATCAGGTACCTTCAGCACGCGTAAAGACGCAATACAGTCAAGCTTAGACCGAATCAAAGATAAACAAACCAATTTAGAGCGTAAGTACGAAATGTCGTACAACCGCTACCTCAAACAATTCACTCAAATGAATTCAATTATGACCCAAATGAACCAAACCATGTCCATGTTTAAAGCTCAAAAATAAGACATTTGGTTCCAAATTTAGGAGAAATATTCATGCTTATGGATTCTGGTTACGATTCGTACCAACAAGTCGATCTCGACGCTCAAGCGGCAGCAGCAAATCCACACCAATTGGTCATCATGTTAATCGATGGCCTACTCGATGAAGTTGAACGTATTCGCGGCCACCTAGCCGCAAATCGTTTGGCCGAGAAAGGGAATGGAATCAACAAATGCATGAACATCTTGATTGGACTAACAAGTGCTTTAGATGATGAAAACGGCGGTGAAATTGCGGAAAACCTACGCCAGCTGTATGACTTCTGCCAAGTCGAACTTTATTACGCTAGCGTGCAAAACGATGCAAATCGCTTGGTTAACGTTGAGCGTGTAATGGGTAACATTCGTGAAGGTTGGATGAATTTTGGACAACAAGCATAAAGTATCGCCAGAGCGATTCCGTCATTTATCTCAGCTCATCCAGTTCGCCGCAAAAACGGCCGATTGGCATGCGCTCAAGCGGTACGACTTGCAGTTGCGAGAGCTTTTGATCAGTCACAAGCCTTTTTTGAAAGATCCTAAGCTTGCACCTGAAATCCAGCGAGCGAAAACAGTGCACGCTAATGCCTTCGCAGTATTAGAGAAGTCGACCAACGAGTTGAAAAAAGAGATGAACATGGTCAATGACCATCAAGAACGCGCTATGGCCTATCAATTAGCAATGACCATGGAGCTAACTCAATGATCATACCTTCTTCAACTCAGTACTCAGTTAATTCGCCAGCTAACAATGAGGGTCACATCAAGCAAGCGAGCTCGGTACACGGCTTTTCTCATGGTTTTAAATCAGGGAACAAGCAGAATGGTGAGCAAGACTTTAACTCTGCGTCAGAGGTACCGAGTTTTCACCTTACGGCCTCTACTTTGAACAGCGCAAACAAAGTACAAAGTCATGGTTTTGATACTGATGACCGCTCAGCTTCAGATCCGGATGCCAACTTGACCAGTACACCAGGGTTAACAGAATCGACTGATCTTGCAGCGCAAGCTCAAGCTTTAACCCAGGGTATGATTACCATGGCAGAGAAGCAGGCTGAGAAACTAGGAAAAGCGTCATCTTTAATGGCTGCGAGCGAAGTTAAGTCTGTTACTCAAGATTCGTCTAACGCTATGTTAAACACATCATCAAAACAAGATGTGAAGCAAAGTCTGCCGACTTCATCGAGTTCGCGTTTGCCTATCTCCGGTGCTGAGTTTCAAACTCTTTTGAATCAACCTGTTCAAGGGCAACCAACCGCATCTCTACTTCAAGCACAAGCTCCTACAACACAACCTGCACATTCACCGGTTGCGACGAGTCATGTTCAAGCTCAAGGCTCTGAGTGGGCAGCGGTGCGTGTTGATACCACTGCCGGAAAGTGGGGGGAGCAAATGATGCAAGTTTTACATGATCGCGTGACGCTCCAAGCTCAACAAAATGTACAAGAAGCAAAAATCCGCCTAGACCCACCAGACTTGGGGAAACTGGATTTACTTGTACGTGTTGAAGGTGACCGATTGAGTGTCCACATCAACGCCAATGCCGCAGCAACACGAGAAGCTTTAATGCAAGTTTCGGAACGATTGCGTACTGAGTTACAAGAGCAAAACTTCGTTCATGTCGATGTCAATGTTGGCTCTGATCAAAACCAAGGTCGAAATGACCCACATGCAAACGAAGAAGACGCCAATATTTTCGCCGCACGAGAATCTGGTGCATTCCAAACCACGACAACAACTAACTATTCAGAACACTGGCTAAGCACTCAAGCTTAGTGAATCTTCGAGGAAAAAGGTTATGACCAAACAACAAATGATCGCCCTGTTTATCGCCATGATCATCACCAGTGCCCTCGTTTCGGCCGTCACAATTATGGGCGGAATCTGGTACTTAAACAAACACGCTCAAGAGTCACCTGACTCTGGTTCACTGATCGAAGACTCCCCACTGTCTTTTTTGGTCACAGAACAACCGACAAGCAAAGGTCCTAGCTTCCATCCTTTGGACAAAGTCGTTTTGACCGTTAAAGGCAAGAAACAGACTCACTTTGTGATGCTAGAACTGGCAATTGAGACACGCCGCCCAGAGCGTATCAAAGAGATCGATGAATACATGCCTATGGTACAAAACTCTCTATTAAAACTGTTTAGTGACAAAACGTTTGATCAGTTACAGCAAGCGGGTGCCATCGATATTCTGCAAGACGAAGTGAAGCAAACGCTTCTACTCGCTTTTGCAAAAACAGACATCGTCCGAGAAATCGACGATGTTTTGTTGACTAAATATGTTGTGCAATAACGGAGCACAACCATGTTAGACATGAATGTACAAGACACTTACACCACAGAAGAGGAAGTGACAACACCGTCACGACCAATTGATGAAAACGCATTGCTACAACGTCATCAGGTCATGGTAAAACGCGTAGTTAACCAGCTGCGCGTTCATGCCACTTCTCACTGTAGTATTGAAGATATGCAGCAGATAGGCCTCATCGCTCTAGTCGAGGCTGGACGCCGATATGGCGATGTTGACGATCCTCACTTTCCTGCTTTCGCCGTTTGTCGAGTTCGGGGAGCTATTTTAGACGAATTACGCCGACTAGATTGGCGTTCACGTAAGACTCGTCAACAAGCCCACGAGCTCAACGACGTGACTCGAGATCTCACTCGAACGTTAGGTCGAATGCCAACGGATGCCGAAATCATCCAGGCTTTAGGGACGAATGAGCAAGATTATTACAACCGCCAAAATGCCGCTCTCGCAGGCGAGATGCAAAGCCTTGACCAACTGATGGAGAGCAGCGGTGATAGCTACATTGGCGGGCAATACGATGGCATGGAACATGAACATATTCGTCGTAGTTTAGACAGTGCTTTGGGTAAATTACCTAAGCGCGATCAACTGCTCCTGACTCTGTTCTATCAACATGAACTCAACTTACACGAAATAGCTCTGGTATTGGATCTGACACCACCTCGTATATGTCAGCTTCACAAACAAGCGCTGAAACAACTCAACCAATTAATGTCCTCTTAGGAGTCACAAGATGCAAAAGTTTTTTGGAGTGCTCACTATCCTGGTGTGCGTCTTCGGTGGATATATGTGGGCCGGTGGTAGCTTAGGTGCTATCTGGCAGCCAGCCGAATTCCTTATCATTATTGGCGCCGCTGCTGGTTCTTTGATCATCGGTAATCCGCCTCATGTACTGAAAGAAATGCGTCGCCAAGTGCCAGCGACCATTAAAGGTCCAACAGAAGAGCATGAGTACTACATGGAATTAATGGCACTACTCAACAACTTGCTAGAGACAGCGAGAAACCGCGGATACAAGTTTCTGGATTCTCATATTGAGGCTCCGGAGCAAAGCTCTATGTTCCTCGCTTACCCGACGATCGCAGAAGATCATCGCCTAATTTCTTTCATTACTGACAATTTACGTTTAATGGCAATGGGACAGATGTCGCCTCATGAATTAGAGGGACTGCTAGAGCAAGAAATCGAAGCAATACAGAACGAAATGCTTTTACCTTCACGCTCACTACAGCGTACAGCAGAAGCACTACCTGGCTTCGGTATTCTTGCAGCAGTTGGTGGCATCATTATCACCATGCAAGCTATTGATGGCTCAATCGCTATGATTGGTTATCACGTTGCGGCAGCTCTCGTTGGTACATTCATTGGTATTTTCGGTTGTTACTGTGGCTTAGATCCACTAAGTAACGCCATGGCTCAGCGAGTAAAACGTAATATGACTGCTTTTGAGTGCGTTCGTGCAACCTTGGTTGCCTACGTAGCGAAAAAGCCGACATTGCTCGCCATTGACGCTGGTCGTAAACATATTCAGCTAGACATCAAACCAACATTCAACCAAATGGAGAAGTGGTTAGCTGAACAGGAGGGATAATGCAAAAACAAGAGCATGTAGTGTTCAAACGTGCCAAAGTATACAGCCATGATGAGTCGTCTCATGGCGGCGCGTGGAAAGTCGCGTTTGCTGACTTCATGATCGCCCTAATGGCGCTGTTTCTTGTACTTTGGGTTATGCAGGTGGTAGACAAAGAAGAGCGTAAAGCGATTGTTGCCCACTTGCATAGTTCAAGCGTATTCGACAAGAGTTACGGCAACCCATTTGATACGTCACAAAGTATTTCTCCTATCGACTTGGCACAGGACTCTTCTGTGCCAAGTAAACACAACTCCAACCATGTAGTAAGCTCTTACTTTAAAGGTGATGGGGATGGACCAGAAATTGATTCTTTGATTCCTGGTAACTTCGATACTCAAGAGCAACTTGCCGCACTAGCGAAAGTAATTGAGCAAATGACTGCCCAAATTAATGCGCAGGGAAATGTAAACGTCACGGTGACACCACAAGGTTTGCGTATCGTCCTTCAAGATGATTACAAACAGCATATGTTCAGCCGTGGTGGTGCAGAACTTACTCCTTTTTTTGAAGATTTACTGCTCGCACTAGCACCTGTATTTCATCGTGTTAACAACCCTCTGATCATCAGCGGACACACAGATGCAATTCCATTTAAAAAGCGTTTTGGTCGTCAATCTAACTGGGCGTTATCAGCCTCTCGAGCAGACGTAGCAAGAAATACGTTAGTTGAAGGCGGTATGCCGGATGATAGAGTAATGCAGGTAACGGGTATGTCAGATAGAGCGCTGCTTAATCCTGATGAGCCAGATTCTAGCGAAAACCGTCGTATTGAGCTGTTTGTTTTAACGACTCCTGCCGCTAAAGTGCTTGAGACCCTTTTTGGCAACCACCAAGAAAGCGAACTGCAAAAAGCGAAAGATAAGGCTGAATTCAACCAACCAGTCATTCGTCAAGAAGTCATCAATTACTCCGGCGATACCGCCACCAGCGAAGTAAAAATTCAAGAATTATAATCTTAAAAGGTCACCACTCTGATGGTGACCTCTCTAACCAAAGCCTCTGTTACTGTGACTTTTTAGTTGAGTTCTATATGCACATAACATCATCCGAAAAAAGAAAAAGCGACTTACTAAAGAAAGCCTTTTTATGGCTCATTGTCTTCGATTACCTTTTATTGGCGTTTTTCTTAACTCAGCTATCAAGTATGACACTAAACAGCGGAACCATGATCAGCTTGTTACTTGTTGTTTATAACGTCTTACTTGTTTCGCTATGTTTTCAACGAACCAACAAGCAGGACTCTTACATTATCTACCCTGTTTTGTCCGCAACGTTATTAGCATTTGTCTGCTTTCTTTACTTCTTTTTTTTAATTTAGCTCCCCGACTCGACCATTGATTTTATTTTTACTGCTTTTTCGAAGTGGTCGAGCTGATGAGTCTGAATCCACCACGTAGCCGCTTCCATCAACAGCTCTGGGTCGTCATTTTTATTAGCGAAAAACGCATAAAATGAGAGACCAACCAATTCACCTTTACTCGCGATCTTTTTGTCACAGACCTCTATAATTTTGTCTCTCAGCGAAGCTATCATTTCTAATCCCTTAACCTAGTACATACTCACTAACCATACGGTTGAAAGAAATCAAATCAAACGAGCCTTTAATTTCAAAACGCACTCTTCCCACCTCACTCATGAAGAACTCGATTTCACAATCCAAATCAAAAGTACCAGAGGTCTCGATAGAAAATGCATTGATCTTACTGTAAGGCAAAGAAGTGTAATCCACTTTTGAGCCGGTAATCCCTTGCACATTTGCCGCTATCACTCGCTTGTTCGTAAACACCACTTGGTCACGAACTGTTTTAAAAGCAGCGAAAATAGTCTCACCATCAATCAAGAACTTAAGGAAGTCTTCTCTGGCATTAGAAACGTCAATCGGCTTAAGCTTAAATACAGAGGAATTGTCGAAATCAATCATAATTAATCCTTTGAGTGGGCGTTAGAACGAATTATCAACGTATCAGATAGCACCACTTTTGCCTACTCGCAACGCACGTTTCTGCTTGATTCGCCCAACAACGAAGCGTCACTCACTTCCACCCTTGCATCCATTGCTCAGAGTCTTTTAGGTCTTGCCAGTTCATCTCTCGGTCGCGTTTACTCATGACTGCCTCGATGACACATCTCACAACGTTACCATCTTCATCTAGTTCCATTTCCGTCACGACAAAATGCTTCTCTTTGTTTTTAGGTGAAATTGCCGTCCATTTACTGTGCAATAGTTTCTTAGGGTGGATTCTGTTCATCGCATTGTACCAATTTAACTACCATGTTGATGTATACGACTGAATACCAAGAGAGAATCAGATTTTGTTTTTGCAAACCGACAAAAGATAAAACCGCAAAAGAGATCACTCCCTTTCGCGGCTCTAACTACAATCCGACTAGGTCTTCTGACCATTCAGTCGAGGGTTTAAGTACTGACTTTGTAGCAACTGTAACCCTTTACCGACCAGAACAATCACTACCGCGCCAATCAGGACAGGCGTGAAGAGAAAACTCCATCCCTGCCCAGACGCCATGATCAAAATTGGATTTGCCCCCGCAGGTGGATGAGTGGTCTTCGTAATCAGCATCGCAGACACACCTAGCCCCGTCGCAATCGCGAGCGTGACCGGCGTGACGTCAACATACTGGCTAAACGCAATACCGATAGATGCCGTAATGAAGTGACCAATGATCACGTTTTTTGGTTGAGCGAGAGGGCTGCTAGGCACCCCAAACACCAGTACTGCGGTAGCACCAAATGGTGCCATCAGGAGTACAACCTCCGTCAGTGATACCTCAGCGTAGGACAATACGCCAATAGCCAACGTAGCGCCAAGCCCGGCAACCAACGATAAAATTAAATTATTCATAAACACCTCAAAGTAGACCGAATTGTCTACAAAATAAAATAGACAAATCTGTCTACCTTTGTCAATATGTGTTTATGGAACTTTTTGAGGACGTAGTTATGAACAAAAAGAAACAGTTATTGATCGACACAGCTTTGTCACTGTTTTATAAACAAGGCATCAACTCTATTGGCATCAATGAAGTCCTCAATGTTTCCGGCGTGGCTAAACGCACGCTATATAACCATTTTGAGAGCAAAGAAGCGCTTATCATCGCCGCATTAGAACAACGCCACCAAGTATTTATGGAATGGTTGGAGGAAAAGCTTTCTTCAGCACAAACGTGCGCGGAGGTGATCGATCAGTTATTTACAGCACTCAACGGCTGGTTTCATGGCTCTGAAGAAAAGTTGGGCGAGTTTCGCGGTTGCTTTTTCATCAATACGTCCGCGGAATTCAGTGACGACAGTGGCGAGATCGCAACGTATTGCCGCTACCATAAGCAGCAAGTCAGAGAGCTAATTCATCACTATCTCAAATCAGACAACGCTGCATTACTCGATGCCATTTGCATCATGAAAGAGGGCGCGATCACTACCGCTTACATGACGAAAGAGTACGACAACATCACGAAGAAATGCGTGACCATTTTGCACAAGCTTTAATGCGTTCAGGTATAGTCATTTGCGGATTAAGTATGCAAACCAAAGGCACCAATCGGTGCCTTTCGTTTTAGTTAGTGAGTGTACTTACAGCTCGTGCTCGGTACGAGCAATGATATCGTCTTGAGCATCTGGTGATAGCGCGGTGAAGAAGGCTGAGTAGCCTGCAACTCGCACAACCAGATCACGATATTGTTCAGGGTTCTTCTTCGCTGCTAGCAAGGTCTCGCGAGAGACGATGTTGTACTGAACATGCCAGCCTTTGTGGTGGTTGAAGAAGGTGCGAATCAACATAGAAAGCTTGAGCTTGTCCCCTTCAGACTCAACTGCTGCCGGGCTTAACTTCTGGTTAAGCAGCACGCCACCAAGGATCTTATTCGCTTGAATCTTACCAACCGAGTTGTACACTGCCGTTGGACCTAAACGGTCTGAGCCAGATGACGGGCTTGCACCTTCTGCCAATGGCGTTTTCGCTTTACGACCATCTGGCGTTGCCATGGTTGAAGCACCGAATGGGACGTTTGCCGAGATACTTGATGTACCTGCGTAGTAACCGCCGCCAATTGGACCACGCCCATGACGCGTATTAACGAACTGCTCTAGCTCATCAATGTACACTTGGTAAGCGTCTGCCAATAGTTGGTCTACCGCGTCATCATCGTTACCGTATTTTGGTGCAAAGTTGATAAGACGTTGGCGAAGCTGTTCGTTCTCCATGCCATCGAAATCTTCTGCCAATGCTTTTGCTAGCTGTTGTTGTGAGATAAGGGGCTGAGTGATTTGCGCATCATCGAAAACAAGGTGCTTGATGGCAGCTAGGCTGTTACCCAAGTTCGCGATACCGACTTGCAAACCAGATACCCAATCGTATTTCGCGCCACCTTCTTTCACGGTTTTACCGCGAGCCAAACAGTCATCCACCAGCGTTGAACAGAAAATGTCTTGAGCTTGCTGTTCAAGTACGCTGTCGACTACAGTATCAATCTCAATCGATTTACGGGTGTAGTAGCGGATTTGCTCTGCCCAAGAAGCGGTCACTTGCTCAAAGTTCTCAAAGTTGCCTTTTGCTAATGACTTATCGTGTGGCAAGAAAGCTTTACCCGTTGTTGCATCCACACCTTCGTTCAATGAAGCTAGCAAGATACGGGCGAAGTTAATGAAGCTCATGCCCGTACAACGGTAACCCCATTTGCCCGGAACTGCGGTCTCGATACAGCCGATAGATGCGTAGTTGTAAGCGTCTTCTTTCTCTACACCAAGCTTGATGAATTCAGGAATAACAATCTCATCGTTGTTGAACGCTGGCATACCGAAGCCGCATTTAATCACTTCAATACAGCCCATTAAGAACTCTTGGTTTAAACCTTCATGGTAACGCACACTCAAGTTAGGTTGCGTCGAACGTAACTGACCACAAGATTCCAGAATCACCCAAGAAAGTGGATTCACTGCATCTTCAGGCTCACCTTTTTCATTCAACTTCTGACCGCCGATACACACGTTTTGATACAACGGAGAACCTGCGGAGGCTTTTGAGTGCGCGCCAGAGCGAATCTTGTTTACTTCAAGCAACTTCAACCAGCAGCTTTGTAGCAACTCTAGTGCAAAGTCTTTTTCAATCGCGCCGTTTTCGATATCGCGAACATAAAACTCGTTGAGGAATTGGTCCATACGACCGAAAGAAACCGAGTGACCGTTCGATTCGATTTGTAACATCAACTGAACGAAGTAGCTCAATTGCAGTGCTTGCCAGAAGTTTTCTGGTGCGTGGCTTGCTACATGACGACAGTTTGCCGCAATGCTTTCTAACTCAGCTTTGCGTAGCGGACGCGTCTCTTCTAGCGCCATTTTTGCCGCCAATTCAGCGTAGCTCACCATGTGGTCTTGAATGGCAAGCAGTACAATTTCGACCGATTTGTAGAACTGCTCTTTCTTCAAGCCTTCAAAGGTCGAAACATCATTGTTAGCACGGTGCTGACGAACATCCTCTAGCAAGCCGTTCATGCCTAGCTTCAAGATTTTTTCGTTATCCACCGCAAGGTGCGCGTCACCCGAAGTCATGTTGCCTTCGGCTTTAATGATGGTGCTAGCTAAGATCTCTTGCTGCTCATCAGTAAACAAGCCATAACAACGGTCTTGAACGGTTTTACCACGCCAATACGGTGTGATGCTGTGGATGCTTTGCTTATCTTCTTCAGTGACCGCAAAGCCTGCACCAGGACGGTCGGCTAGCTCATCAATTTCCGCTTCAATCCAACGTACTGTGTATTCAGGGAAAATAGGTGCAGCGCGCACTTTGCTCGCTTGGTTACCGACGATCAATTCATCGTGTTTAATCCAAATAGTACGAGTGCGTAAGTGCTCTTGCAGCGCCAGCGCACGTTGGACAATTACAGGTTTGTCTTCGTTTGCTTGATAAGCACGAGTGTATGCCTCTGCACGCTCGGTACAGACAGGTGGCGTTACGATATTTACCAGTGCCGATTTGTGCGCTTTGATACGCTCAGGAAGGTAATTCAGGTCCATAGTTAACCTCTTACAATCACGTTAAGTTGGGTGTTTTCGCTTGCATATTGCATGGCGCTTTCTAGCAGTTCTGGTTTGTTTAATGGCTTGTCAGAACACTCGTAAGGCATATCGAGCAAACGGTATTTATTGATGCCGAGCGTGTGGTACGGCAGCAAGTGAAGTTCTTGGCAGCTTTCTAGTGAAACCGCAAAATCGATGATGTCTTTCAACTCTTCGATGGTGTCATTGAACCCCGGTACCACTGGAACGCGAATCACAATGCGTTTCGCGATAGGTGCCAGTTTTCGGAAATTGTCTTTGATGCGTTTTAGTGAACCTTTCGCCCAGCTAAGAAACTTTTCTTCGTCGGTATGTTTTAAATCCGCCAACCAGCAATCAATATGCGGCGCGGCTTTTTCGACGTTCTTCCACGGCACATGCATGCACGATTCAATAGCGGTAGAGACTTGGTTGTCATGCAGACGCTGCGCGAGTTCTGCCACCAAATCCGCTTGCATGAGTGGCTCACCACCCGAGAAGGTCACGCCACCTTGGCTTTGGTCGTAGAAAGGTTTGTCTTTCATCAAGGTGTCGAACAGCATGTCTGATTTTGCATCTTCACCACAGACGGTCAGTGCTTGCGTAGGACATACGTTTCGCAGCGCGATCAGTTGGTCTTCTTTGATGGCTTTGCGATTGATGATGATCTGGTTGTCGATGCGTTGAATACCATCGCTCACCGTTTCACTACCCGCCGTGGTTTGAGTCGTAGCTTGATACGCAGAAACGCACAGCTGGCAATCTTCCATGCAGCTTCGCTGATCAAACAACAGTGAATGCTTTTCGCTGCGGCTTTCTGGGTTTTGACACCAAGGGCAAGACAAGCTGCATCCTTTAAGAAAAAGAATGGAACGAATGCCATCGCCATCATGGGTAGAGAATCGTTGGATATTGAAATACATCTCTGCTTGCCTCTTGGTCTGTGCTACCGCTGTGTACTTAATCTGTTTCTTGCTGGTTAAGTCTTATCAGCGGCTTTTCTTTGTTCGAACTGAAAGCTTCATTTGACCCTTTACAAGTTTCACTTAACTTTCATTTAATGAAATTATTATAGTTTCAAATGAAATTTCAATTGATCAAAATCAAGATCTCGTTCGATTGTCAGATCTATAGTGATCCCATCATCAAAACGAAGATTTTGTTTAAGGTAGAAACCATGATTGAACTTTATTTAGATACTGCTGATGTGGCAGAAGTAAAACGCTTTAACCAATGCCTACCGCTAAAAGGCGTGACGACAAACCCAAGCATTTTGGCGAAGTCAAAACAGGGACTGAATGAAACCCTAGCAGGCATGCAAGAAGCACTTGGCGGTAAACCTCGCTTTCACGCTCAAGTCGTGAGTTCAACCGTCGAAGGTATGGTGGCAGAAGCGCGCCAACTGAATGAATTGCCTTACGATATGGTGGTAAAAGTGCCAGCAACAGAAACCGGCTTGGCAGCAATTAAGCTAATGAAAAAAGAGGGAATTCAGGTTCTTGCTACTGCTATCTATTCAGCTCAACAAGGTTTCCTAGCGGCACTGTGCGGTGCTGACTACCTAGCGCCTTACGTAAACCGCATTGATGCGATGAACGGCAATGGTGTTGAAGTGGTCGCGGATCTTCAATTGTTGCTCGATCAAAACCAACTACCAGCGAAGATTTTGGCAGCCAGTTTCAAGAACACTCAACAAGCGATGGAGGTGATGAAACTGGGTATCGAAGCCATTACTCTACCAACTGATGTGGCGGCACAAATGTTCGCTCACCCAGCAGTAAAACCGGCGGTTGAACAGTTCGATAAAGACTGGAAAGAGACGTTCGGCGAGAAACTTTCATTTGAAAGCTAATTAAAAGTAGCAGCTAGACGTCTCAATGAATAATAAAGGGAATCTTAACTCACCCTGTGCGCCGGTGAGTTTAAGATTCCCTTTTGTATTTCATATAAACAGGTGAGGTTTACAGCAGTTCTCTATTGGTCAGTGACCAAAGGTACACGCGCTTGAGTAAACTGATTTTGATCCTTTTACGAATACCTCGTTTGGAATGTCGACGTCGGTCTGGTAGCGCAATAGCTTTCATCTCGGTTTTCATTTCTTTTCCATCCACCAACACAGTAGACCTCCGATGCAGTAAGCCAGCAGATCTTTCCAATCAAATGTAGCGCCCAAAATTACAGCCAGAGGCGATGAAGATTCGATACCAAGCCAAGCTACAACCTGAAGCAATTGCCCCAACTCGACAGCAAACGCAATCAACACCACCAATGAAACCAGCCAGTTAACGGGCATAGAGAACATACTTGCAAGAAAGTAGTAGAGCCAAACCACAACGAGAACATCACCAACTGTCGGACGAATAAAGCTGTCTCGAACATAGAGCGCAATAACGACCAATGCGATAAAACACACCAAGCTTTTCAGTCCATTTTTTACCGAAAATCGCAGGTGGATAGCGCACGTTTCTTCCACCATATTGCTTGGTTGACCAGTAAGAGTGACTCGTTTAAACATCTTCATGATTCGCCTTTGCACTTTCTGCTGCTTTCTTATTTCGTGCGTACCAGTCGATGTTGCGTGTAATAACCATAGTGAAGCTCAGAATCGCGAAACACAGTAATGTACCCATGACCAATGCGTAGCTTTCTGCTTGTAGCAAGCCAAACAGTAATCCGTAGAGAGTAAGTAAACACGCTCCGAATATCGCGCCGTGTTTGGTGTTGCTCAACATACCGCTCACATACACACTTAAAAGCCCCGTCGATGCGACTGCTGACACCACATACGCCCAGTTAAAGCCGAGGTGTTCACTCATCGAAATCAGCAATAGATAGAAAAGCGCTAAAGCCAGACCAATAAAACCGTATTGTACTGGGTGAACCGGACGCGCTTGGAACAGCTCCAGCAAGAAGAAACTCGCAAACACTAATGTGATAACCAACAGTGAATAGTTCACAGCTCGATGGGACTTCAAATAGTGATCAACGGGGTCAATCAAATCTACGCCCATTTGTCGCTGTTCAAGCTCGTGACAAGCGTGATTCGATGACAAACAGCTTTGGAACAGCTGCGCGATATTGGTAGAGAAGTTATTGCTCGCCCATTGTGCGTTAAATCCATCTTCAGATACCTCTGACGACACTGGTAAGTAATCACCGATAAAGCTTGGATGCGCCCATTTTGAAGAGAGCTCAACCGTTGTTTGACTGCCGATTGGTGTGACTTGAAGCTGCCCCATCCCTTGCAACAAGAAGTTAAGATCGAATGCCAAAGGTTGTTCTGCGTTTAGGTCTGCAAGTGTCAGATCACTGTGGAAGCCTTGTGGTAACTGATTTAACCCCGTTCCCGGTGCGACTTCGATATCAGCACTCGCCATGGTCATGTCATCCAAACGAATCAATCCACGGCTGTCTTCAATGCCAACCACTAGGCTCATGTTTTCAATATCAAGCCCCTGCAACGCCGCGAGATCGTCTGCATCAAAAGTGCCTTTCAGTGCCACTTGTGCTTTGTATAAACGCGCGCGGTAAATGCCTCGGTACTTTTCAAAACTGTCCAGATTCGCGCTCATATCAAAAGTGCTAGGTAGGAGGAATTTACGACGCTCTTTAATCTGTACTTTGTCATCTCGGTAACTGGTTTCGGTGTAGTTAACCATGATGAATGGACCAATGATGCGCTGTTCGCCGCTGCTGCTGCGTGCGATGTCGTTTCTGACTTCATCTTGGCGATATGAGCGTTCTGAGATCAGTCCTGTGACCATTGAAAGCGGGATTTGCAGTAAGACAAACAAAAACAGCACGAAAGCGAACTTCGTGCCGAGTTGGTTATTGAGGATCTTTTTCATGTTTCATTCTCCATTTGCTGATGGAAGTAATCTAAATCAGCAATTTGGAGAACGAATGGAGCTAATGTGGAGTTTCTATGGAGTTGGTAAAATCAGGGTCACTTTCACGCCAGAATCGACGTTTTCGACTTGCAACTTACCTTTGTGTAGCTTGGTCACTTGCTCAACAAAATTCAGCCCGAGCCCAGTGCTCTTAACGCCATTTTCCCGAGCAAGGGAATAGAAGCGCTCGGTCAAACGAGGCATCGCATAGTCGGGAATATGAGAACCTGAATTGAAAATCGACAGGCACACTTTCTCTTTCGTGACCTCAGTTTTCCATTCAATACGGCCCTCTGAATGAACAAAATCCAGCGCATTGTCCATCAAGTTAAAAACGGCTTGTTTCAGCAAGAAGGCATCACCAAACACGGAGAGATGGTCATCAATTTGGATTTTGGCAGTGACCGACTTAGCACTCAAGCGCGCATCCGCCGATTCAACCACTTCATTGACCATTTGTTTTAGCGAGATAGCTTCGACTTGTTCTAGCTCAGGGCGCTTTTCAAGACGAGCAAGTTCTAGCAACTTATCAATCAATGACTGCATGCGGTCGCTTTCTCGCTCAATGTTGCCAGCAAAGCGCGTGACCTTTTCTTCAGGCAACGGCATTTGCAATATTTCACTCGCGCCTTTAATCGCTGATAACGGGCTTTTCAGCTCATGAGTCAGCGTCTGTACGTACTCTTCCACATATTGTTTACCATCGAGCTGATTGCGCATTTTCTCCAATGCGTCGCTTAGCGTGCCGTACTCATAAAAGATACGAAATGTCGGCTTAGAGACCTTTTCACCCTCACCCATTTTGGTCGCGTAGTCTTCTAGCTTGTTCAGTGCCGAGTGAATTCGCCAAGCAAACAATGCCCCTGCCAATAGCACTAAACCACTCATCCACACCATCCAAAACAATACATTGCGTTTAGAAAGATCGATGAAAGGTTGTACTGAGCGATTGGATTTTGCCACCGTTACGCTGCCAATGATTTCACCTTTGTGGTAAATGGGCGCAGCCACGTGCATAACGGTTGAGAGCGGATCTTTCGGGTCTTCGATGGTACTGCGCGCGCCGTATTGACCACGCAACGTGAGATAAACATCGTTCCATTGCGAGTAGTCTTTGCCTACGTCTTGCTGCCAAGAATCCGCAATCACAATGCCTTGTTTGTCGGTAATGTAAATTCGATGGTTGATCGCTTTTTTGCCAATTTCCCAAATGCGCGCTTGAGGCTCTCGCTGCCCATAAGCCGCTAATAGTTTGGAGAAGCGACTCTCAGACAACTTTCCGTTTGCAACGTCCTCTTCTGCCAATACCGCGAGCAAGTTCGCCATATCCACCAGCGTCTCTTCAGTGGTTTGACGCACGGTTGGCTTGAGTTCTTGGACGACCGTTTTGCTCACCATGTAAGCCGTCATCCCGACTAAGATGAAGTAGAGAAAAAACAGTCTGAGTCCAAGCGGGATCTTCGGCCAGCGATTCATCATTCACCTTTAATGCAGTAGAAGTAACCAAAGCCACGCTTGGTACAGATACGTTCAGACATCCCAAACGGCTTCAACTTATGGCGAATAGCTTTGATGTGGGTATCGATATTGCGCTCGTACGCAGCCTCTGGCGCCATGTCTGCCGCGATCATAAGTTGCTCTCGACTCAATACATTGGAAGAGACAGAAATCAGTTTATCGAGGATCTTGAACTCCACCGCAGTTAACCCAAGCATTTGCCCGCCAACACCATAATCGAAGTTTTGCGCGACTAAATCTTGGTTCAATTGAGGCTGTTCTGGAACAGCTACAGGTTCTGGTTTGTGCTCCATCATTGGCGCTTTAGCTTTGATTCGAAGTTTAATGCGAGCCAACATTTCACGCGGGCTAAATGGCTTAGTCACGTAATCATCCGCGCCAATCTCCAAGCCGACTACGCGGTCAATTTCATCGCTTCTTGCGGTGAGAAAGATAATGGGAATATCAGAAAACTCACGGATGGTTTTGCACAATTCAAAACCATTGCCATCCGGTAAGCCTACGTCTAACACAAGTAACGCTGCAGAGTTATGCTGCAAAAAGGCCAAGCCCTCTCCTGCCGTTGCAAACCACTCTGCGTGGTAGCCATCCATCTCTAATACATGAATCAGGTTCTCTGCGATGGCAGATTCATCCTCGATAATAAGGACGGTGGGTTGTTCGCTCAATGTCTTAGCCTCATTGACGGTGTTTATCTTTATGTTGGTATTATCACTTAATTTGGGGCCAAGGCTAGTGGATTGATGCAGCAAAGGCGCAGTTCGTGGATAATACTAATCAAACACACTTCTATTCAGCATAATAAATTTATCACTTAGATTAATGAGTCACCACAATTGTGAATACAATGATTTCAACCATTGATATGAACAGTGTTCATTTTAAACTCAAGTTATCAATTCGATTTTATTTAAAGGACAGTCACTGATGAAAAGAGCGCTAATCCCCCTGGCTTTACTGACTTTGCTCTCAGGTTGCGCCAGCATGTCTCCGGATGAGTGCAAAACGGCGAACTGGTACAACGTAGGTTATCAAGATGGCCGAGATGGCAACGATCCAAACATTATCAATAGCTATACCGAAGACTGTGGTGAAGCGGGTGTGACACCCGACCGAGCGAAATGGAAAGAAGGCTTTGATAAAGGCACTATCCAATATTGCTCACCAGACAATGGGTACACTGTCGGTATCGAAGGCAAAGAATACTACGGTGTGTGCAGCAGCAAAGAGTTCATTGAGAACTACCAGTTAGGTCATCAAGAATATCAACGCCAGCAACGCATCCAACAAATCGATACTGAAATCTCGGTCATCGATAATCAGCTTGATGGCAATCCAGACAAAGACAATGCCAAGAGACTGAAAGAGAAGAGAAAGCGATTGGCTGACGAGCGTTCAAGCCTCCTATCGCCAACCATCAACTTGAATCTGAATTTCTAAATCGATTGGATTTAGCTTCTAAAAATTCATGGCCCTAGCTCAGTTCTAGGGTCATGAATTGACTGTTCGGATCGAGTTCGTAATCCCCGAACGGCTCGCAGTACACAAAGCCATGCTTTTCATACAACAGGCGCGCTGGTTTAAAAAACTCCATCGAGCCCGTTTCTAAACTCAAGCGCTGCAAACCTTTTTGCTTCGCTTGCTCAATCACATGAATCAATAATTGAGATGCCACACCTTGGTTTCTTGCCGTAGGCGTGGTGCGCATGGATTTCAGCTCCGCGTGTTGGTCATCCAACTCTTTAATCGCCGCACACCCAAGCAGTTGCTCACCTTTCCATCCGGTCCAAAACGTCACTTCTGGCGCTTTGAGCTTATCTAAATCTAACGCATGCACGCTTTCTGGTGGCGATGTAGCGTACATGTCCTGTAAATGTCCTTCCAACATCGCAATCACTTGCGGCCGTTCTAAATTGTCGATTTCAATTCTCATCTTTCCATCCTTGGTTTTTCATAGCTAAAGCGGCTGTCTCATAATGTGCTGCGGTCCAACTGGGCCGCCGTGGTAAAGCTCATTGGTATCTTCAAACCCTGATTTTAAATAGCACTGATAAGCAGGTATGTTGCGGCAATTCACAGTGAGATAAAGCGCATCAAACTCGGGATAATGGCGTTTGGCGAAATCGGCAAACTGTTGAATGGCTTGCTTGGCGATGCCTTTGCCTTGATGACGGTGATCCACCAGCAAAGCCCGCACGCCTAAACTGTTTTCCGGGCAAAAATCGTATTTCTCACTGTAAGCTGCATCAAATAGAAAAAAGCCAACCACATCATCGTCTGTCAAAATCAGATGCGGAAGTTCTGTAGGTTCAAGACGCGTAAGCATTTCACCCACATCCGCGACCGTAAACTGCGATTGCTCTTCTAGCACGCTAAGTTCGCAAGTTTGTTCATGTCGCTCAGGCGAATACTTTTCAATAGTAATCATAATCTTCCTTGTTGTTTTTATGCTCAATTCATACAGGGTATGTCGTAAATAGAAATACCTAGTGTCGTATTTCCCACTCGCAGGCAAACGTTTAGCACTCTATTATCCTCGCCATTCGATAGAGAGGTTTCCATGTCCCGTTTTTTACTTTGTAGTTTTGCACTCGTTTTACTCTACCCTACTGCCATTGATTTGTATCTTGTTGGTTTGCCTCAAATTGCGTCAGATCTCAACGCCAGTGAGTCTCAGTTGCATATTGCGTTTTCGATCTATTTAGCTGGCATGGCTACCACCATGTTATTCGCGGGGAAAATTGCAGACTCTGTGGGACGAAAGCCTGTTGCCGTCGTCGGCGCGATGATCTTCGTGCTCGCGTCTTTTCTCGGCGGGATGGCTGAGCAACCAAACACTTTCTTGATTGCTCGCTTTTGCCAAGGCATCGGGGCTGGATCTTGCTATGTCGTCGCATTCGCGATTTTACGCGACACGTTAGACGATGAACGCCGCGCGAAAGTATTGTCGATGCTCAATGGCATCACCTGTATCATTCCAGTGATCGCACCCGTGATTGGTCACTTGATTATGCTGAAATTTCCTTGGCCGAGTTTGTTTACCACGATGGCAGGAATGGGCATTCTCGTCAGTGTATTGGCCATTTTTGTTCTCAAGGAATCACTACCCAGCCAACAAGGTGAAGAACAGACAACGCCAGAGAGCCATCAAGAGACGTTCTTCGAGCGATTTTTTATCAGTAGGCTGATCATTACTGCACTTGGAGTGACCACCATCCTGACCTTTGTTAACGCTTCACCAATTGTTGTGATGAGTATGCTTGGTTTTGATCGCGGTGGCTATTCTTCCATCATGGCGGGGACTGCGACGATCAGTATGTTGATTTCGTTCTCTGCGCCATTGGCATTGGGGATTTTTAAGCAGCGAACCTTAATGATCACCTCTCAAGTATTGCTCGCTTGTGCAGGCATCGTGCTCAGTGCTGCCCATTTCCATGATGGACAATCTCATTACTATGTGTTCGGACTTGGGTTGATTTGCGCTGGTTTCGCTTGTGGCTTTGGCGTGGCCATGAGCCAAGCGCTCAGCCCATTCTCTCAACAAGCTGGCGTGGCGAGCTCGTTACTGGGCATTGCTCAAGTTTGTAGTTCCGCGTTCTATATTTGGTTTATGGGTTTCATCGGCGTTAGTGCACTGAATATGTTGTTGTTTATCTTGGTGTTAGGTAGCGTAATCAGCCTTGCTCTAATACTATTGATTCCAAAGCCTGTTCACGATACCCATTATGAAGAAATCCCTAGCGCGACTTGATTTAAACTTACTGTTCACTCTGCAATTATTGTTGCAAGAGCAAAGCGTCTCGAAAGCCTCGAAAAAGCTGAACGTTACGCCCTCTACCGTAAGTAAGTCGCTCAACAAACTTCGTCATTGGTTCGATGATCCTTTGTTTGTCAAAACACCTAAAGGTCTTGCGCCAACGCCTTTGGCACAAAGCATGGAGCAAGATCTCGCAGAATGGCTGCAAATTGGCAGCCAAATTGCAGAAAAACGCAGCGATATTACGCCTAAAGGAGTGCGTTTTGATATCACGATTGAGTCGCCATTAGTGCTCACAGTGCTGGACAGACTCATCGTCGCTATCCACCAGCGATACCCTGAAGCGAAAGTAAAAACCAGTAACTGGGATTACGATTCACTCGACGCCATCATTCGAGGAGAGGCGGATATCGGTTTTACCGGCCGAGAGAGTCACCCGAGATCGAAAGAGTCGTTGGATCTTCTGCCGTATTTCTTGGATTTTGAGATTCTATTTTATGACCTGCCGATGGTGTATTTACATAAAGATCATCCGGCATTACAGCAAGAGTGGAATCTCGAGACCTTTCTGAGCTACCAACACATCAATATTGTTTGGGAAAAAAGTGAAACTTGGGCGTTGGATGAAGTATTAACGGAACTAGGGCTACAGCGCTCTATCGGGCTGACGATGTCCAACTTTGAGCAATCCCTTTTTATGGCAGCGCAGCCGACGCATGACATGATCACCACCGCGCCGCACTATTGCAAAAGTTACACAGAAAAGCTGCATCTCGATTTGGTGTGCTTGCCAATTCCATTAGACCAAGCTCAACAAGACAAGTTACTGATTCCATTTACCATGATTTGGCATAAACGCAATGCGTACAATCCCAAATTGCTATGGTTGAAAAACACCATTAAGTCATTGTACAAACAACCTTCCCAACCACAGTAAGACTCAGGCTAAGGTCAGGTTTTCTCTGGTTATTTTTAATGACTTTCTTGCTCTGATAGCTATAACTAATCACTTTATCAACTAATAAAAATGTTCTTTTGGATCTACACTAGCTGTTCATTTACACGCTAAGGGCCAAGGATGTCGACCTTTTTACTCACTGCTATTGCAATGCTGGCGTTCGCCGCCAATTCATTATTGTGCCGACTTGCCTTGGCCGAAGGGTTAATTGATGCAGGAAGCTTCACTCTCGTTCGATTGATATCCGGTGCGATTACCTTAATCGCATTGCTTGTCGTGAGAGGTCAGTGGAAAACCGATCGGCCAACTTCTCGCTTTCGCTTTTTTGCTGGCGTGGCGTTATTTGGTTACGCTGCCCTTTTCTCTTTCGCGTACTTACAACTGGCGACAGGAACCGGTGCTTTGCTTTTGTTTGGTGCCGTGCAACTGACGTTACTGGCCATCTATTGGTGGCAAGGTGAGCGCTTTCAGTTTCTCGAAATCATCGGTATCGGCCTTTCGATTGTTGGCTTTGTTTGGTTAATGTTGCCATCTGCCACTCGCCCCGATATCAGTTCTGCACTTCTCATGTTGATTTCTGGCGTTTGTTGGGCTGCGTTTACTGCGCTCGGCAAACAAGCGCCTTCTCCAAGTAGTGGCATCACATGGGGGTTTATCGCTGCATCTATAATTGGCATACTCCTATCACCATTGATGCTGTCCTCAATCCATCTCTCTTTGAGCGGAATCTTGCTCGCTATCACGTCTGGCGCCATTGCATCTGGCCTTGGGTATACGCTTTGGTATCAAGTCATGCGTAAGCTCTCTTTACTTCAAGCCGCCGTCAGCCAACTTTCCGTGCCAGCCATTGCTTTGCTGTTAGGTACCGTCGTACTCCACGAGTCTCTTTCACTGCATACACTTTTAACCAGTGGCATCATTCTTGGTGGTATCGCTTTGGTTTTTTTATCTCGATCCAAAAAAACAAGCGAACAATCGGCAAGCCGATAAAAAATAATAACTTTCCCTCTCAAATACCCATTCATCATCTATGCTTTTTAAAGCAGCAAAGCTCATTGCAGATGGTACGAGTGGCCTGCTTTAGTATCAGGCGAAGGATATAAGGTGAGAATTGGCTCGCACAACACGACGATTTTGTTTCAAAAGTGAGAATCGTCACAGATCGCGATTTTGCTCGTTTTAGGCGTTTCGTCAATAACGCCAAGGGCTAGCGCGAGATCGAGCCAAATACGCACTTTGTGTTTTGACAAAGGGTTTACAAAGCACACTTTTTCACCCGCTATATTCCGCCCCCCGAATTTATTCAGAACAAGATTCTGATTATTCACATAAGAAATTCATCAACTTATAACGATAAGCCTGAGCAAACTTTGACACTATGAACGACAAAATAAAATTCGCTATTAAAGTATCGCTTAGCCTGACTCTGGCTTATCTAATCCCGTTTGCCATGGGTTGGCCGCAAGCATCGACGGCCGCAACCACAGTGATGCTGATTGCATCCACAGGCAGTCGTCGTGAATCCCTCGCCAAAGGTACCTTACGTGTGTTCGGTACGTTGGTTGGCGCCGTCGTTGGCTTGTTACTGGTGGGATTGTTTGCCCAAGACCGCTTGCTGTACATGCTGAGCGTGTCGGTTGTGGTCTCTTTCATTTTTTACTTCCGTAATGCCTATCAAAAAGATCCAACGCTACTCATGCTGACCGGTGTGATGACGCTGATGATGTCCAATGGCGGTGACGCAGAAGGTGCGTTCCTTTATGGCGTTGACCGCGCCTATATGACGGTGTTTGGGGTGGTGGTTTACACACTCGTGGGAACTTTCTTATTCCCGACCAAAACAGAACAAAACCTAAGACAGCTCATCGAACAACTCAACCAAGCACAACGCGCGTTGTTCACCGCTATCTTGCAAAATTTCGAGCAAAAATCGGCAGGGCAAATCTCTCCTCAAGAAGGCGGAGAAGAAAATCCAGAAGCGGAAGAGCCACAACCTCCTAGCGTGGACACTCTCATCGAACAGATGTTTGCCGCTCAAAATGCGCTCGAACAGCGTTTTGCCACGGTCAGTGTGGAATGCAGTGACGTGTCGGCCTACATGAAAGAGTGGCGCTTGGCGGTTCATTTGAACAAGCAAGTAACGCAACAATTGACCGTCGCGGCGCACAGCCACTTTAGCCACCAGCAAGACCGTGAAAGCATCAGCAACTTTGATCAAGCCGTGGCGGAAATTGACGCGCTATTTGATACCTGCCAACAAGTCTGGGACGAAAAAGAGCCCGCTTATCGTGCTCAGGAGTTCAAAGTCGAATACAACCAAGCGTTGCTTGAAGATGCAGCTCACCTAGAGAAAGGCTCTGCGCTTACGCTTGGTCACCTATTGGAACTGATGCATCAAAACTTGTCGCGTTTAGCGGAGAGCATTAGCTGCATTGACTCTGTGACGAACAATGTCTCCTTTGACGTGCCACTGCCGAAACCGAAAGGCAAGTTTCTATGGTGGGACGCAGAAAACTTTAAAACTGCGGTCAAAACCTTTGTTACCTATTGGGTTGCAGGACTGATTTGGATTTATTTCAATCCACCAGGCGGCTACTCGTTCGTGGTCTTCTCGACCATGTTTATGTCTTTGCTGTCGTTCGTGCCTGTGCACCCAATTTTGTTGCTTGTGCTGTTCACTTTCGGCTTCTTGTTCGCGGTACCTTCTTACGTCTTCATCCTTCCGCAATTGGATCTCGGATTAGAACTTGGCCTGTTTATCTTTATCTACACCTTTATCGGTTTTTATCTGTTTAACGGGCCAGTGACGATTTTCTATATGATTGGCTTGTTTGTTCTCGGTTTAGACAACAACATGTTTTATCACTTCGGGATCCTCATGACGATCATGCTGTTGTTCTACATGGTGGTGTTCATGATTATTTTCGCGCACTACTTCCCGTTTAGCTCACGACCAGAACACCTCTTTTTGACCATAAAAGAACGCTACTTCCGACATACCCGAGAGCTGTTCACTACCTATCAACAGCAGTCTAGCTCGGTTATTACGCCGCTCAAACGGGCCTTACACTTGGTGACGCTCAATGTCTCATCGAAAAAGCTCAAAGTCTGGGGTTCGAAAATCAACCACAAACACTTTGATAAAACCACGCCAGAAGCGATTGGCGCGTTTAGCAAAGCGTGTGATGTACTCAGTAATCACATCAACATCTTAATGGCCGCCGAGAAAAAGTTGATGACCAATCCACTAATTACTCAGCTTCGCCAACAGCACCGCGATTCCATCATTCCTTTGATGGCGGGCGCTTTAGCCAGCCATCAAGCAACACAAGAACTCGACTCCGTATTCGACCAATACAGTCAAGATTACCAAACATTCGAAGATAAACTGGAAGATTTTTTTAGTGAGTTGGATTTATCTGACTACGCTTATTCAGAGATAGCCGGTTTTTATATCTTGCTGAATTTAAAACGGAACGTGTTCGAAGCAATCAAGCATTGCAAGCAAACCTACGAGGATATCGATTGGGTGAACTTACAACAGAAGCGTTTTTAAAGGTGGGGATATGATGCTTCCAAAACTAACCAAACCAAGCCTCGCCATACTTTCTTTGCTCGGACTCAGTGCGTGTACCACGGTAGGACCAGATTATGTTCATCCAAAGCAGGCGCCACTGCCAAGTGACTGGTCGGTGCAAAAAGCAGCCAAAGATACGCAGCAATCAGAGCAACAGCTACAACAATGGTGGCAGCAATTTAATGACTCGACTCTTAATCAGCTGGTTGAGTTGGCGAGCAAACAAAACCTCGATTTAGAAGCCGCAGGGCTACGAATTGTCCAAGCACGTTCATTGCTTGGTATTTCGACTGGCTTGCAATACCCACAAGTTCAAACCATGTCAGGAAACCTAGCGCGTGCCTACGTAAATGATCAGGGCGTGAATAACGCCACTTTGTCGTTTGATGCTGCTTGGGAAATGGATGTTTGGGGCAAGTATGCTCGCGGTATTGAGTCGGCAGAAGCGGGTTACTACGCATCCATCGCATCGTATCACGACATCATGGTCACCATAACCGCCGAAGTGGCACGCAATTACATCAACTATCGCACATTCCAAGAACGTATTTTGCTGTCTCGCCGCAATATCGAGATTCAAGAGCGTGTCGTCCGCATTACACAGGTGCAGTTCGACTCTGGCAACGTTACAGAATTGGACGTTCAACAAGCTAAAAACCAACTCTACACCACCAAAGCAGCGCTACCGAGCCTCGAAGTGGCAATGAAGCAATCACGTACTGTGTTGGCTTTGCTACTGGGTCTGTTACCAGAAGAAGTAGATGGACTGCTACAGTCGGATGGGATGCACAAGCAAATCGCTGAGTACGAAGCCCAGTTCAAATCAACGGGCAGAAAATCGGCGCTATCGGGCACCGACGAGCGCTCCATTGTGCCACGTCCACCGCTTTTGGATACGCAAGTGGATGCTAACTTAGTGATGCGACGTCCGGATTTGCAAGTCTCTGAGATGCAAGCTCGCGCGCAAAGTGCGCAGATTGGCGTGGCAGAAACCGCTCTGTACCCAAGCTTTTCGTTGTTCGGTTCCATCGGTATCGACAGTACGGTTCCCGATGGCAGCAGTTTCAGTTTTAGCGATTCGCTCACCATGGTGGTTGGCCCAACGTTCAGTTGGAACATTTTCCAATACGGACGCGTGAAAAATAACATTCGTTTCGAAGATGCTCGCTTCCAAGAAACGCTGACGAACTACAACAAAAAGGTACTGCAAGCCGTTAATGAAGTCACCAATGCAATCGAAGCATATGACCTGTATTTGCAGCAAAAAGATTTACGCTTGCAATCGGTCAACTCTTCCATTCGTGCGTTCAACATATCCATGACACAGTACGAAAACGGACAAATTTCATTCGAACGTCTGCTTAACTCGGTAGAAAAAATGACCCGCGCAGAAGACAGCTACGCAACGATCAAAGGTAATGTTGCGAACCAAGTTGTCGCGCTCTACAAAGCCCTCGGTGGAGGCTGGCAAACCCAAACAGGCAAGCCTTTCATCAGTGAATCTATTGCCAAGCAAATGACAGAACGAACTGACTGGGATGGTTATTTAAATGAAGAAAACCGCGTATTGCCGCCTTTGCGACTCGAAACTCCGGCTGAGACCAGTGATGAAAACAAAACGGAGGATCGGTAATGCCTCATGAACTCTCTTGGGGAGACGTTTACTTTTCTCCTACGCTACTCGTGCTCTTTCTCGCCGTCACGGCCACGTGGATAACGGTGATGATATTGAACAAGACACGTTTGTCTCGCTTCATCGCTTTTCCGTCTCTGACGTTTATTGCCATCATGGTCGGTTATGTGGTGGCCATCGACAGCTTTTATATTCAATTTTAGGTGCCAAACAAGATGAAAAAACTATTCGTAATCGCACTCAATCTTGTCATTCTTGGTGGCGCAGCTTGGCTCGGCTATCAAAAGTTTGAGGAATACTTTAATAACCCATGGACACGAGATGGGCAAGTGCGTGCTAACGTCATCAAAGTGGCTCCTCGCGTATCAGGCCCAATTGTAAATGTCGCGGTGCAAGACAACCAAGAAGTAAAAACGGGGGATTTACTGTTTGAAATCGACCCTGCGACTTACCAGGTTGCGTTATCTCAAGCCGAAGTAGCACTGGAGCGCTCCATTGTTAGCTCTCGCGGTAAAAAAATCGAATATGACCGCTTAAAAGACATTCGTGCCAAAGACCGTGGCGCAGTTTCTCATAAGGATCTGATTCGTCGTGAAATCGCTTACGAAGAGTCGCTACTGCAAATCAAATCTGCAGAAGAGCAACTAAAATCAGCACGCCTTAATCTCAGCTTTACCAAAGTTTATGCGACCGTCGATGGTTTTGTATCTAACCTCGATATTAGAAACGGTACGCAAGCGGTCGCAAACCAACCACTGCTCGCACTGATCGACAAAAACAGCTTTTGGGTATTTGGTTTCTTCCGTGAAAACCAACTTGCGCAAATCGAACCTGGCAGCCAAGCGCGTGTCACTTTGATGTCTCACCCAGACACGCCAATTGACGCGACGGTTGACTCGATTGGTTGGGGTATTGCGCCCAAAGACGGCACGGTCGGCTACAACCTTCTGCCAAACGTAAACCCTGTTTTTCAGTGGATTCACTTAGCACAACGTATTCCGGTGCGAATCTCCCTACAAGAACTTCCTGAAGATGTTGATCTTCGATTCGGGCTTTCTGCGTCCATCATGGTGATGAAAGAGTCATCCGCAGACAGTGAACAATAACTAAGTGAGAAGAGCCATGGTCATTGGTAAAAACCTCAAAAACATTAATGAAGAAAACAACTTCTTCTATCTAACCTTAGCGCTAGTGATTTTGTTGCTAGGGAGTGCGATGGCACAAGTAGTAGGTGAAGGGACGATTGAACACATACTTCAGGCTTTCACGGTTCTGACGTTTATCGTCTGTTTTGCGAGCCTTCGCTTTGACAAAACCTGGTCTCGTTTCCTCTACAGCCTGTTTGGTGTTTGGGTTCTTGTGATTGTGATCAAGACCGTTTTCGACATCAGAGAGATGAATGTGGTGATGCTTGCCCTCACCTTTGCGTTCTTTTTCGGCACTTTTAAATCCATCGCAAGACAGATTCTTTTCACCGGCCATGTCAACAGCAACAAAGTCATTGGCTCGGTAGCGCTTTTCTTGCTGCTTGGTCTGATGTGGGCGATTGCCTACCTCATTCTGCTTGAGTTTTCGCCTGAAGCCTTTACCGGTATGGAAGCGATTTCTTGGGGGCAGAACTTCTCCAATGCAGCGTATTTCAGTTTCGTTACCTTAACCACGCTCGGTTATGGCGACATTAGTCCTCTAACACCACTGGCTCAAGTCGTGGTGTATTTAGAGGCCATCACAGGTGTTTTTTATATGGCGATTGTTGTTTCAAGTCTCGTCAGTTCTAACATTGATCATCAGGTAAACAAAAATGGATAAACAATCGGTAAAAATCGACAGTAAGCTTTTCATCAGTAATATGGTGGAATCAGCAATACGCATTGGCTTGATCTTTGTCTTGCTGATGTTTACGTACGACATCATCAAACCCTTCATACTTCCGGTTATTTGGGGCGCTATTATAGCCGTCGCTTTAATGCCGCTTACCCAAAAATTGCAGCGTGTATATGGTGGTCGCAGAGGCCTGGCAGCCACAACCATTGCTTTACTTGGTATTGCCCTCCTTGTCACGCCACTTGTTATGGTATCAGGCTCCATTGTGGATGGTGCAACGCACGCGCTTGAAGTACTACAAAATGGACAAGTGAAAATACCAGGGCCAAAAGCTTCCGTAGCGGGTTGGCCTATCGTGGGTGATAAGCTCTACGAAGTGTGGACCCTATTCGCTACTAATCTTGAACAAGCTATTCAAACCTTTATGCCACAAATAAAGGCAGGACTCACATCTTTACTGGGTACACTGGGGGGCGTATTGGGAAGTTTACTGCTTTCAATCTTGTCACTTGCGATTGCAGCAGGTTTCATGACGTACTCTGAATCTGCAGCATCAGGCTTAAGAACCATCGCGATTCGAACCGCTGGTGAAAACGCAAAAAGCTGGACCACGCTTATCGCTGCGACAATTAAAAGCGTACTGCTTGGCGTAGTCGGTGTAGCGGCGATTCAAGCACTGTTGATCGGTGCTGGTTTCTTCGTATTTGGCGTTCCGGCAGCAGGTTTACTCACACTGCTTCTAATGATTTTATGTATCGCTCAGCTCCCGGCGTTGCTCGCAGTGCTACCTGTGATTGGCTTCATGTACATGACCCAAGACACCTCAACAGCAACCATGTTTACTGTTTGGGTCGTAGTTGCGGCTCTTTCTGAAAACCTGTTCAAACCAATGTTAATGGGACGTGGCGTCGACGTGCCAATGCCTGTGATTCTGCTCGGTGCCATCGGTGGTATGCTTTTCTACGGCATCGTTGGTCTGTTCTTAGGTGCCGTTATCCTAGCAATTTGGTATGAGTTATTTGTTTGGTGGTTGAGCATTGAGAAAGCACAACAGCAAGAAGAAATGGCAGAACAACAAGACGCTTCTGATGACCAATCAGAACCTGGACACGGTGCTGGTATTTAATAAATCAATAAGTTAGAAAGAAATTTAATCTATAACTTATGATATCAAACCGCTGCATTTCAGCGGTTTGATTCTATTTGGATCACAGTTTCGTCGTAATAAATACGATAAAAATGACGTTCTTGTTAAATTTTCATACTTATTACACTTGGGAGTTGCAATCGGGCAATGAACGATGCACTCTCGATGACCACTAATTTGCTTAGGATAAAAACAATGAAATTGATCAAGCCTTTAACTTGTGCGCTTGCTCTCGCAATGAGTGGCATGGCATTCGCAGATGTAACCGTGAGTGTTCCTGACAACGTTTCAGTATTAGCGGCTAACGGTGAAAAAGCAGATCTTTCGGGTGGTTTTTTCGCCTCTGAAAGAACACTGACGTTACCTGATGGCCTTAACCAAGTCGTATTTCGTTTCGCCCCTTACTTCAACCAAGGTAATGACCGTTTAAGTGTTGAAAGCGATGTTATCGTTACACGATTTGACGCGACCAATGCCGAACTCACTCTACAAATGCCAGAATACCGCAACCTACGTGATGCGGAAGAGAAGATCAAAGACTTAGATTGGAAACTGGTTGATGATTCTGGCAACGCAATCGCGGTTGACCAGGACAAGTTGCTCAAACCGGGTATGCAAATCGGTCGTGATTACGTGCGTGAAATCGAAGATTATAACCAAGCTGGCGGTGCAGCAGCCGTGGCTTTTGCTGGCGCAGCAACCATGCAGCCAGTCACGCTTCCTGCAAAGGTTCCTGCGGATATGAAGCAAGTGAGAGCAACTGCGGTTAAAGCGGATTCGACAGCTGAAGAGATGCTGCACTTCTGGTACCAAAAAGCAGACGCAGAAACCAAAGCTCGCTTTAAGAAATATGTTAATCAACAGTAAATCTGGTTAACTTTATCGATATTAAAAAAGCCACTTCACGTGGCTTTTTTAATCAAAAATTAGGAAGCTTGGACAACTTTAGTATTGGCGATCAAGTCATGCAACAATCGTCGCTCCGGATGAAAGAACAACAATGCCAAATTTACCAACGGGATCCCCGGAATGAGCATCTCCAGCAAGTAGCTAATAACAAGCCTTAACCCTGCTGTAACTTTCGTTGCCTTACTATCATTTTTCATTACAACTTTAATACCAATCATGCGCATACCAATGGTTTGCCCATGACTCAATGCATTCCAGTTGATCATTAAAACCGTTGGTAAAGAAAGCAAGTAAAACGCCTGAGTTTCACGAACAAGCGTGAGGTTATCTGCTAAAGAGAGCTGAAAGTCGTTAAGAAAAGAGTTAATACTCAATGCGATGATTAACACGACCACCATCGCAAAGAGCAGGTCGATAAAACCAGCAATGATTCTCTGTTGCTTGCTCGCGATAAAAGCATACATGGACTTCAGTCACCTCAATGTAATTGGTTAAGCGAGAATGACTGAGTGTACAGACGCGCAATGGTGAGCGCAGTTTAGGTATTGCCAACATAATATTCAACTAAGAACATACTAAATCGCGGTCGTATCTCAAAAGTAATCATTACATCTTGAGCATAACCGTATCAATTTAACAAAACGCTACCAGTAACGTTCGTAAATGATATTTCCCCCGGTTTGATGGCGATACTTTTCCAAGCCTAGCTCTTGTAAGACGGGCACGGTATCTTTGATCATTTGTGGATTCCCACACATCATGACAAAGCTACGCTGAGCTGAGAATGGCGCATCAGCGGCGTTGGACAGTAAACCCGATTCGATGAGTTCAGGAATTCGGCCTTGTAATTTACCATCAACCACTTCCCTGCTGACTATCGGTATATACTTTAATCTGCCTTCATATCGTTGCTGAAGCTGTTCAATTAGGTATTTATAAACCAGATCTTTTTCGAAACGAACGGCATGAACCAGCACAATGCGCTCATTGTGAGGCGGTAAGTTTATATCATCCAGCAGCGATAAAAACGGTCCAATCCCCGTACCTGTAGATAGCAGCCACAGGTCATGAGCCTGTTTAGGAATAGAATCATGGATTAAATCGCCATGTGCGGTGGCACCGACATAAATGCTATCACCAGATTTAAGCTTTTGGAGCCGTGGAGAAAGTTGTCCTTGAGGGTCGGCTACTATTAGAAACTCCAACCAATCGAATTGCTCGCTTGGCGCATTAACCACAGAGTAAGCGCGGCTGATCGGCTTACCTTCATCATCAAGCAAAGCAAGCTTGGTGAATTGGCCAGCTTTAAAGGAAAGAGGCGCGCCAGATATTCTCAAACTGAACAGCTCACCTGTCCAATCAATGCGTTTCTCAACTCTTGCGAGGTTGAAACCTTTGAGTTCAATCATGAGACACCTCCTATCTGGTTACTCTTAGTTAAACTTACGCCTTCAACTCGATTATGTAAAGTTTCTAGTTTACATAATCAAATCACCATTTCATTTCACATTTTAAAAACAACTTTATTACATATTAAATGATTACATCTAGAATAAATGCTCAAAGTGATAAGTCGCGTTGCAATTTGTGGCAAAGCAGATGAAAAAGGAGCAATAAAAATGGACACACTGTTAAAGGACTTTCCCGTTATCACAGAGATAAAAGTCGCATGGGGTGAAATGGATGCTCTGCAACACGTTAATAACGTGGTCTATTTTCGCTACTTTGAGACCGCACGTTTAGATTACTTCAACAAAATTAACCTGCTGGTCGACCTGCAGACCTCGCAAATTGGGCCAGTACTGAGCGAGACTCAATGCCGCTACAAATTGCCTGTTACTTACCCAGACACGCTACTAGTCGGTTCTCGCGTAATCGACATGCAAGAAGATCGCATCACGATGGAGTACCAAGTGCTGAGTAAGAAGTGGGGTAAAATTGCGACCATCGCGACCGCCACTGGTGTGATGTTCGATTTTAAGAACAACGTTAAAGCTGCGATTCCAGATCACGTTCGCCAGTCGATTTTAGACTTGGAAGGAACCGTGGGTAGTACGCATCATTTGGAGTAGCAAGAAACGAGAGATTAAAGGCGAGGTTCCCGACAGCGATTCTTCATCGCTGTCGGGAATGATGCTGAGGTACCATTCAAACCACGCAATAAGAAAACTAGCGTCATTCTAGCGAGCCATAGCGAGACTAAGAATCTACTTACCGCTGCTGTAGGCCCATAGAGCTATGAATAGACTCAATACAAGCCTGAGGGTAGATTCTGAATCACGCTTTAAACGTAACAGCAGAGCGACTCTTCTAGCCTACGCGATAAGAAAAGCTACGTCATTCTAGCGAGCCATAGCGAGACTAAGAATCTACTTGCCGCTTGCTGCAGACTATAGAGCGGTTAGCAGAATGTCTCGATGTACAGCGCTTCGACTTTGTCTCTTGCCCATTGCGTTTTACGCAAAAACTTCAGAGAAGATTTGATCGACGGATCTTTCTTAAAACAGTTCACTCGAATGCGCTCATACAGGCCATTCCAACCAAAGTGTTCAACTAGTCGGGTGACGATTTTTTCTAAACTCAACCCGTGAAGTGGGTTATTCGGCTGCTGTTGGCTCATGCTATTGATCCGGTAAAGTGAAGTTTCGCGCTAATCTAACTCAAACTCGCCGTGCAACCTAATGTTTTAACCTTGAATTGGCCTACGACTCTCCCCTATAGTAGCCCAAACTTCTTAAAAGCCCTTTTCATTATGAAAGCCCTCAACGACCTCAATATTTTTGTCGAAACCGCGCGCCAAGGCAGCTTTTCAAAAGCCGCTAACAGCATGGACATGACACCTGCCGCCATTAGCGCATCGATTAAGCGTCTTGAAGGGCAAATCGGTTTCCCACTGTTTGTGCGTTCCACCCGAAGCCTGCGTTTAACCTCAGAGGGCGAACTGTTTTTAGACAAAACCACGCAAGCGTTGGCAACATTGCAAGAGGGGTTGGATCAGATCTCAAGCGCGCGTGGCGAGTTATCTGGTCAACTGCATATTACTGCACCCTCCGATTTTGGTCGCAATATGTTGCTCGATTGGGTGGATGAGTTCATCGGTCTCTACCCAAATGTTTCCATTAAACTAGAGCTGTCCGATAGCTTGACGGATATGTACACCAAGCCTGTCGATATTGCGATTCGCTACGGCGAGCCGGCCGACTCCAATCTGGTCGTATTGGCATTATGTGGGTCAAATGAACGGATATTATGTGCATCGCCAGAGTACGTAGCTACACATCCAGAACTCGCCTCTCCTGCCGATTTAACGCAACACAACTGCTTGTGCTACATGGTCGCGGATTCGGTCTACAACAAATGGACGCTCACGCGTGGCAGCGAGAAAGAACAAATCGTGGTCAGCGGTAACTTGTTGAGCAACGATAGTGACTTGCCACACCGGTTAGCGATCAAAGGCAAAGGCATTGCGAATAAATCATTGATGGACATCAGCCGAGACTTAATCGAGGGAAGATTGGTGCGAGTGTTACCAGAGTGGGATTGCGGCCCAGTGCCGCTCTACATGGTGTGCGCCGATCGTCGATTATTGACGCCAACGATTCGGACTTTCCGCGACTTTATCCAACAAAAATGCTGCCAGCAACGCGCCAACGTGCTGGCAACCTTCTGTAATTAGGCGATAAATCGAAGAGGACGAATCTGGGTATATTCAACCCAATCATTCTCTTCCAATGTTTCAAGAAACGTCGCCATATGCGGGCTTTGCAAATGCTTATCCAAGGCCTCTTGCGATGCCCAGATTTCTTGGAACATAAATAGGCCTTCAACTTTCTCGTCGAGATACAACTCGTATTGGCAACAGCCTTCTTCTTTGCGAGTTGGCTCTAGTAAACCAGAAAGCAAATTCGCCACCTGATCCTTACGGTCTGGATAGGCTTTCACTTCTGCGACTAAGTGGATCATCGTTTTATCACTCTTTTGCGATTTATATATTGATTACGGGGTTCTACGTCACCTGTAAGTAAGCTCGAATTAGATCTCGGTGAATACGGTTTCTGCGTCCCAGCGAGACTTTGGCGTTTTCGCGTTGAAGTCATCTTCCGCGTGGTAGCCAAGCGGCACGATTACAACGCTAGTGTAACCTTTTTCACGCAAGCCAAATTCTTCATCCAGCACTTTTGGATCAAACCCTTCAATTGGCACTGCATCAATTTCTAACGTCGAAGCCCCCAACAGAAACGTACCCACGTTGAGGTAAACTTGTTTCTCCATCCAATGGTTCGCATCTTTCAGATCAAAACGGTGCATGTTCACAAAGTAGCTACGACCACCGCGTACAGCCGCTTTCGCTTCTTCAGTTGGGAATCGGCCATCTTTTTCTTCTTGCACCATTAGCGCTTCAATGTAGTCGTTATCAATGCCTGTTTTCGCACAAAACACCAATACGTGAGAAGCGTTGAGAATCTTCGCCGCGTTAAATGCGTAGTTCTCTTGCGCCGCTTTAGCGATGCGCTGTTTGCCTTCTTCTGTGCTTGCCAGAATGAAATGCCAAGGTTGAGAGTTCACACTCGATGGACTAAAACGAATCAGCTCTTTAACTGCATCGATTTTTTCTTGAGATAGCTTGCGCGTTGGGTCAAACACTTTCGTTGAGTAACGAGATTTTGCAGCTTGTACGATATCCATGAGGCTCTCCAATTAATGAGTTTAAGCTGAGTAACAGCATAACCTCATGAGATAAAGGGAAAAACCGATTTCGATTAAAAACATTTTCAAAATAAATTTGAAAATAAAACGATAAGAAAGGCTTTGAGCGTTCTCACTGAACTTCTTCATCTTTTCGGCAATAATGCATGTTTGCTCGCAACCAAACTCAACTCATGCTGCCTCAAGATAACGTTATTACATCCTTTCTGTGCAAAAAGCTCGGTCACAATCACCTTCGAATTGCCGGCGAATATTGGCACATTGAGAAGTTGGTGGCCTTGCAATGCATGATGTTGAAAGAAGCGCCTAACCTCCAAGAAGGGCTGCTTTGGTGGAGTAAAAGTGTCTCATTATTCGACCGCCGTTTGTACGTCACATTGCAACATGGTGATGCCCAAATCCATCTGCAAGTCGAATGTAGAACGGGCGATATGCCAAATTGGGCGGAGTCGGTGTTTGGCTTGCTCAAAATGCAGTTGGAAATGCTTGAGTTAAGCGAATCAATACAGGTACAAGTTCACGCCAACAATCCACTCGCGGCCAATATTTTTCTAGAGGAAACGCGAGATTCTAAAACGAGTTCAAGCGTGTTTGATTTGGTGAAACATGTTTACTTGCTGCTTTCTCACCAACCAATTGAGCAACCCGAATTGCTGAGTGTTTTGAACGCCTTGTTCATCAAAAACAGCAATTACGCGCTCAAGTTAGAGCAAGCGGCAAGGCAACTGGGCGTCTCCAAACGCACCTTGCAACGTCGACTGCAAGAAAAGCAAATGAGCTACTCTCAATGCATTGATTTCGCTAAAAGAAATCAAGCACTCACTTTGCTTGCCGACACCCAACTCACAACGCAGCAAATCGCCTATCAACTTGGTTATGAAGAACCATCGAACTTTCACCGCACTTTTCGTCGTTGGTATCCGTTTTCGCCAATGCAATATCGCCAGCAGTGCTTGGATAACCGCACTCATCTCAATAACCAGCCCATCCGCTTGTACTACGCCAAAGCCAATACCTTCGACGATAACCATATCGACCAACCTGTCGGCAAAATCTGGATGGAAGTGGACAATATTGCGTTTGAGAAAGTGGTCTCGGTAGAATGCCGTGACCGTGATGGCGCATGGCGGCGCTACCCCGCTTTCTTCGAGCGTTTTTTAAGTCATGGCACCGAACTATGGGCAACGACCGAACTTCCGGTAGCGCACCCCCTTACCTTTCGCCTTTGTTATGAAGTCGATGGGGAACGTTACATTGAGAATAACCACCAGCGTGACTATGTGGTCTCCAAGGGGCTTTTAATTGGCGCAACGGAATACATTGTCCCGACAAGACAACTTATCCAACTCGGCACTCAGTACACCTTGTTTGTGGAACTCGCGTGTAGATTAAAAGACGTAGCGAAGATCGATTGCTACGTGGGTGACGCGCCAGCTCTGCACGCAATGAGCCAAACTCAGAATGCAGAAGATTACACATGCTGGGCGCTACAACTTCCCCTCACCCAAACGGCTAAACAGTGTCGATTCCGACTCTATGATCATTCTGGTAATGAGTTAGCCAAAGACCATTACCCGATTCAATACCCAATTGTGCAACCACTCAGTTAAATATGTAGCACAGTTCAAATTCAGCACTTCGTGACATCATTTCACGTCTCTTTTGGCGTGAAATGACACTCTCAATTTCAAACCTTTGATTTATCGTTTCCGCATTGCTGCACAACGGAGACAAAAACCGTGTTTGAAACCTTACCTAACCCTATGAATAAAATAAAAATACTCCCTATAGCGATCGCCCTAGCTCTTTCTGGCTGTGGTAGCGATGAAACTACGCCAACCGATACAGGAAGCCACGTGGCATCTCCTGATTGGCAAGACCAGATCATTTACTTCTTGATGATCGACCGTTTTAACGACGGCGACAACACGCTTAACGATCAAGGTCAGAATGAATACGATCCTACCTCAGACAAGAAATTCAGTGGTGGAGACCTGGTTGGTGTCAGTGACAAACTGGGCTACATCGAAGACCTAGGCGCTACCTCTATCTGGATTACACCGCCAGTGGCAAACCAATGGTGGGATGCCGAGCAAAACTACGGCGGCTACCACGGCTACTGGGCGCGTGATTTCCAAAAAGTGGATGAGCACTTTGGTGACATGGAAAGCTACCAAGCGTTAGCGCGAGAAGTGCACGCTCGTAATATGTTCTTGATTCAAGACATCGTGACCAACCACGTAGGTAACTTCTTCACTTACGATGACCCATACTATTACGACCCTAGCCTACCTTGCCAAGGTTTCCGTTTGATTGAAAATGCGCTGCCAGCAGGGCAAGAACTGCCTTATCCGCTCAACATGAATGAGTGTAAAGAAGACGGTACTGGCATTTACCACTGGACGCCAAGCATCACCGACCACAACGATCCCGTCCAAGAAAAAACCTGGCAACTGTCGGATCTGGATGATCTAAATACGTCCGATCCTGAAGTACGCGCTTATTTAAAAGAGAGCTACCGAAAATGGATCCGCGAAGTGGGCGTTGACGGTTTCCGTATCGATACCGTGAAGTTTGTTGAGCACGATTTCTGGAACGACTTCCTGCACGCCGACGATGGTGTGATGACTCAAGCGGTTGATACTGGTCGCGATAACTTCCTGACCTTTGGTGAAGTCTTCGAAACATCTACGCCTTACAACACAGAAGGCGAAGAGAAGATGCTGACTTACATCGGCGAAAGCGGCTCGCCGGAGCAGTTAACCTCGGTGTTGAACTTCCCATTGCAAGCAACCATGACTCGCGTGTTTGCAGCAGGACAACCGACCGATTACCTACGCTTCCGTCTTGAAAAAATGATGGCGATGTTCCCGAATCCATACATCATGCCGAACTTCATTGATAACCACGATATGCCACGTTTTCTATCACAAGGCAGTGTCAATGATATGAAGCAAGCGCTGATCACAATGATGGCTGTGCCGGGTATCCCTGTGATTTACCAAGGGACAGAACAGGCGATGTCAGCGGCGCGCGATGCGATGTTCGCCGGAGGGTACCGTGAAGATGGCAACTACGTAGACTCGTTCGACCAAAACAGTGAGATGTACTTGTTTATTCAAGAACTTGCCAAGCTACGCACTGAAAACAAAGTCATGACACGTGGTGAAATAAAAGTGATTGGCAGCGATAAAGCGGGCGCGGGCGTGTTCGCCTTTACTCGAACGTTGGATAACGACGAAGTCTTGGTTGTGATGAATACATCCAACTCGCCGATGTTGATGAACCAACTCGATGTAGAACAAGTTGGTGGCACCGTCTTCAAACAACAAATCATGTCGAACTGGGTAGACGCTCCAGAGCAGTTAATCGCAGATGAAAACGGTCACGTAACCCTTGAGCTACCAGCCAAATCTGCCGTGATTTACTCTAAAACTAACGATACCCAATCGGTAGATACCCCAGACCTCAACATCCAACTGGCGCAGGATTGGGAAGGAAAAACCATCACTGGTGATATTGTTATCGCGGGTAGTGCGAACGCCAACGAGAAGTTGAACCTTGTCGTCGATGGTAACTTAGAAACAGCGCAAGCCATTACTGCAGGCGCTGATGGTCAGTTTAGTGTCACGCTGTCGACTCGTCACTTTGCAATTGGCGAACAACAACACCGCTTCGCGATTTATTCTACTGAGAAAAAAGCTGGCATTGAAGATGTTAACTTTGTGTCGGACTTAAGCTGGTCAAACACGCCAGACGACACTATTGATGACGCGGGTGATGCGCAAGATGGCATGGGCGGTCCTAACGGTAACTATTCGCTACCAACGGATCCAACATTCGATAAAAACAATAGCCAACTCGCAATCAACAAAGCTGAGGTATTTACCGTTGGCAGTAACGTACGTTTGACCTTCACCATGGACAACATCACCGACACTTGGTTGCCACCAAACGGCTTCGACCACGTAGGTTTCACCATCTTTATGGATTTACCTGAAGAAGCCGCAACTAACTTGTCTGAGCTACCGAAGATCAACGCTTCTATGCCAAGCGGAACCTGGAGTCGTAATGCGGTTGTTTTTGGCTGGCAAAGCTCGATTTACAACACCAAAGGAGCAAATGCGACGACATGGGGAGAAGCGGTCACGCCAGCACCAACAGTGACAGTAGACAAAGCCAATAACACTATTTCGATGGACTTTGCGAGTGACGCGCTGGGTCGACCTGATTCACTGGATGGCATTCGATTCTATGTGACGACTTGGGACTTAGACGGCCTTTCGGCAACTTACCGTCCGCTAGAACAAAACAAAGGCCCTTGGAACTTCTCCGGTGGCGCATCGGATGAAAGTAAGATTTGGGACGATTTACCAATCATCACCTTGTCGGAATAAACCGTTAAATAAGACACCGCCCAGCGTTATGACTGGGCGGTCATCAACAAAAGAATGCAGAAAGAAACTTCTGCTCGTTTTTATTCTAGCTAAAGAATGATTTCACCCACAGCACCAAACTGTCCCAAAGCTGACCAAACCACGAGCCCTCTTCTACCGCTTGGCTGCTGACCAAGGGATAACTCGCCACGGTACTGTCATCGCTTTTCCAAACGACCTTACCAATCTCATCTCCTTGCGCGATCGGCGCAATCAACGGTTCATTTAACACCACACTCTTATCAAGCCCAGCCGTCATTGAACGAGGCAGAGTGAGATAGGCATCTTTAGCAAAGATCGCCTCAACTTGATTAGCATTTCCCTTCCAAACGCGAACTTTAGACTCAACTTCCCCCTGTTTAGCAACTTGCTTGGTGTCATAAAAGCGAAAACCATAGCTGAGTAGATTCTTCGATTGGCTGATCCGAGCCTGTTTACTTGGCGTACCCATCACCACCGAGATAAGGCGCATTCTTCCTTCTTTGGCCGAGCTCACCAAGCTGTATCCGGCATTGCTGGTGTAGCCGGTTTTTCCCCCGTCGACATCAATGGAATTGTCCCACAACAACTTATTGCGGTTGTACTGCGTAATGTCGTTCCACTTGAAGACTTTCTCACTGTATAGCGCGTACACATCAGGAACATCGCTGATGATCGACTGCATGAGTCTTGCCATATCGGTTGGTGAGGTTTGGATGCCATCACTATCAAGACCATGGGAGTTCACAAAATAGGTGTCTTGCAGTCCTAATTTCTCCGCCCAACCATTCATCAAGGCAACAAAGCCGCGTTCACTGCCTGCAACATGCTCAGCCAGTGCAACGCACGCGTCATTTCCTGATTGGATGATCACGCCGCGCATTAAGTTCGCAACACTAATTTCATCTTTCGGTTTGATGAACATTTTAGAAGAACCGGGAAACTTGGCCGACCACGCGTTTTCGCTCACGGTGACAACATCATCCCATTTCAAACGCCCCGCTTTGATTTCTTGTCCAACTACATAAGCGGTCATCAACTTGGTTAAACTCGCCGGAGCAAGGCCTGCTCGCCCGTTATACTCGGCAATAATGGCACCGGATTGAAAGTCCATTAATACGTAGCCTTTTGCCTGTAACTGAGGTGGGTTGGGCGTAACAACGGCAAAAGTAGGTACGCTTATTAAACAAGTCACAATTGTCCATCGAGCCAGTGACACTTTCATCCGACTTCCTCCATGCTCTTACTTTGTCGCAACTCTATTGAGCATAGCTCACTCAACCAGTTGCACCAGTCGCTAATCGTTTCATTTTCTTGAACTTACATTGATTTGACCAAGGTATAGAACTGAAGAGGCAATTGGGAAATAGCGTTGGTTCTTCGCGCCATTCGCAGTAAAGTAGCGCTACCCCTCAATAAGGAAATAAAGATAACAATGAACGCTCAATCATTTATCGACGCAGGATTGCATTACACTCCCCACAGTTTTACCGTTCCTCTGGATTACCAAGACGCAAGCAAAGGCACCATTAGAGTCTTCGCCCGTTCGGTTTGCCTAGTTGGCGATGAAGAATCGACCAAACCTTGGTTGGTTTACTTTCAGGGCGGGCCTGGCTTTCCCTCTCCACGTCAAAACGGCAATAATGGCTGGGTAAAACGCGCCCTGCAAGAGTACCGAGTTTTGCTTCTCGACCAGCGCGGTACGGGCAACAGCAGCGTAATTAATCACCAGACGCTTGCTCACCTCACGCCAGAGCAACAAGCAGACTACTTGAGCCACTTCCGAGCGGATAACATCGTGCGCGACGCGGAATACATTCGTGAGCAATTTGGCGTCGAAAAATGGGCGATCTTAGGTCAAAGCTTTGGTGGGTTTTGCTCCCTCACCTATTTGTCTTTGTTCCCAGACAGCTTGCTACAAAGCTACATCACAGGTGGCGTGCCATCAGTCTCACGTCATGCCGACGATGTGTATGAAGCCACTTTCAAACGCACCATGGAGAAAAACCAAGCGTTCTTCCAACAATTTCCAAGTGCGCAACAACTTTGCCAAAACATTGCGAATCACTTGCTGGAAAATGAAGAGTACCTACCAAATGGTCAACGCTTCACAGTGGAGCAATTTCAACAAATCGGCATCAACTTTGGTGTGAGTGATACTTTCTTACCAACTTACTATTGGCTAGAAAGCGCGTTGATTGAAGTGAACGGCAAACCACAACTTCGTTATGAGTTCTTAAACGATATGTTGGCGCAGCAAAACTTCCAAACCAATCCGATCTACGCCATTTTGCATGAATCGATTTACTGCCAAAGCTTCGCGTCAAATTGGAGTGCGCACCGCGTTCGCCAAACCCGATCAGAGTTTAATTATGAATCTGGCAAGCCATTTTACTTTACGGGGGAAATGGTCTTCCCATGGATGTTCGACCAATACGTTAACCTCAAGCCACTAAAAGACGCCGCAGAAATATTGGCAGCGAAAGAAGATTGGACTGCGCTGTACGATCAAACACAACTGGCTCAGAACAAAGTGCCTGTCAGTTGCGCCGTTTACGCCGATGATATGTTTGTTGAAATGGATATCAGCCGAGAGACGCTCGCGTTAATCCCAAATTCAAAAGCGTGGATCACCAATGAGTACGAGCACAACGGTTTACGTGCCGACGGTGAACGTATTCTCGATAGGCTCATCGCCATGGGCAAACAGACCGCAGCTACGTTGAAATAAGCACGGCAGACGTTAGAAAAACGCCTTTTCAGTATGTGGTGAAAAGGCGTTTTATAGCGGTTTATGAACAATGGCGATCAGTCATTCACTCTTTGTCCCTAAACCTTTATCCCTCACAACCTCATGTATAAAACTGCGACATGTCCTTTCCTTGTCAATGACTCCGGTGATTACTTGGTGCTTCTTGCGCCTAACTTTTTTGAAGGGCCTAAAAGAGAATAACAGCATAAATTTAAACCAAAAGTATCGGCTCCAACCTACCTAACCCACTATAATTAATGCTTATAATTTGAACACATAGCGGCTTCACCTGCGGACAGGCTCCCCCTATCAAAGACCGCCAGGCCCCGCCTACTCATAATATCCGTATAATTTGTCCGTATTTCCGACTAGTTTAGTCAGGTATACTTCGTGCCGCTAAAATTTTAAGGTCGTTGACCACCTGTATTTTTAAAGGAAACCTCATGAGTCAGTATGTAGTTTGTGCGCTGTACAAGTTTGTTGAGCTGAATAACTATCAAGAGCTACGCGAGCCATTACTTGCGTTGATGGAAAAACACCATATTCGCGGAACATTACTACTGGCAAGTGAAGGTATCAACGGTACTGTTGCATCTGATCGTGCAGGTATTGATACGCTACTGGAGTGGCTAAACAACGAACCTCGTTTGACTGGCACCGTATACAAAGAGTCGTATTCTGAGACCCAGCCATTCAATCGCACCAAAGTGAAACTGAAAAAAGAGATCGTAACATTAGGTGTTGAAGGTATAGACCCTCGCCACGTAGTGGGTACTTACGTGAAACCTCAAGAGTGGAACGATCTTATTGCTGATCCTGAAGTGTTTGTTGTCGATACACGTAATGATTACGAAATCGAGATCGGGACATTCAAAGGCGCTGTAAACCCAAATACTGAAACCTTTCGTGAATTCCCAGACTATGTAAAAGAAAACATGGACCCGGCAAAACACAAGAAAGTTGCGATGTTCTGTACCGGTGGTATCCGCTGCGAAAAATCAACGGCTTACATGAAAGAACAGGGCTTTGATGAGGTCTACCACCTAGAAGGCGGCATTCTTAAATATCTTGAAGAAGTTCCTCAAGAAGAGAGCATGTGGGAAGGCGATTGTTACGTATTTGACGGGCGTGTTGCAGTGAACCACCAGCTAGAAAAAGCAGATTACGATTTATGTAACGCTTGTCGTCTACCGATCACTGAAGAAGACAAACAGTCAGAATTGTTCGAGCAAGGCGTGAGCTGTCCAAAATGTCACGGCAAACACTCAGAAGAACAAATTGCTCGATTCCGCGAGCGTGAAAAACAAATTGTTCTTGCAGAGCAGCGAGGCGAGCAGCATGTTGGTGGTGAAAGTGCCAAGCAAAGAGAAGCTCGACGTGCCGCTAAGTACGCGCAAAAAGAAGCGCAGCGTAAACAAGACTAAGCCTAACTCTCCTTATATTTAGCGAGCTGCCGTAAGGTGGCTCGCTTTTACTGCGCACCAATACTCTTTCAATACAATTTTGTATCCCTCACCAATACCTCTAGTTGATTGTCTCTTTTACCTTCGGGTAGCCCCACCATTTCATCATAAGCACTTTGATGCACTAAGACCTGCTTATTTGCTTTGATATTCCTGCACTTCTTTTGCATCTCGATCAGGGAATGAGCCCTCAAAAAGATACCGTTGTCATCAGTGATAAATTGCGCTTCTCCATCAATCACAACAGATGCCTGATACAATGCGAGATCAAGCGAATGAATGACCAATTTGTCCACATAGAAGTATTTTTGTAACTTACTCAATGCTATTGCCATGTGTCACCTCCCTAAAAGTTACCTCTACGTTTTGTGGAATAAAACCGATCATTGGATGAGATTTCTTCGGTTTACTTGCGTACAACATCGGAAACAAAGAGGATTCCGATGCAAACAATCAATGTCGTGTGGTTAAAGCGAGATTTAAGGCTGACTGACCATCAACCACTAACTCAAGCATTATCAACAAAGCACCCAACTGTGCTTTTGTATATTGTTGAACCATTGCTATTGAACAACCCACACTATTCTGAGCGCCACTGGCGATTTGTTTGGCAATCACTGCAAGACATGGATGAGACGCTCAAAGCGTATGGGCATCGAATCACGGTGCTGTATGACGATACCTTAGCATGTTTCCAATCAATTCAAGCGCAATATCAAATCAACGCTGTTTTTTCTCACCAAGAAATAGGACTCAACTGCACCTTTGAGCGCGACAAACAAGTTGCCGCTTGGCTGTATGAGCAGAACATCGACTGGTTTGAGTTCGAACACGGTGCTGTTATCAGAGGTGCAAAAAACCGGCAAGGTTGGGACAAACATTGGGACTCTGTCATGAGAGCCTCAATAAGCCCTATTGAGCTCCAAACCGACTTATTGCATTCATTGGATGCAGAAGCTCTCGGCTGTTCGTTTTCGCCACCATCATCCTGGCTATCAAAATGCAAAGGAATGCAAACGGGAGGAAGCCGGCTCGCTTGGAAAACACTAGAGGACTTTTTCCATCGTCGAGGTCGTGATTACTATCGAAGCATTTCTAGTCCCACAGCCTCACGCACAGCCTGTACTCGACTTTCTCCATACCTCGCTTGGGGTAACATATCCTTGCGTGAAGTGTATCAATACCTTTTGAAACACTGGCAAGTCGCTGGGTTTCGTCGCAGCTTAATTGCATTGTCTTCACGGCTTCATTGGCACTGTCACTTCATCCAAAAATTCGAATCGGAATACGACATGGAGTTTTACTGCGTTAATCGGGCTTACGAACCATTGATTAAACAAAGTAGTACTTTCGATGAAGAAAAGTTAGCAGCATGGAAATCCGGGCATACTGGCGTACCTTTGATTGATGCCTGCATGCGCTGTTTGCACCACACTGGTTACATTAACTTTCGCATGCGTGCCATGCTGGTTAGCTTTCTTACTCACCACATGAACATGAATTGGCGAGTAGGTGTAACGCATTTAGCGCAACTGTTTCTCGACTTTGAGCCCGGAATTCATTACCCACAATTCCAAATGCAAGCAGGAGTAACCGGGACTAACACAATCCGTATTTATAATCCGATCAAGCAAGCCCAAGAACATGATCCTAACGGTACGTTCATCTACAAGTGGGTACCTGAGTTACAAATGGTTCCTCCCCCTCTTTTATTCGAGCCCTGGACAATGACCCAAATGGAAGCTGTCATGTATCAATTGCAGCCAGATAGCCGTTACCTTGCACCTATTATCGCACCAGACAACGCAGCTAAGGCAGCAAGAGAGCGCTTATGGACGTGGCGGAAACGAGCCGATGTGAAACAAGAAGGCAGACGAATTCTTGCGCGACATGTTAGACCCTCAAAAGAAAGTAGGACGCGATGATCATCTTTCAATGACAATGCGTACAAATGCAAACACACTCCAGGGAACCCGTTGTACCCTCAACTAGTAAGGAACACACTATGTTCAAACGTATCTTAGTTATCGCGGCTACACTGATGGCGACATTATCTTTTATGCTTCCCGTCAAGGCTCATGAGCATGGCATGATGAAAGCCGATATTGTCGACGTTGCCGCTGAAAACGGCTCTTTCAATACGCTTGTTGCTGCGGTGAAAGCAGCGGGCTTGGTTGACACTCTCAAAGGGGAAGGCCCATTTACTGTTTTTGCACCAACGGATGACGCTTTTGCAAAACTGCCAGACAGCACAGTCGACATGCTCTTAATGCCGGAAAATAAAGACAAGTTAGTATCTGTTTTGACTTATCACGTCGTGCCAGGGAAAGTGATGGCTGCCGATGTTGTTAAGCTAGACAAAGCGACTACGGTTCAGGGGCAAGATGTGATGATTAAAACCATGGGCGATAAAGTCATGGTTAACGATGCAAATGTCATTGCAACCGATGTGAAAGCTAAAAACGGTGTCATTCACGTGATTGATACTGTCATCATGCCGAAATAACACCATTCAGAGGGCGGTACACTCCGCCCTTTAGACAGAACTTCTTTCACCCTTAGCACGATTCCTCTTCACTTATCCCCAACAAACCTCCACTCATTCGCCATGGTTATAAAAAAGATAAAAACAAAATTAAAATCAATACCTTGCAAGACGATACTGCATAATATTGACGAGATTAAGATATCGTTATCTTTCAATTTGAGAACAGGATTCCATGTCAGTGACGTTTACTTTTCCACATGTAAATTCTTAAGCTAAATTTTGGCTGCTCAATCACATTTCGGCAAACCATTCGAAAGGGTGGGACGCAAAGCTTCCGGTCTGTCAGCATTTAAAAATCTAAAAGAATGCGCATGATAGCGGGGTTACCATAACGCAGTGTTACAGAAGTCCAGTTGCTGTAGCGTTGCTTTATGCTCAGCATGCGCCGGGGTGTGACATTAGTTTGTCAGCCATAACAGAGGACATGTGATGAAATCATTTCCAACCAAATCCGTACTCGCGTTAGCACTTGCAAGCATTAGTTCAGGTGCTGCGGCTCACGGTTATGTATCAGAAACCAATGGTGGTGTCGCTGCAAGTCGCTCGGCACTATGTAAGTATCCAACGCCAGATACTAACGAAAAAAATAATAACTGCGGTGCGATTCAATATGAACCGCAAAGCGTTGAAGGCCCTGATGGCTTTCCCGAAACAGGGCCTCGCGATGGTAAAATAGCGAGTGCCGAAACCGCTTTAGCAGCTGCCCTTGATGAGCAAACTGCCGACCGTTGGGTAAAACGTCCTATTCAAGCAGGCACACAAACTTTTGAATGGACATTTACCGCTAACCACGTGACGCGCGACTGGAAATATTACATCACCAAGCCTGATTGGAACCCAAACGCTTCACTATCACGAGACTCTTTTGATCTAACTCCTTTCTGTGTCGTCGACGGCAATATGGTTCAACCCCCGAAACAGGTAAGCCATCAATGTAATGTGCCTACTCGCGAGGGATACCATGTCATCCTGGCAGTATGGGATGTTGGCGACACTGCAGCCTCATTTTATAACGTGATCGATGTGAAATTTGATGGTGACAGTCCCGTTATTCCAGATTGGAAGCAAGGCGGTCAAATTATTCCTACAATGGATTTAAATATTGGGGATTCGGTTTATACGCGCGTATTTGATCAAGCAGGTGAAAACATAGCGTATAGAACTGAACTAGAAATTACCGATGCAGCAATGGGCCAAGCGAAAAACTGGTCTTACGCACTCGCGACTAAGCTAAACCAAGAACAAGCAAAACTGAAAGCCGGGCAGTATGCAGAGGATAAATTCACTCCTGTTTATGGTACTAATCCGGTGTATCTGCAAGCAAATAGCGGCCTTAAGCGAGTAGAGATCGGCTATAACATTGAAACTCCTGTTCCAGAATACTCACTCACAGTAGATGGCTTAGCAGACGAATATATCATTGAGTCAACACCGACAACGTTGGATCTGACACTAACTGCTGAAGGCGATTTAAATGCAGAACTCACCGTTTACAACCACCATCGCGAACCACTTGCAAGTTGGGCAAACGAAATGAAAGACGGCTCGGTAGAGGCGATATCGCTCACTTTAAGTAAATCGGAGCCGGGTCACCATATGCTCGTAACACGTATTAAGGATAAAGATGGCAACTTGGTGGATCAGCAAACACTCGACTTTCACTTAAAAGAAGAGTCAGTTACTCCACCACCATCTGATGAGTACGATTTTGTCTTCCCTGAAGGACTATCTAACTACACGGCGGGCACAAAAGTGCTTGCCAGCGACGGGGGCATTTATCAATGTAAACCTTTCCCATACTCTGGTTACTGTATGCAGTGGAAAGAAAGCGCAAACCATTACGAGCCTGGAATAGGTTCACACTGGGAGATGGCTTGGGATAAAGTCAACTAAATCACCCTTTGAACGTTATGCAAAAGAGTCTCACTATGAGGCTCTTTTATAATCAAACGCAAAAATGACAATTTTCCCGGTCTAAACCATGAACACCAGATAAACTAGTGAGATGCGCTCGCCCCTCAATCAGTCCCATTTCATACCCTTCTAGTAAAACGGATTGTCGCATTGATAAGCGCTGAACATGAAAATTATCTGGTGGGGCAATTACCCTAACATGTGTTCCTGGTGGAGGGTTACGAATAAACTCTAATGATTGATTATAGTTATCTGCACGTCTTAACATCGCATCCGCCATTTTGGGGTGCTCCGCAAACAGTTTCTTCATCAGCCATGTGGTCTTAACTGGCTTTTTGGCATAATTCAGCGGGTGAGAGAGTACTACGGTTATGTCGCGAGCCCCTCGACGATAAGCTTCACGCACTGGGATAGAATCAGCGACCCCACCATCGGTATAACAACCACCAGAAAAACAAGGGGTATGCTTGTAGGCAATCGGTAATGCTGTTGTCGCTTCAATCGCATGGTGAAAATTATCACGTGTCACGCGATAGTAATCTGCCTGCCCTGTATCTACATTTGTTGTCGCTGCGAGAAAAGGAACGCCATTAAACAGTTTATTTTCATCGACGGGATACAAGCGATTAGATTCTTCAAACAACCACTTCACATCGATGAGGTCCCCACCTTTAACGAAGCGAGTCGGGTCAAAAAAGCGTTTGCTTGTGGCCAGCTTAGTAATGACGTTAATACTGCGATGCGGGTAGTCGGTCAAATACCCAATCAAATTTGATGCACCAGCAGATACACCGATTGCAAAATCAAACGGTTTATAACTCTGCTCTAAAAACGCATCTAACACTCCGCTTGCGAAGACGCCTCGCATCGCGCCACCTTCTACTACAATTGCTTTTGTTGCCATATTTCCCCCATTCTCCTTGCCAAAAGAGTAATGAAATTCGTGCAATCACAACAATTGAATATTCTTATTATTGAAATAGGTGAAGTCTATTTATTTCTCTCTTAGAAAATGAAAACTAAAGTTCAAAAAATCCGTACCCGTTAGAAATGTAATTGCGGGCTTAACCAAGGTGGCAAGGTCTAAGAGAAATCTAGGAGAAAACCGTTTTATAGGCTTCGCCCGCGCCATCAATAAACATTTGAGTACCAATAACCGCTAGAATTAAGCCCATCATTTTAGTCACAACATTTAGAGCACTTGGTCCAACCGCTTTGACCAATTTGTCTCCAAACAAAAACAGTACATAGGTGATCACACAAAGGACAGCGAAAGAAACGATAGTAATAATGGTTTGATCGAAACCACCCGCTGTCGCAAAGTTCATCGCGGTAGCAATCGTTCCGGGCCCAGCTAATATTGGCATCGCCAATGGAGACACTGCAATACTCAATGCCGCCCGTTGCTGAGCTGGTGAATACGCCTTCTCTTTGGTTTTCTGATGCGTCGAATCACCTTGAAGCATGTTAAAACCTATCAAAAACACCAAAATACCGCCTGTTATTCGCAATGCATAAAGCGTGATACCAAACAAATCAAAAATTAACTTACCGGCAATAGAAAATATCGCGATGATAATAAATGCAATAAAGACTGAGCGGAGCGCAATGGAACGGATGGTTTCTTTATCTTCATCAGCAGTTAAACTCAAAAAGATGGGAATATTGGCGATAGGGTTCATGATGGCAAAGAAGCCCATAAACACCGTAACTGTATGAACAATGAGTTCTTTCATATTTTCCACTGCATTTAAATTATTGATTCTAAAAACAGTATATACGCTCTCAAACAGAACGAGTGGTGTATTCTCGATTCGTCTTCACACTTATGCACCAAGCATTGTTTTTCTTTTGAGATAGTTTACCGACTCATCAAATGTCGCTAAGGTGAGTCTTCAGCCTTTAACGTAACAGGGGATGTTAAGTCACCATGAACAGCACGATTCAAACAATTCTCAATCACCGCTCAATTCGAAAATTCACCTCACAACCGATTGAGAGTGAACAATTATATGCCATTCTTCAAGCCGGCCTTGCGGCATCCTCATCAAGCATGTTGCAAGTCGTTTCAATTATCCGCGTGACCGACAAAGAAAAACGCACGCTATTAGCTCAATATGCCGGAAATCAAGGGTACGTTGAAAGCGCGGCTGAGTTTTTGGTGTTTTGTATTGATTACCAGCGCCATGCCAGTATCAACCCAGATGTTCAAGCTGACTTTACCGAGTTAACGCTAATAGGCGCTGTAGACTCGGGCATCATGGCACAAAATTGCTTGCTTGCGGCGGAGTCGATGGGACTAGGAGGTGTGTATATTGGTGGTTTACGAAACAATGCCCAAAAAGTAGACGAATTATTAGGTTTACCTAAAAATACCGCCATTTTATTTGGTATGTGTCTTGGTCATCCAGATCAAGCCCCTGAAGTAAAACCTCGCCTACCTAAGCATGTCGTGGTGCATGAAAATCAGTATCAAGACCTAAACTTGGATGATATTCAGACGTATGACCAAACTATGCAAAACTACTATGCAAACCGTTCGAGCAATCAAAAACAGAGTACTTGGTCACAAGAAGTCACCAGTAAACTGGCTGGCGAATCACGTCCGCACATCCTGCCTTACTTAAACAAAAAAGGGCTCACTAAAAGGTGATGACCACAATACGATAGGATCAAAAAAGGCCTCTGAAGAGGCCTTTAGAATCTGTCAGCAAAAGCTTGCTTAGTTACCGCCTGTCGCGCCAGTGCCTGTACCCGGTGGATCTTCAGGTTCAATTGGCTCACCGACTTCCGCATCTGGAATTTGTGGTACGTCAGGTTCGATATCTTCTAATGGAATGTCGTTATCGATAGCCTCTTGTACATCAGCAACAACTTTCTGAGTATCTTCAGCTGGAATCGTTACGTAGATAACGTCACCTGAATCATTCTCAGGATAATTTGGGTTCGCCGCGATTACATCTTCTGTGATTGCTTTTGCAGCAACAGCTACAGCTTCAGGCGAAGCTGTTGGGTTCGCTTTGATGATATCTGATACAACGTTTGCTGTTGCAACTAGCTGAGTAGCAAGTGCGCTGTTACCACCCTCACTGCCAAGTCCTGCTACTACAGATTCTGTATCACGAAGGATTTCGTCAACTGTTTTACCACTTGCATTGATATCGATACCCAAATTCTCGAATACTTTTTCAGCGATATCAGAAGAGTATACTTCACCATCTTTTAAAGAGTTAGCAACCAAAGTCGTAAATGGAGAGCCTGTTACCAATGAATCCGCCTGGGCTAGGCCTTGAGGGATTTTGTAGTCAGATGTAATAGGTTTGCCATTTGACGCGTCTTTACTATCTTCTGTGTGCGTTAATACGAAAGCACAATCACCTGGCGCATTTACAACGTTGATATTTTCAAAACGCGCTTTACCAACCATACCTTCATAGTTTGTTGTATTTTCAATCGCGTCGTATGTCTCACCACCACATACTGCTTGAACTTTCATGCCGATAACAGCTGGGTCATAAGCCTGAACTGAGTATCTTTTTACCTCAGGGTCGCTGTCACTACCACAACCTGCTAGTAGGACTGCTGCCACACTTGCCGTTAAAAGTTTGATTTTCAAAATTAGCTCCAATATTTGTTGTTATATCCGACCGCAACAGGAAGCATAACGGCAGTTGCATATAGTGTAAATAGGATGCATACAACTTTGGCATGAGTTTTTTCACATTCTTGCCTGTTTGCTTGTGCAAAATCATGCATTCATCTCAATAACGTTAAATAGACACAATTTTGTCATGTATTCGTCAGTATTTTTTCAAGTAACTTGTTGCCTTTATTGCAACCAGATGGATAATAGTTGACTATTTTTTGTGGGTCGGATTTTCACACCTTCATTAATGAAACTAAGAGCTCTAAGTCGCTAGCAGCCATTTGGAGTGTTTATTACACAAATAATTCTGAATGGACTCGCTTTCTAAAGGCTTAAAACTGCAGTAAATCATCAATATTGATGAAATGCAGTTCAATTAGAATGAATCAATTTCAGTCGGCAAACTTTCTTTCGGTAGTTATAAACCAATGAACACATTTAATAAATTTTTGGGGATATCAGTACTTCCTATCCTTCTTACAGGGTGTACTTTGCCTGGTAGCCACCTTTCGGTCAGTGACAAAACAGTCATGAGCACTGAATCGAGTGATATAGAGTCTCAGGTTACCGTTTATCCCTTAACTTTGGAGCGCGTAACGTCTTTAAATTCAGTGGACCCTTTTTCAAAACCAAACCCAGAGTTAGATATTGAAATCGCAAAATATGAATACGAAGTAGGACCTGGCGATATCCTAAATATCACTATTTGGGATCACCCAGAGCTAACGATCCCAGCGGGCTCATACCGAAGCTCAGCCGAAGCGGGTAACTGGGTGCATTCGGATGGCACGATCTTCTACCCTTACATAGGTGTCGTACATGTTGAAGGCAAAAACGTACGTCAGATTCGTGCAGACATTGCAAGCCGCCTTGCAAAATACATTGAGAGCCCACAGGTCGATGTAAGCGTTGCGGCATTTCGCTCTAAAAAGACTTATGTAACTGGCGAAGTTAACAAGCCAGGACAACAACCAATTACAAACATCCCCCTTACACTTCTAGATGCTGTGAATAGAGCTGGCGGACTGGCTGCCGAGGCTGATTGGCGTAATGCGACACTGACACGCAATGGCGTTGTTGAAAACGTCTCTTTGTATGCTCTGATGCAACAAGGCGATTTAACTCAAAACCGCCTTCTAAAGCCTGGCGATATTGTTCATATTCCTCGAAACGATGCGCAAAAAGTATTTGTTATGGGCGAGGTTAACGATCCGAAATTACTCAAAATTGATCGTAGCGGCATGAGCCTTACTGAGGCTCTTAGCAGCGTTGGTGGTATCAGTGAAATCTCCGCAGATGCTACCGGTGTGTTTGTCATCAGACGTTCAAAAGAAGAAGCTAAAATGGCGGACATTTATCAGCTAGATGTTTCTGACGCTTCTGCTTTGGTGATTGGTACTGAGTTTGATCTCAACCCTTACGACATAGTCTATGTGACGGCTGCACCTGTTAGTCGTTGGAATCGTGTGATTGCTCAGCTCGTTCCAACCATTTCCGGCTTTAATGAACTAACCGAAGGTGTACTACGAGTACGCACTTGGCCGTAAAACAACGTGCCGCAAGAAAATTATCTCTTGCGGCACGTAATCGATAGCTACTCAGCTCAATTGCGCAATATAAAGAAGCCAGCAATTCAGTTGAGATCATAAGCATACAACTTAAAGTAGGGTAAGCATTTGTTTTCTAATATTCTTGTCGTCTGTGTCGGTAATATTTGCCGCTCTCCAACAGGAGAGCGGCTTTTGCAGTCTTTACTACCAAACAAACATGTCGCATCAGCAGGAATCGCAGTAGATAAGAGCCATCTAACGGGAAAAGCTGCTGACGAGATGGCAACCACTATCGCGAACGAACATGGCGTAAGCTTAGATGGACACGAAGCACGACAATTAACACCTGAGCTTTGCGCTCAATACGATCTGATATTGGTTATGGAAAAAGGTCATTTAGAAGCCTTAACCAAAATCGCTCCTGAGGCACGAGGTAAAACGATGCTGTTTGGACAGTGGATAAATGAAAAAAGCATCCCTGATCCATACAGACAAAGTAGAGAAGCTTTCGAACATGCATATACGCTTATAGAAAAAGCAGCAAAAGCGTGGTCTCAAAAACTATAAGCCGCAAGGCTAAATAAACGCCAATGGCAAGGTATTTAAGAAGTTAAAGTAATGACAACACAAACTATTAAGCAATCACGTCAAGCCGACGATGAGATCGATTTGGGAAAGTTATTTGGGATCATTCTCGATGCCAAATGGCTCATTCTATGTACCGTAGTCCTATTTTCAATTATAGGCGTCGGCGTTGCCATTCTATCAACACCTATCTATAAAGCTGACGCTCTTATCCAAATCGAAAGTAAGAGTTCAGGTGGTATTTCAGCGATGGTTGGTGATATGGGAGAGCTGTTTTCAGCAGAATCATCAGCGACAACAGAAATAGAGATCATCAAATCTCGTATGATCTTGGGCGGTACTGTTGATAAGTTCAACTTAACGACTGTCGTTTCTCCAAACTACATGCCAATTATTGGTAAAGGCCTAGCTCGACTACAAGGTGAGCAAATCAGTCTGAGCGTTTCACGATTTAATGCTCCTTCTTACGCAGTTGGCGTTCCTTTAACTCTTGAAGTTATTGATTCTGAAAAACAGACGTTCAGGCTCTTAGAAGATGACAATAACGTCATTCTAGAAGGTAAAGTTGGTGAACTGCTTGAGAAGAATGGATACCAGTTTTTGGCGACTGAACTTGTGGCTCAAACTGGTGACTCATTCACGGTCAGCAAAATCAGTAAATTAGATGCAATTAATAAACTTCAAGAAAACTTATCGATTAGCGAACGTGGTAAGCAAACCGGGATTATATCTTTAAGCTTCTCTGGTGAAGACCGCGCTAAGATTCAAGATATCTTGAACGACATTAGCCAAAACTACTTCTTACAAAACGTTCAAAGAAATTCTGCAGAGGCAGAGCAAAGCCTCGAGTTCTTGAAAGGTCACCTCCCAGACATCAAAACAAAACTGACCGCTTCTGAAGACGTTTTAAATCGGTTCCGTCAAGAAAATGAATCTATCGATTTAGGCCTTGAAGCTCAGTCAACGCTGAAAGTAATGGTTGAGTTAGAAGCACAGCTAAATGAGCTTACATTCAAAGAAAGTGAGATCAGCCAACGCTTCACACAGGATCACCCAGCTTATAAGTCGCTACTTGATAAACGTGAAACACTACTAAAAGAGAAAGAACGTCTTAATAAACAAGTTCAAAAGTTACCGAAAACACAGCGTGAAGTTCTACGTATGACACGCGATGTAGAAGTAAACCAACAAATCTACATCCAACTATTGAACAAGGTTCAAGAGCTCAACATTATTAAAGCCGGAACAGTTGGCAACGTTCGAATCTTAGATAACGCTCAATCTTTCTCTAAGCCAATCAAGCCGAAAAAAGCGCTTATCGTTGTGCTAGCAACACTGCTTGGCGGTATGGCAGGCGTGGCTTTCGTATTAATTCGTGCAGCATTCCACCGTGGTGTGGAAACACCAGATCAAATTGAACAGATTGGCATGCCAGTTTACGCAAGCGTTCCAAAATCTATTCAACAACTGGAATTTGCAAACAAGCTTAAGCGCAACAAAGGCAGCAACAATGAGCTAGTCCTTCTAGCGGAAGCTAACCCAGCTGATCTTTCCATTGAGGCTCTACGTAGTCTTCGCACTAGCTTGCACTTTGCAATGATGGAAGCGAAGAATAACGTTCTTATGATTTCAGGTCCTGCACCATCTATCGGCAAAACATTTGTATCGACCAACTTTGCGGCCGTAGCTGCGAAAACCGGTCAGAAAGTGCTGCTTATTGATGCGGATATGCGTAAAGGTTATTTGCAGCAATGCTTCGGTCTACGTTGGGACAACGGTCTTTCTGATTACTTGAGCGGTAAGACATCCCTTAGCAACATCATTAAATCTACATCCATTGATAATTTAGATGTTGTGACTCGCGGCCAAGTACCACCAAATCCGTCAGAACTTCTTATGCACCCTCGCTTCAAGAGCTTTGTTGACGAGATGTCTGCACAATACGATCTAGTCATCATCGATACACCGCCTGTACTCGCAGTTACCGACCCAAGCATTGTTGGCGCGCTTGCAGGAACAACTCTGATGGTCGCTCGTTTTGATCAAACGACTTTGAAGGAGATTGAAGTCGCGCAAGGTCGCTTCGAGCAATCAGGCGTTGAAGTTAAAGGTGTGATTCTCAATGCAGTTGAGAAAAAGGCATCTAACTCATACGGCTATGGATACGGCTACTATAACTACGCGTACAAAAGCGAATCATAAGTTGAATTTAGATCGCTAATTAAACCAAATATGACAAAGCCCTGCTAGAAACAGCAGGGCTTTTTCTATTGCACTCTTAATTGCTTGTACGTAATCAAACTAAGCAAGACAAAGAATATTGGGTCACTCCAACCAAAACCGACAAATACTCCGATAATGCCGGCATAGGTAGTAATCACTGCCCCTAAGCCATTAGTAATCAATAATGCTTTAAACAGCTGTTTCGCAGTATGCCCTGATTCCACATTACGTAACATCAAACTCACCGCAGCGATTCCACCTAAAAAGATCGAAGTATGCTGCGATAAAAACAGCGCGTACTGGTCGTTAATTTGTACTCCATACATCGGCCACATTATGGTTGGTACAAAAAACAACGCAAAAGCGAATACCGTATATACGACACCATGAACGGTTAGAAAAGTGCGGTTGGTCATCATCTCCTTATCCTCTAATAGGCCCTTGATTGAGCGTCGTTAACGGCACATTGATATCGAAAATTTGACCTCGTACTTCGACTACGCCCATTTTTCGTAAGCGTGCGGCATGCATTTCGAGATACGCTTGCGCCGTGGCTTCATCTTCAAAAAGATAGATACCACCACCGAGTTTGTCTTTTTCGCTTTCCGTCCAGATTTTCCAAATCATGCCCGACTCTTGGTTAATCGACTTAGCTAAGTCGACCAAAGCATTCGACATCTCTTCACCAAACGGACCATGAAATTCAAAATCAACTTGTAATAATTTCGCCATCTTGAGTCTCCTCTTCTTATTGACTCGTTTTCGATGACAAGATTATTACCTTTATAAAACTGACAGAAAAGTTCATAATTTCGCCATTAACTGTCTAAAAAATTGACTCATGAGACTAAAAACGACCTTAGAACAATGGCAAACGCTACAAGCGATTAATCAAGAAGGCAGCATTCAATCCGCAGCTTTACTGCTCAACAAGAGCCATACCACATTGATCTACTCGGTGAGGAAGTTAGAAGACCAACTTGGTATTCAACTTATCGAAGTACGAGGGCGCAAAGCGGGTTTGACAGAGCACGGCAAAACCATACTGCGTCGTGCACAATCCATGCTTGAACAAGCGCGGGAACTAGAAGTCATCAGCGAGCAGTTAAAAAGTGGGGTGGAATCTCAAATCACGGTCGCAATAGATCATCTTTGTGACCCTTGTTGGCTTTATGCACCACTCAGTCAATTTTTGGAGGACAACAACACGACCTCCGTTCAAGTGGTCGAAACGTCACTGAGCAAAACAACCGAAATGGTCGTAAATGAGCTCGCTGACATCGCAATCATCAACTTACCGATAACCAACTACCCTGCCGAAGCATTTGGCGTAACAACCATGCTGCCTGTAATCGCAGCACACCATCCACTCGCTAAAAAGCCGCATGTTTCCATCGACGATTTTGCAACCACCAGCCAAATTGTCATCCGTGACTTAGGTGATTCAGACAAAACGAAAAGAGATGTGGGTTGGTTACGCGCACGTCAGCGTATTACCGTCGATAACTTCGACCACGCTTTTCACGCCGTAGAGCAAGGCGCTGGATTTTGTCGGCTACCAGCGCACTTAGTCGCACCCCGCAAGAGCGATAAAATTAACGTATTGGAGATCGAACACTCCCATCAATATCAAGTTGCGCTGCACCTCACTTTGCCCAAAGGAGCCAAAAGTGGTCCTGCGACTCAAGCGCTTTATCGTACTTTACTCAAAAGTGTAGAAACTCGAGTCTAGCAACAGTGGTATTGAGTTGAATCGCTAGTGTTATCGGCTATTGATTCTCCCTAAATATAGAGAAACGGCCATTTTGTGACGCTACACTCTCACAAAAGGTTGCACGAAGGATAGCGACCACCTACTATCACTCTGCTCATGCCTAAAGCACCCAACACTCGCGGAAAGAACTCGGTTCACGGCAATATCCTCACCTGCTTGGTTTAGCAGGCACAATCTGTTTTTACCTTCTTTTTTGCTTCTATATAGGCGAGTGTGGAAGAAATAAGAAGGGTGAAATATGAACTCTACAAATAGCTTCTCGATCAATATCAATCAGCAAAAATCCATTGCTAAAAAAAGGCTCAAAGCTATCCGCCTATACGATGACGCTACGTTGGAGTTAGTTAAGCGATTTCACTCCAAACCAGAATCTTTGGCTCCCAATACAATTCAATTGGCTGACGTTCAACATGCACTCGCAAGAGAACTTGGCTTATCCAGTTGGAGTAAACTAAAAGCTCATGTCGAAGAGCTAGAAGCGCACAAACTAGCCATCAAACAACAAAAACCGCCCCTAGATGCGAAAGTAAAAACGCTACACGTTCGTTGCGGTCACGATATACAACAACAGCTTAAAACCAGTGGATTTGAAGGGACATTTTTAGCCCTGATCGATCCGCTTTGTATTGGCCCCATACCAGCAACACCGCAGAACTTCCTTGCCATTCGTGCCCAATATGTCGTAGAGACTCTGCTGCCTGTGATGAAGCGTGAAGACTCGGTTCAAGATATAGTCACATTGGAACAATCAAACCTCGATCTGTTGCAAAGTGATGTATTTGAACGAATCGTCTTTTGGGTCGAACATGACAGTTATGATCAATTGATGCTAATTCGTGCTCTAACACAGTTAGAGAATGTAGAGAATAAAGTGATAGAGATCATTGAGTTGAACCAGTTCCCGGGCACTGAACGATTCATCGGCTTTGGGCAGTTGCCTGAAGAAGCTATTCGTTCTTGTTGGCGATACCGTAAACCTGTGACAGCAAAATTATTCAGTCAGGCTAAACGGTGTTGGCACGCTATTACATCACCAACACCTATTTCCATAGTTAATTTAATTCAGCAGCATAACCTGGATTGCTTGCCCAATATATTCAACGTGCTTAAACGCCATTTGCAAGAGTTACCTAATTCACAAACTGGATTGAGCTTGACACAACACCTCGCACTAAAGGTCTTGAGCTCGCAAAATCGTTCAATTCCCATCAAAGATTGGTTTGAGCAATATCAACAACTAGAACCTCTTCCTTACCTAGGAGACGTGATGTTTTACGCGTTACTCCTCCCTCTAGCACAGTGTCAAACACCTTTGATCACGATTGAGTCACGTGAAAGGCACTGGTGGGAACAAAGCGTCCGTATCACTGAGGCTGGCAAGCAGTGTTTGGAAGGCTTAATACGAGCGAAACAATGCTATTGGGTTGGAGGGATTAAAAATACCAGTCAAAGTTATTGGAGCTGGGATCACCTCCAACTAACTACACTTGCCAACCATCATTGAATTGACAAATATGAAAGCATAAAGGGTTCGTTGGCTCTGATGAACACTCAATACTAAATTATCCCTAAAGAAGCGACCGCTAGCCTGAATATAACTTAAATAGTTATGCAGAAATGCATCCACTCAAAGAGAGTATGCACTCTATCTCTTATTAAAATTTATTGTAAATCCTCTTTGTTATCGGTTGTATATTCGATAAAAGTGTTAAAATACAAACTTTTCATCCGGCCAATTCGTTAATATTTGGTTAAAATCCCATTTTTATTAGTGATAAAGTTCACATCTATTAACCATTTAGAGGATTATTCTTTCGTATTTTCTCACTCCGCTGCTAATCTGCTCGCCGCTTTGAAGTGAACTCAAGGTGCATAACTATAAGGAGTGTTCTCATGAATACCAAGAAACCGATGTCGCTTACCAGCCGCGTAATTTTAGGTATGGTTGCGGGTATCTTGACAGGATTTGCAATTCGCACACTTTTTGCCGACAACGGATTTGTCGACGCATACATTGTTAATGGATTATTCGAAGTTGGTGGACAGATCTTCGTTGCCAGCTTAAAAATGCTTGTTGTACCGCTAGTATTTGTTTCGTTAGTTTGTGGTACTAGCTCTCTCAAAGACCTCTCTACACTGGGTCGCATGGGCGGTAAAACCCTCGCTTTCTACGTTACGACAACGGCTATCGCGATTACGCTTGCTCTAACTATGGGTACTCTATTCCAGCCAGGGGCAGGGGCAGATCTAACGGCAGCAAGTTCATTCAAATCAGCCGAAGCGCCATCTTTAGGTCAGGTGATCATCGATATGTTCCCGACCAACCCAATCAGCGCAATGGCAGAAGGTAAAACTCTGCAAGTTATCGTGTTCGCCGTGCTATTCGGTATCGCGATCAGTGCAGCGGGTAAACCAGGCGAACGCATCGCAGCATTCTTCTCTGATCTGAATGAAGTGATCATGAAGCTGGTCGCGATTTTGATGAACTTGGCGCCTTATGGGGTGTTCTTCTTAATGGCGAAGCTATTCACTGGTCTTGGTCTGGGCGCGATCGTCAATCTGGCAGAGTACTTCTTAGTACTGGCTGGTACGCTTGTCCTACACGGTCTAGTCACTTACAGCTTGATGTTAAAAGGTTTCACTGGTCTAAACCCAATTACGTTCCTACGCAAGATGGAAGACGCGATCATGTTTGCTTTTTCTACAGCATCATCGAACGCGACGATTCCAGTGACAATGGAAACAGCAAAGCACCGCATGGGTGTTGAGAACCGTGTATCATCGTTCACTGTTCCTCTAGGTGCAACTGTGAACATGGACGGTACGGCGATCATGCAGGGCGTAGCAACTGCGTTTATTGCTCAAGCTTTCAATATTGATTTAACTATGGGCGATTACATGATGGTTATCATGACCGCAACACTTGCATCTATCGGTACTGCGGGTGTCCCTGGTGTTGGCCTAGTAATGCTTGCTATGGTATTGAACCAAGTTGGTCTGCCACTTGAAGGTATCGCGCTCATCATGGGTGTTGACCGTCTTCTTGATATGATTCGTACCGCGGTAAACATCACTGGTGACAGTGCAGTAACCGTCATCGTTGCGAAATCAGAAGGTGCATTGGATGAAGCTCGCTTCAACGACCCAATGGCAGGCGTTGCCGAAGAGGAAGTGCATCTGAAGCGCGCGGAAGCTTAAATACTTCCAAGTTAAATTATCCTGTCTAAGCAAAAACCACCTTACTCTAAGGTGGTTTTTTATTTCCAATTAACCCGAAATCAAAAAGGTTTAGATAAAATTCTCGTCCCCCCGAAGGTTGTTTCAATTACTAATAGGTCAGTAGTTAGATTCTATATTAGTTCATCTAGAGGGTTAAGATAACTCGCCTATGTTTATCACTTTGAAAATGATATAAGGGACATTTTCATCATATAGAGATACAAATTCCATTATCAAATTAAAGTTCAAAACCAAATCGCGATAGATAGTAGTCTGATAATTAAGTTGGTACTAAGATACATACATCATAATTTCATGTTTAAAAATAGTCTTTTTTTATTCATATTCTCATTTCCAATACTTGCATTAGGTTTCAACGAAAGTATGTTCGATTTTTTTAAGAAATTTAAATATACATTAAGCCCAGAGATAAAAGGTACTTTAGTTCTTGATCAAAGACCTCTAAAAAATTTAACCGTTTACTTAGAAGCTAATTTTTTAAAGAATGCTTACAAAAGGAGTTCAATTACTAATGAGTTAGGTGAATTTCACTTTAAGCCAGTCATACATTCTCAACGGTTTAAAGAATCAGCTTTGAATCAAACATATTCATATATCGGAATATATACCTATATAAATGAAGAAAAGAAGTACATTTGGGAGTCTCAGTTAAGCTACGTTTCACCGCCTATATTTATAAAAGATAACTTAAATAACCTTTACTGTGAGCTTAAAAATAAAGAATTCCGATATTTTTTCAAAAATATCAATCTAGAAAGTGCTCGAGATCTAATGGTTATTAGCAACTGCAATTTAAATGGATTTTTATATAAAACAGAGTTTACGGAGGATACATAATGCCGTCTTTAACACCAAAACTTGCATCAGAGATCGCGAACATACCGTATGGAGTATACCAGGGACAAGGGAGACTAGCGTTTAGGGGAGAAGGAGGTTTTGAAAAACACTTTGCATTTTCGCAGCAAGATGTTTTTAGTGGCCGAACTGGAGGCATCACAGGATTAGATCGTATACCATTGTTTAGAAAAGTGGTACCTGGTGTAATGAGAACATCTGAAGCATTTGCGGTAATTGGTATTGGGAAAGGAAAATATAAGGGAGATTTAGTAATTTCCATTAGAGGGACGCAAAACGCCAATGATTGGGTAACCAACCTAAATGTCGGCCTTAAAGGCTCTCCAAATGGCTCTATCGCTCATGCTGGATTTATTAATTCATTTTCAAGTATCAAACCAAGCATAAAACAATATTTACAGCAATGCCAAAATTTACCTAACCGTATTCATTGTGTTGGGCATAGCTTAGGAGGAGCTCTGGCTTCATTATGTTCTGATTGGCTGAGAGAAGAATATTCATTAAGAGTGAATTTATATACTTTTGGCGCACCTAGAGTTGGTTTAGAACAATATTCCCGTAAATCTAGTAAAAGCAACGACAAAGTATACCGCTGTACTCACGGCGCAGATCCTGTGCCTAAAGTACCTGTCTGGCCATTTATTCATGCTCCACATAATGGCGATGAGTACCGCTTAGACGCTAGTACTGGCTTTAATTTAAATGCTCATAGTATGTCTAGCGAAACAAGCTTAGGGTATTTAGATAATGCTAACTCCGAAACGTGGGGAGCAATAAAAGTCAGATCTAACAAGTACTTGTATACACCTACTAGATTTAAGTTTGAGCACAGAAACCAAGCATCATTTACAGAATATTGGTCAGAAAGAATTCAAGCAGCATTAATAACCTTATTAAAAGATACTGGCTTGTTTGCAGCAATAGCAGCCCAAGCCACAGTATCTACTGGAATGACATTTTATGATATACTCGCCAGAAATATAGAAAAAGTAGCTAAAGCTTCTAAAGTAAGAGAATCACAAGTCAAAGGGCTGTTAGGCCATATGCTGGTGTTTATTGGAAAACCAGTAACAGCAATTGAAGATATGTCTGCAAAGTTTATTAGAAACGTTTTTCTTATGGTATTTGGAAAACTTTATCGAGCAGCACAAATGGCTATTAGTGCTGTAAAATAAACTTTCAACTTAATCAGACATCGAATTCAGTTTTTCTCTGGCTTGTGCTTCGTGTTCTTTAGTGATGGCATTACCGACTGAGTTCGCGGCTAAGGTAAGTGCCGCCATATCATCGGTAAAACCGACGCCAGCTAGTACGTCTGGCACCATATCTGTTGGTAGGACGAAGTAAGCCAGCGCGCCACCTAGTATAGCCTTGTGGCGAACGGCGGTGTTGGAATCTGTCATCGCGAGCCATGATTTTATGCCCATTACGGCAATTTCTTCACCCGCTTTCTTAACCGACCCTTTCATTTTTCGCCAGAATGTTTTCTCATCTGGCGCTTGCATCGTTTGATCTTTGGCGTCTTTCGGCGCCGATTTTACAGACATTGTTGTGCTCATCGTTGCCTCCGAAATTTATGACTGTGGCCAACATATTAATAAATCGAACCTGAACGCAAGATTAATAACAAGAAATGATAGTAAAGTGAAACAAAAACACAGATAGAAAAATCCCCAAACCGAAGTCTGGGGATCGTGATGTTGGGAACTAAGTTGCCGAGGGCGCTACTGAGCTATCTTCTCCAGTACACGCATCAGCATTTTGATACGTGGTTCGATAGACTCAAGCAACAAGTACTCTTGGTCACTGTGGAAACCTGCACCGATAGGTCCTAGACCATCCAAAGTTGGAATGCCAAGAATTGCCGTATTGTTTGCATCAGAGCCGCCACCCACTTCTTTCCAGTTGATGTCGATAGCCAGTTCACTTGCGGCTTCTTCAACTAATGCCATCAGGCTTTCCGTTTGCGCACTTGGCACCATAGAAGGTTTGTAAGCTTCACGAACCAACTCGATACTCACACCATCAACGAATGGTGTTTCCAGCATGCCGTTTAGCTTGCTGTCGACATCATCGTATTCTTCGTTGCTCCAGAAACGTACATCCACGATCGCTTCAGCGTGCTCAGGGACGATGTTCGCACCGTTGCCGCCAGAAATAATACCGACGTTCAGAGTAGTACCAGATTCAAAGTTGGTCATTGCATTGACTGCGAGAATCCAATTCGCCATCTCAGTGATTGCGCTGCGACCGTTTTCTGGCTCGTTACCTGCGTGAGCAGCAACGCCATTAAAGGTCATTTTGTAGCGAGCCATGCCTTTGCGCGCTTTCACTAAACCGCCATCTGCACGTGCTGCTTCTGCAACCAGTACATTCTTAGCGTTTTTCGCTACTGATTGAATCCAATCCACAGAGTCCAGAGAGCCCGTCTCTTCATCTGGGTTCATGCAGATACAAATCGACAGTTTATCCAACACCGCTTGGTCGAGGTTACGCATCGCGTACACAATATTCAGCAAGCCAGATTTCATATCCGAGACACCCGGACCGTACGCTTTGTCAGCGTCTTGAGACATAGGACGTAATCCAGCGGTGCCGACAGGGAACACTGTATCCATGTGACCAATCAGCATCACGTCAACTTGCTCAGCCTCAGGCTTGTTTCGAACTTCAAGACCGATGCCCGCTCTGCCACAGTCGATGCGTTTTACGCTCCAACCTGACATCGCTTGGTACTTCTCTTCAAATTGAGAAGCGATAAACTCAATGCCATCAGTCGTGTACGTGCCACAATCGACATTGATGAGAGGACGAAGTTCTTCGAGATATTCATTGAGAGAAAACTGCATGATTGCCCCCTAAACAAACAAGTTCATGACTAGCATTGCGCCAAATGCGTTCAATACGGAAATCGCAATCATAATTGGGATATAACGACCTTCAGTACCGATAGGTCCCATAATTCGACCCATGTACTGAACCTGAGAGCCCATTAGGTAAATTGCAGGCGCAAGAATCGCAATGTGCGTGCCGTTCAGGATACCTTGGTCAAACAGTGTAATCACTACGCCAACCGCGCCGCCCATCGACATCCAAGCCCCGATCAATACCGCTGCTGCTTCACCCGGAAGACCAAACACCGCCATGATTGGAGAAAACACCGTGCCCATCAGATCCAACGCGCCAGTGATTTGAAGCGCTTTGATGATAACGAACGCCATCAATACGTTAGGCACCGTAGAGGTAGTCGCAATTACCCAGCCTTTCTTAGCACCCTCGACGAAGATATCCGTCACCATTGGTTTTTTCGCTTTAACGTCACCCATTATGCCGTCTCCTCTTTTAGGTTCTCTGATTTGTTTTGGTCTTGCTTGTCTTCTTTACCTTCCGTCATGTTCAGGTAGATACGGAACAGGTTCGCGCCGATGATCTTAAATGCGAACATCACCACAACTGCTAAACCAATAGAAGACGTTACTGCTAGAGAGCCGTCAGCCATCGTCAGTGTGAACAGCACAGCACCCGATGAGAAGAAGTTCACGATGGTTGCACCTGCAGTGAACTGGAACATGGTAAATACGTCCGTTTCACGCTTAGTTAGGTGACCTTCATCTTTTAGCTGACGCGTCATTGCCGCACCTGCATCGGTACTTTGTAGAGAAGCAATTAAAGCCAGACCAGAGTTACCAGGGATGCCCATTAGAGGACGTAGAAGAGGAGTAAGAAGCTTACGAGCTGCTTCAAGTGCACCGTAGTGCTCAAGTACGTTGATCATACCTAAGGCGAACATAACAGTTGGAATCAAAGTAAGTGCGAAAATGAAACCGTCGCGAGCACCGCTACCACCAGTACCGCGAAGCGACGTTGTTGCAACTTGCACACCGTCAGCCGTTTCGGTGACACCATACGCCACCTTGCCGAAAGAGCCATTGAGCGTTGTAAAATCGAATACACCGTACCATTCGCTAGATTGCATCAGGCCAGAAAAGAACACGACCGCAAACGCCAGAGCAACGTAGCACCCCAGTGTAACTTTACGCTCAGTTTGAACAGGAATTTTCATAACATTACCTACACATGTGGAACTTAACACATATGTTCACCTGAATAATGTGCTAGAGAGATGATCAAAATCAATCCGCCTGCCGAACATTATCGCGACTCAGTTATGAAGTTTTGTTTTATGATTCCAATCACAATTGAAAGATAATAAAAATTTGTGCTAACAATTAGGTATATTAATCTATGTCGATAGCTCACGACTTCTTCATCAACTCAACAAATTATTCTGACGAATATTGCTTTCTACAACATTCATGACGTACTTCATACTTTGGCATTGAGGCAATATCGATTAACTCGAAAGTAACATTCAGCCACGAAATTTAGGTTAGGATGGCCCGGTCATATGTAAACGGCATAAACCAGAATTAACAGGACTATACGACCCATTGTTACGCTCACAATATAAAATAGCCAAATGGACACTCGCCCTCGTGCTTTGGGTGGTGATGATATGCTTAAGCCAAAATTCTGGTTTCTCGAAAAGCTGCCCGAAGGCTCACCAAATACAGAGTCAGCAAGATGAAAGCGTGAATTTATCACCATCTTGCGACCTTTCAGAAAAGCTGGTTCAAGCTTACCAACATCAGTTTGATCATATTCTTATTCCATTTTTTCTGTTTGCTTTGATTGTGGCGCTGCCGATGACAACCACAGCAATTCGCTATCTGGAATACACAGAACCGATACCGGAAAAGTATCGGGTTCACCTAAAACTTTGCGTGTTTAGAGAATAAAGCCAGCAAGGCGAGAGACCTTTCGGCCTGACTTTTGTACATATTTTATTCACTTCACATAACAAACAACGAAATTTAAAAGTTTTAGGAAATATTATGACATTCACTCGTACACTTTTGGCGTTAACGATGGCTATCGTACCTGCCGTATCTTTCGCATCAGAAAAGACCGCAGAACAAAAGCTAGAGGAAGTTAATCAGATACTAAAAGATAACCCTCAAATTCTTGATTCATTGCACCAAAACCTTCAAGAGTACATTGCGTATCAACAGTCATTTGGCGACACCTTGAAGGAGGTTCGTCAATATCTAAGTGATGGCAAACATTCCTCTTTTGGTGCTGAAAACCCTGAGTTAACCATTATTAACGTAACAGACTACAGCTGCCCTTTTTGTAAACGTTTAGAAGGAGAGCTGGTCAAAGTTGGTAAGGAATATCCGCAGGTAAAAGTGCTTAACCTCAATGTCTCTTTTAAAGAACAATACGAGAAAAACGGCTACAACTCGGCAAGTTACGCATTAAATGTTTGGCAAAACCAGCGAGATAAGTACGAACAAGTGCATGAGTTATTGGTGAAAAAACCGGGCGCACATGACGCACGTTCCTTAAATCAAATCGCGAAAAAAACGGGGACAGAAGCGCAGCTTGTCGACGACAAAGAGACCAAGGCGTTGCTTGATAAAAACTATCAGTATTTCACGCAACTTGGTTTACGCGGCACGCCTGCGTTGATCATTAATGATCAAGTCATTCCTGGCTATGTGCCGTTTGACGAGCTAGAACAAGTCATCGACCAAGAACTGGCGAACTAAAACAACAAAGCCCTTCCCTGATAACTCAAGGAAGGGCTTTTTCTATCTAGGCTTAAAACGAAGTTCTAACTACTTTTCGCGACCCACAAACGCCACAACGACTTTGTCATTGCCAAGCGAGCGAGAGAACACATACGCACCTTCTTGTTCAATCACTTGATGTTGACCTGCACCAATCGCTGGGTGCGCTTTACGGAACTGACCAAGGGTTTGCCAGTGTTTGAGTAGCGCTTGCTTCTCATCCGATAGCTTCCACACCATGTCAGAACGTGTGCCTTGGTGGAAATCATCCGCGTAAGGACCAATGTTACGACCAATTTCATCACCATAATAAACCTGAACAGCACCAGGACTCAGAAGCAGTGCATTCGCGGCGTTACGCTGCATACCGTAATCTTTGAAGCGAGAGAAGAACAGCTCGGTATCGTGAGAAGACATGTAGCTCACAGGGTTAAAGTCTTTCTCATTGGCGATAGTGTCCGCATAGCTTTGGTAAGTGTCTGCCATTTGGCTGAAACACGCCGCGCCTTTATCTAATTTCTTCTGCATGTCGAAGTTAATCAACGCATCAAAGCCATCGTCAAAGTAAGGGCTGCGATAAGCGCTATGTCCCCATACTTCACCCATCATCCAGAATGGCTGACCTGACTTGCCGTTCTCTTTACGCCACTGCTCAAGGCTGCTTGATGCCTCTTCTTTCAAGCGTTTCCACACATCGCCTTCAACGTGCTTCACCGTGTCGACACGGTAACCATCAATACCAAAGCGTTTCACCCAATCAGTTTGCCACTCAATTAGGTAGTCCGAGACGGTGTAATTATCACGCGCCTCAACGCGAGTGCCAGGGTTATCCAATAGCCATTGAGCTGGCTTCACGGCTTTGTCTGATTCAGTGATAAAGTCAGGCAAACCCGCCAATGACATGGTGATATCACTGCTGCCCGGAGCTGGGTATCCCGGTAGACCTGTTCTTATCCAGTCACCGCCCCACCATTTCGCCCAGTTTGGACTCTGGTAATCAATATTCTGGTGGTAGCTATGCCAATTTTCACCCGCTTTTGGTTGCCAATCCCCCCACTTCTTAGGTAGTTCAGCGTTTGGTTTTAACACCTCAATACCATCAAAATGCAAATCGGCTAACGTTGAGTAACCGGTGTGGTTGATTACTGCGTCCATCAATACTTTAAGGCCACGTTTGTGTGCCTCTTCCACCAGCTTTTTCAGGTCATCTTCGTTACCGAAGTTCTCATCAATCTTGGTGAAATCACGCGTCCAGTAACCGTGGTAAGCGTAAAATGGGAATGAGCCGCTATCGCCGCCGCCCACAAAACCATGCACTTGCTCAACGATTGGCGACAGCCAAATTGCATCTGTACCTAGGCTCTTGATGTAATCTAGCTTTTCGATCACGCCTTTTAGGTCACCACCGTGGAAGGTACCAATCTCTTCTTTGCCGTCTTTCTTGCGCCCATAGCTGTTATCATTGCTGGTATCGGCATTGTTAAAACGGTCGACCATCACGAAGTAAATGTTGGCATTACGGTAATCAAACGGTACTGCTTCTTTGGTTTTCTTCACTGGCTCTAGTAGCACCAAACCGCCGGAATCTTTGCTTGGTGTCAGCGATACTTGCTGATCTTTTACTTCGACCATTTGACCAGAATAGGCATCACGCAACTTGGTGCCATCGGGGAAACTGTCACCCAGCGCGATGGTGACTTCGCCGCCTTGGTAAACCTCACATTGCACTTGTGGGATTGGGCGTTTGAATTCTGTCTTGGCAGCTTTCTTAGGTTCACGCTTGAAGCGTAGAGTTTTGGCTTCCGCATCAAAAGCAAAAGAGTAATCGCCAGTAAAACGGATTTTTAACGGCAGTTCTGTTGGTTTTCCGCAGTTCAGCGCGATAGGTTTGTTGAATTTGACCTTCTGACCATCAGGCGCGACACAGTCGCCTTCAACACCCGTGATTTTGAGCGTGTATCCGTCTTTGGTTAAGGGCACAACCAAAGGTTGCTCTGCACTTAAAGGAAAGTCACGGCTGTTGGTCGTGGTAGAAATGGTGATGTTTGGCTCGGCGATGGCACTTGCCGATGCAAGCAATAAGGTCGTCGTAATCAGATTCAGTTTCATCGTTCAGTCCATTGGTTGCGCATAGGCGCAGTATTCGTGTTGTAGTTTTATTCACACTAATAGTAAATGGATGAAAAACTGAGCGCATCATTCTGAAAAGCTACGCCCTAAAGCTTGTGACGCTTCACATTTTGCTTTTATGGGGGCGTAGTTCTACTTATGAGCAGGGTAAAAAGGAGTTTAAAGCTGAACGCTACCAAGGTTACGCATTTGTCTCATCGCCCAATTGACGCGGCTGATGGTGTAAGACGTCTGAGGGTAAACTTTGATGCGATACGGATTTGGCAGCACCACCGCAAGCCTTGCTGCTTGGCGTGTTGAAAGTTGTTTAGCAGGAATACCAAAGTAGTTTTGCGCAGCGGCTTCCGCGCCATAAATACCTGGACCAAACTCCACCACATTCAAATACACTTCAAGAATGCGTTTTTTACTCCACATTGCTTCCATCAGCAGAGCAAAATAAAGCTCATACGCTTTGCGCACATAAGAGTGTGAAGGAAACAGAAACACGTTCTTTGCAGTTTGCTGAGTAATCGTGCTCGCACCGCGAGAGGGACCGCTCTCGCCAGACTCTGAGATCACTTTAAACAAGGAATCAAAATCCACTCCGTAATGGGTCGGGAACTTTTGATCTTCTGTCGCAATCACGGCCAGTTGAATGTGTTTAGAAATATCACTCAAAGGCACCCATTCATTTTGACTCTCTTCAGGAAATCCTTCAGGAGGAGAAATTATGCGGCTGATCTTCCATCCCCAAATTGGTGGATCGATGTATTTCACTATGCCAACGAGCATCACTGGTAAAAGCAAAAGCACCAATAAGATATTGAACAGAAGGGATTTAATCTTTCTCAAAGTCCGACCTAGCCTGATTTCATAAAACAATATGATGCAAGTATAGAGTATGCAGTCTGTTTATCGTTAGTGAAAACTTGGTTAAAAAAAGCCCGATTTACAATGTAAAACGGGCTTAGAATTTGATTAGACTAAATTATTTGTGCAGCTTGTAGAACACGGTTGAAAGTGGAGGCAAACGAAGCTCAAGTGATTGAGGCAGTGATTCACTTTCGACTTGTTCCGTTTTCACACTGGTCAGCACTTTAAAATCGCTTCCGCCGTATTTGCTGTCGTCCGTGTTCAGCAGCAGTTCGTATTGACCTGCATTTGGAACACCTAAACGGAAACGCTCGTGTGGTACGGGCGTAAAGTTGGTGATGATGAGAATACGCTCACCCTCTTTACTGATACGCTCGTGCGCTAGGATGCTTGCATCTGCCTCGTCTTGTAGACGCCACTCAAAACCAGCAGGAACACAATCTTGATCGTGCATCGCCGCTTCATTTCGGTACAAGTGGTTCAAATCGCGCATCAGCTTTTGAACGCCTTGATGACGTTCGTATTCCAGCAAGAACCATTGCAACTGATCATCGTGGTTCCACTCCGCCGTTTGGCCGATTTCCGCGCCCATGAAGTTCAGCTTTTTGCCCGGTTGACCATACATATAACCGTAGTATGCACGTAGGTTTGCGGTTTGCTGCCATTCATCGCCCGGCATCTTGTTATGGATAGAGCCTTTTCCGTACACCACCTCGTCGTGAGAGAGAGACAAGACGTAGTTTTCGCTGTGCGCATAAACCAGCGGGAAGGTGATGGTATTGTGGTGGTATTTACGGTGAACAGGATCTTCTTTGATGTATGAAAGACTGTCGTGCATCCACCCCATATTCCACTTGAAGCCAAAGCCTAAACCACCCATAAAGGTTGGCGCAGACACACCCGGAAACGCCGTTGACTCTTCCGCAATCGTCATCGCATTCGGGAAGTGCTTGTACACTTCTTCGTTCATCCATTTTAAGGTTGCGATTGCGTCGTAGTTTTCGTTGCCACCATCAACGTTCGGGACCCACTGATCGTGGCTACGTGAATAATCGAGATAGAGCATCGACGCAACAGCATCGACACGAATGCCATCAATATGGAATTGTTCAAACCAGTACAGCGCATTCGAGACAAGGAAGCGACGTACATGTTCACGGCCTAAATCGTAAATGTAGGAGTTCCAATCTTGGTGCCAACCGCGACGAGGATCTGGATCATGGAACAAAGGCGTACCATCAAAGTTAGCTAAACCATGATCATCCGATGGGAAATGCGCAGGAACCCAATCCAGCACTACACCGATACCAGCTTGGTGACACGCATCCACGAAGAATTTGAAATCATCAGGTGAGCCAAAACGGCTAGTTGGTGCAAACAAGCCAACAGGTTGATAGCCCCATGAACCATAGAATGGATGCTCAGACACAGGCATCAGCTCAACGTGGGTGTAGCCCATATCCACAAGGTATGGCACCAACTGCTCCGCGAGTTCGCGGTAGTTCAGGAAATCACCGTTCTCGTCGCGCTTCCATGATCCAGCATGTAGCTCGTAAAACGATAACGCTTCATCACGCTTTTGTGTCACTGCACGGTTTTGCCATTTCGCATCTTGCCATTGGTAACGCTTGTGATCGTAGGTAATGGATGCGAACGATGGGTATTGCTCAGAGTAGAAACCCCAAGGGTCTTGTTTGTGTGGCAACCCTTCCCCATTTGGCCCTTTGAGCTCAAATTTGTATTGTACCCCCTCTTCCAAACCAGGAATGAATAGGCCCCAGATACCGTAGTCTAAGCGTTGCATTGGATGACGACGGCCATCCCATTGGTTGAAGCAACCCACAAGGCTAACAGCAGATGCATGTGGTGCATAAACAAGGAAACGCACACCAGAGATGTTTTCACCGCCACGTTCTAGCGTGACAAAGTGTGCGCCCATGTAGTGATACATGTCTTTTGGCGTATGCAGATGCTCGTACTCTTGGTAGATATTGTGGTACTGGTACGGGTCATCAATAATTTGTTCAACACCATTCCAATCGACCGCTAAACGGTAGTGGGTCAGGTGTAAATCGCGTTGCTCTTTTAAGATGAAACCGCTGTCGCCATCACGCTCAAGCGCCACGCGAGGTTCACCATTAACAAGCAGTTCAACCTTGTTTGCGCCCGGCATCCAAACTCTCAGCGAAGCTTCGTCGTCAATGAAAGGACCCAGCGCCGCAAATGGATCTGAGTAAGCCGCCTCAGCAAGCAGTTCGTATGCGCGTTCGTGTTGTTTCTTTATTTTCTTGGTTTTGGTGGTTTTCAAATCTTTCTCCCTAGAGCCAACATCCTTTTCAAGACCAGAGATCTGAATCAAACATCGGTTTCTCCACAGCCAACGTTGTGAACTCACAAAAAGACTCCGCTTCTCACGTTCGTTGCGTAAACGGCGTCAAAATACAAAAATGCCCGCTATTGTCGCGGGCATAATAACGGTACTTCATCCTAACGGATTGTGTTTTAGGAATGAGTGACCTAGACGGAACTTTCGTACCTCTGAGCTAACAAAATTGGTAATCAGCTCGTCCATCTACGCCACTCTAGGCATCTTACTTACTCGCCTGTGCACGAACTTCAGTAAGGCGTTTAGAAATACGGTTCACATCTTCACGGCTGAAGATTTCATCTAGGTTCATCGACAATTTACGACGCCAGTTTGGATACTCATCCACCGTACCAGGAATATTGACCGGTTGATCCATTTCTAGCCAGTCTTCAAGCTGAACACTAAGCAGTGCAGAGTCACCCGCGGCTACGTGCAGTTGCAGCGCTTCGCTTAGGTATGAATCCATTGGCACGTACTGAGCATCATGACCAATGCCTTCTGGCAAATAGCCATGCCAGCGAACACTGTCTAGAATGCCTTGTTTGCACTTCAAGCGGTCAGCGAATAGGCCTTCCAACTGCTGCTCATCAGGGTACAGACCAATCTCACGCCCCATCTTCAAGTCATCACAGTGCCAGAAACCGCGTAGTGTTGGCATATCGTGCGTACACAGCGCAGCCATAGACTGCTCAGCGTAGTGCTTCGGAGAAATAAAACCGCCGTCGTCTTTTGATGTTTCGAAGAAGAAGACTTTGTACGAATGCACACCCGCATCACGAAGGATATCCACGATTTCATCAGGCACAGTACCCAAGTCTTCACCGATTACAGAACACTGATGACGATGAGATTCTAGCGCTAGGATTGCTAGCATGTCTTCAACTGGGTAGTACAGGTAAGCACCTTCTGTCGCTTTCTCGCCTTTTGGAATCCACCATAGACGAAGTAGACCAAGAACGTGGTCAATACGCAGCGCACCGCAGTGTTTCATGTTTGCACGCAGTAGCTTGATGTATGCATCGTAGCCAGTTGCTTCCAACACTTGTGGGTTTAGCGGTGGTAGACCCCAGTTTTGACCTAGTGGACCAAGAACATCTGGTGGCGCACCGATGCTTGCATCCAATACTAGCGCGCCTTCATCAGCCCATGTTTCACTACCAGAATCAGCAACACCAACCGCAAGGTCACGGTACAAACCCACAGCCATGCCTTTTTCTTCGGCTAGCGCTTGCGCTTCTTTGATTTGATCGTCTGCGATCCATTGCAGGTACATGTACAAGTGAACACGATCTTGGTTATCCTTGATGTACTTCTGAGTACCAGCTGCGTCGAATGTGCGGTATTTCTCAGGGAATACAGGCCAACCCCACATGTTTGCATCTTCTGCATGTAAATCAGCATGAAGTGCATCGAATGCAGCTTGATGTAGCAAGCTGTCGCCGCCTTTTTCAACAAAGTCCAAGAAGGCACGAGCGCGATCGGTGTTTTTGTCTAAATGGCGAGCTTTAAACTCACTGAATAGTAGCGGAAGAACGCTCATTTTTAGTTGCGAAACTTCGGTGTAATTCACCCAATGAGAGTCTCGCGCTTTTTGTAAACGTTGTTGGAACTCTGCGCTACCAACACGCTGTTGTGCTTCTGCACTTAGCGCGAATTCAGGTACAGAGCTTACGTCGATGTACATGATGTTCAACCAACGACGAGAAGACGGGCTGTATGGGCTTGCCCCTTCTGGATTCGCAGGGAACAGCGAGTGAATAGGGTTCAAGCCAATGAAGTCACCGCCACGAGAGGCAATATCACTCACCAGTTGTTTTAGGTCGCCAAAATCACCGATGCCCCAGTTATGCTGAGTACGCAGTGTGTAAAGCTGGATACTAGGACCCCATAGCTTTTTGTGTTGGTTTAGATCGTCTTGTTTGAAACACGCTTTCGGCGTAATGATCAATGACATCTCGTAAGGTGTTTTACGACGCTTACGACTGATGATCAGTTTGTGATAACCCCAAGCCAAGTTCTTTGGCAATGCAAACACTAGAGGGCCACCCTCAGCACGCTCATCACGAACAATTTGGGACTGAAGATAGCCTTCAAGTACCTCTCCTTGTTCTGTTTCTAAACGCCAGCTGAATTCACTCTCACGAGCACTCGTACCTAGGTTTAGTTCCACTTCGACTGGTTCGCCGTCGCGTAAAACAAGAACAGGGGCTAGTACGTCTTTTTTATGTTTCTTTTCAGCAGAAGCCAGTAGTTTTTCATCACTGCTAGTATCGTAGCCAAGCGAAGCGAGCAAGCGGCGTAGCGTCTCCTCAGACACTTTAGCCTCATCTCCCCAAGCACTGACATAGCTATCAGCCAATCTCGCCATTTCCGCGACTTTCTTTAATGCTGTTTGTTCTTTCATCGCTTTCTCCGAAGGTAATACCAACACCTTCCATGTAGGGTTTTATTGTTATCAATAACTTCTTTTGGAAAATGACCAAAGGTAGCGCTTGGCTACCTTGGTCTTAACTAGGTTCTATTAGCGTTTCACCGCTTCAAGTTTCCAGATATTGTTCACGTAGTCTCGGATTGAGCGGTCTGACGTGAACTTGCCAACAAGGGCGGTATTAAGAATGGCCTTCTTCGCCCAGCCAGCTTGATCTTTATATTGTTCGCTCATGTCTTCGTGCGCTTTCACATACGATGCGAAGTCCGCAAGACATAGGTATGGGTCACCGCCATCCAGCAGGCTATCGTACGTTGCACGTAGTAGGCCCGGTTGACCTAGAGTGAATTCTTCACCCAGTAGTAGGTCCATGGACGCTTTGAGTAGGTGATCCGCGTTGTAGTAGTCAAATGGGTTATAACCTTGAGCTTTTAGCGCTTTCACACCTTCAACGTCTAGACCGAAGATGTAGATGTTCTCATCGCCCACTTCTTCACGAATTTCAACGTTCGCACCATCCATCGTACCGATAGTTAGGGCACCGTTTAGCGCCATCTTCATGTTACCTGTACCTGATGCTTCTTTACCCGCTAGCGAGATTTGTTGAGAAACGTCAGCCGCAGGGATAATGATTTCAGCCATGCTCACGCGGTAGTCAGGGATGAATACCACTTTCAGCTTGTTACCGATGCGAGGATCGTTGTTCACCTTGTCTGCAATCTTGTTGATTGCGAAGATGATTTCTTTCGCTAGGTGGTAACCCGGTGCTGCTTTTGCTGCGAAGAACACAACGCGTGGCGTACACTCAAAACCTGGTTCATTAAGAATACGGTGGTACAGAGACAGTACGTGTAGCAAGTCTAGATGCTGACGTTTGTACTCGTGCAGACGCTTGATTTGAACATCGAAGATTGCATTAGTATCGAGCTCGATACCCATGTTCTCTTTCACCCAAGTTGCTAGGCGTTCTTTGTTCTCTTTCTTCACTGCCATGAATTCTTTTTGGAATGTCGCGTCAGTAGCGTACTTCGCAATACCTTCAAGTTGCTCTAGTTTCGCTGGCCATTCTGGGCCGACTTTCTCAGTGATAAGCTGAGACAGACCTGGGTTACAGAACTTCAACCAGCGACGTGGCGTAATACCGTTCGTTACGTTGTGTAGACGTGTCGGGTACATTTCGTGGAACTCTGGGAATAGGTCTTTCTTAACCAATTCAGAGTGAAGTGCTGCTACACCGTTTACTGCGTAAGAGCCGATTACACATAGGTTTGCCATGCGAACCATGCGGTGGAAACCTTCTTCGATGATAGAAAGCTTCTGTTGCTTCGCGACATCACCCGGCCACATTGCACGTACGTCTTGTAGGAAGCGGTGGTTGATCTCGTAAATGATCTCCATGTGACGTGGTAGCAGGTGCTGGATTAGCGACTCTGGCCATGTCTCTAGTGCTTCTGGAAGTAGCGTGTGGTTGGTGTACGCAAATGTCTTAGAGCTGATTTCCCAAGCCGCTTCCCAAGCTAAACCTTTTTCATCCATCAGGATGCGCATTAGTTCAGGAATCGCAATCGTTGGGTGTGTATCGTTAAGCTGGATAGTCTCTTGCTTAGGTAGATCCGCTAGCGAGTAGCCCGCAGCTTCGTGGCGACGTAGGATGTCACGTACAGACGCTGCTGAGTGGAAGTACTGCTGCATTAGACGCAGTGTTTTACCTTTCTCGTGGTTGTCATTCGGGTAAAGCACTTTAGTGATGTTACCTGCGTCGATCAGTGCGTGCTGAGCTTCGAAGTAATCACCATTGTTAAAGCTTGCTAGTGAGAATGGTGCAATCGCCTGACATTCCCAAAGACGTAGCGGGTAAACCGTGTCTGATTCGTAACCCACAATTGGCAGATCCCAAGGCATTGCTCTTACTGTCATGCCTGGTACCCATTTGCGAACTTCTTTACCGTTCTCGTTAATCACTTCAACGTGACCGTAGAAACCGATCTCTTGCGCAAGTTCTGGACGCGCAATTTCCCAGGGGTAGCCCTCTACACCGCGCCATGCGTCAGGTGCTTCTTGCTGGCGACCATCTTTGAATGACTGTTTAAATAGACCGTATTCGTAATGTAAACCATAGCCGACAGTTGGGAATTCTTGTGCCGCACATGAATCCATGAAACACGCAGCCAGACGACCAAGGCCACCGTTACCCAATGATGGGTCGCGCTCTTCTTCTAGCAGATCAGTTAGGTTGTAACCTAGTTCAGCCATTGCTTCTGTTACTTGTTCGTACAGACCCATGCTGATTAGGTTGTTACCAGTCAAACGACCGATAAGGAATTCTAGCGAAAGGTAGTTAACGCTCTTCGCACTTTTAATGCGCGGATCTTCTTCTGTCGCAAGCAAATCTAGAGTAGTAAATTCAGCCAGAGCATGCCCCATTGCTAGGTACCATGCTCGGCTGTCTGCGTTTTCAATCGTATGAGCGTAAGTTACAGATAGGTGTTTCTTTACGCTTTCTTGGAACGACTTCTTGTCAAATTGTTTTTGTTGAGTAGGTTTCATTACGAAATTCTCACGTCTTTTGGTAATTCATCTGCCATACATCGTGCATTTACCTCTGTGAATAAACATCCTCCTAATTCTCATCCTTTGAAGGAGGAGGGCTGAGGGCGTAGAGGGGGTACCATTGCTAGGTTAGTGATCCAAATCTCAACAAAGTGAACTTTGCACCAGTTCTTAGTGATTTTGATCACAATGGAATGTGAGAAAGGTTAAAACCCGTTCATGACGCTTTTTATAGTCCACTCATCTGATGATGTGAAAATTGTAATATCGGTCACATTAACTCGGTCAGCGTAGAAGAACTTTTCGTAATCTATGTGCAACGCGATCTTAACGCTAACGAAACAAACGATATTTAAGTGACGACAATCACAAATAAAGGGCGTAGTTGATGGTAAATCCATCAACCCTTGAGAATTAGGAAGTGGATCAAAGTAACGAACATTTCTGATGTCGTAACATCCCACTCAGCTCACAGGATTGTACGCTTTTTATACAAACTAGAATTAGGCGATGTGAGTTATTTCTAGTTTTCGCTAGCTTTTATATCTAAGTGACCGTATGGAATGGTTTTTCAGACGGACGCAAGCCCCAACAGTAGCGACATTATCCGGCATTCAAACAGTGTTTTTGATGCTGATGACATCATTCAGTAAGACGGCTTTCAAGGGGGGCTTTACTAGAATGATCACGTTGCAGTCATTTGGGTATACACAAATAAGGACATAACTACTAATGTGGATTCCATCTAAGCTTACTCGACCAGGACGCCTGCACAATGCCATCGTGCGCCCACGAGTGTTGGACTTACTACAGCAAGCGCCTTACTACAAATTGGTTTTATTCCGATCCCCAGCAGGTTACGGAAAAACAACAATGGCAGCGCAGTGGCTATCCGATAAGCCAAACGTCGGTTGGTACAGCATTGATGACAGCGATAACGACGGCTTTCGCTTTGTAAACTATCTGCTTCAAGCATTAAACAAAGCCACCAACTTCAGTTGCGCTAACGCACAAAAACTGGCGGAAAAACGTCAGATCTCGTCTTTACGCTCCCTATTTAGCGAAGTATTCGCTGAAATGGCTGACTTTCATCAAGAGTGCTACGTGGTACTTGATGACTACCATTTAATCACGAATGATGAAATCCATGAATCCATGCGTTTCTTCTTAAAGCACATGCCAGACAACCTCACCGTTGTGGTAACCAGTCGTGCAGCGCCGCCTCTGGGCACTGCAAACTTACGTGTTCGTGATTTAATGATCGAAATCGGCAACGAGATGTTGGCGTTTGATACCGAAGAAACCACTCGCTTCTTTAACCAGCGTATCGCCGATGGTATTGATGAAGACATGGCGAACAGCCTAAGAACCTATGTTGAAGGTTGGCCATCGGCGATGCAGTTGATCGCATTACAAGCCCAACATCAAAACCGCACATTGGCACAAACTGTAGAGTCGGTATCGCAGTTCAATCACGCGCACTTGTGGGATTACTTGGTCGAAGAAGTGTTTGACTTACTCGATCATGAAACTCGTCACTTTTTAATGCAAGTATCCGTGCTTGACCACTTCAATGATGAGCTAGTGTTTGCCCTTACCCAACGCGAAGATGCACTGGGAATGATTGAATCGCTTAACCGTTACGGCTTATTCATTTACCCACTCGAAGGGGAACAGAACTGGTTCCGATTCCATAACTTATTTGGCGAGTTCTTGTCTCATGAGCGCCAAGCTCGTATTCCTCAGCAAGAAAAAGATCTCCACCGCAATGCTGCTATCGCTTGGTTACAGCAAAAAGCACCACACCAAGCGATTCATCATGCACAAAAATCGAATGATAAGGACTTAGTGGTAGAGATCCTAAACGAATTCGGCTGGAAGATGTTTAACCAAGGCGAACTCAGCACACTGGAAAGCTCAATTAACAAGTTGGACGATGATCTGTTGTTCAGCCACCCAAAACTTACGATGCTCCGAGCATGGTTGGCTCAAAGTCAGCATCGTTATAACCAAGTGGGCCACCTGCTTGAAGAAGCGGAAGAGGAACACAAAAAGCGTAACATTGCGTTAGATATTCATTATCAAGGTCAAGCAAACGCGTTGCTTGCTCAAGTGGCTATCAACAGTAACCAACCAGAAAAAGCTCTCGAATTAGCGGAGCTAGCGCTTAGCCAACTTGATAACACAATTTACCGTAGCCGAATTGTGGCGACTTCGGTTGTTGGTGAAGTTAACCACGTGCTAGGTAAACTAGACCGTGCTTTGCCGATGATGCAACAAACTGAAAAGCTAGCTCGTCAGTATCAGGTATATCACCAAGCGTTATGGGCAATATTGCAGCAAAGCGAGATTTTAATTGCACAAGGTTACGTGCAAGCTGCCTTTGAACTACAAGATTCCGCATTTCGTCTGATTGAAGATCAGCAGCTTCAGCATGTTCCTCTTCATGAATTTTTGCTGCGTATTCGCGCGCAAGTACTTTGGTGCTGGAACCGACTTGATGAAGCGGAAGAATGCGCGTACAAAGGTCTGCAAATTCTCGAAAACCATTCACCAAGCAAGCACTTACATAGCTATTCGATGTTGGCGCGTATTGCGATTGGACGCGGTGAATTAGACAAAGCCGGTAAATTCATTGAGCATATACAGCACTTGATGAAACAGTCGACTTACCACGTAGATTGGACTGCAAACGCTTCACTATCGTTGATTCTATTTTGGCAAGCGCGCGGGAATACCGATGCAATGCAAGAATGGCTCAACACTGCGGTTCGTCCTGAATCGGCATGCAACCACTTTTCTCAATTGCAATGGCGTAACATTGCCCGCGCCCACATTAACTTAGGCCAATATACCGACGCTCGTGCTGCGTTAGATTTCCTCCAAGGTGAAGCTCGTCGCACTAACCTAATCACAGATACTAATCGCAACTTAGTGGTTGAAGCGGTCCTTTCTGCTCGCCAAAAAGATGAGGAGCAAGCCAAGGCACTGTTAAAAGAAGCATTAGTAATGACGAACCAAACTGGCATGGTCGGAAACTTCCTGATTGATGGTGCAACCATTGGCGGTCTGCTGGAGAAGTTGAGCCTCCGCCATGAACTGGGCGATCTTGAGCGTCACCGTGCTCAACAGTTAATGAAGGACATTTCATCGAATCAACGTAGCCGGTCGATTCACTTTGATGAAGACTTTATTGAAAAGTTGGTGAATCACCCTAATGTGCCAGAGCTAGTACGTACTAGCCCATTAACACAACGCGAATGGCAGGTTCTGGGGCTGATTTATTCAGGCTTTAGTAACGAGCAAATCGCACAAGAGCTGGATGTGGCAGGTACGACAATTAAAACCCACATTCGCAACCTGTACCAAAAGCTTAATATTGCTAATCGTAAAGAAGCCATTGTGACAGCTGAAAATTTGCTACAGTTAATGGGATACTGAACTGCTCGATAAACGGGTTAAAACGTAAAGTAAAACACAAGGGTTGACGTAACACGTCAGCCCTTTTTTATGACTGACAGAAAGAGAAGTGCAATTTGCAAAGCACGTAAGTAACGTTGTTCATATAAAAAAATAGCCAACCGCAATAATCGCGATTGGCTTATATTTAGTGTGAACAAATTGTATTCACTAACAACGTCAGTTGGCTAGGTGACCCTCGGCTTAAGAAGGGTCGAGCAGTATTATGCATTAATCATGCCAAAATGCAAAGACTTATTTTTGGGCACAAGATCTCATATAAGCTGGATTTATTCACGCGCAAATTATCAAAATGCAATTCTATAATGCAAATTGCAATTGCAATTGCATAATGCAAGCAAGATTGATAATTGATAGTAGAGTTAATCATCTCAAAAATGTAAACCAAGCATTAAAAGCTCGTTACGGCGGCATTGTCTCTTGGCGGGTAATAAAGATAGGCAATAGATTGGATATAAAACCAAGTAGTTACAGCACTATTTCATACTTTTTTCATCGCAATGTTTGTATACTCTCTGCCATCGAAACGACTTAGCATTAGAGCAATGAACTACTTAATTACTTTCTTCAAGGGAATCGCCATGGGTGCAGCAGATGTTGTACCTGGTGTATCTGGCGGCACCATCGCGTTTATCACTGGTATTTACGATACGCTGCTTGAAAGCATTCGACGCATTAACCCCTCACTTTTCTCTATCTGGCGAAAAGAAGGGGTTAAAGCCGCGTTTAATCACATCAACGGATTCTTCCTAATCGCTCTGTTTGCCGGCATTTTCACCAGTATTGCAACGCTAGCAAAGTTGATTACTTGGCTTCTTGACACACACCCGATCCCACTTTGGTCATTTTTCTTTGGTCTGATTTTGGTCTCTGTGTATCACATTATTCGTCAGGTTGAGCAACGCGATCTTGTCCGCTTTGTCATTCTGCTCGTTGGTGTCGGGTTTGCTTATAGTATTACTGTGCTCAAACCTTTACACATGGAACCAACGGCCATTAACACCTTATTCGCTGGAGCTATCGCGATTTGTGCGATGATCTTGCCGGGTATCTCTGGCAGTTTTATTTTGCTGCTGATTGGCATGTATGCTCCTGTATTAGCCGCAGTGAAAGGTTTTCAAGTCGATACATTAGCGCTATTTTTGTCTGGCTGCGTGATCGGTTTACTGTCCTTCTCTCACTTATTGTCGTGGTTACTACGCAAGTTCCGTGATTTCACCCTGATGTTTTTGACTGGATTAATGATTGGTACGTTGCCAAAGATTTGGCCATGGAAAGAAACCATCACTTGGCGCACCAATTCGAAGGGCGAACAAGTGCCATTGCTACAGCACAACCTATCACCATTTGAATTTGAACACGTGACATCACAACCTTCTCAGTTAGTACTTGCTGTCGTGATGATGCTTGCAGCCATTGCTCTGGTTTTGGGTCTAGAGAAATTCGCAGATTCAGATAAATAACTTTGGTATCAAACACATACTGAACCAAATAAAAACGGAGCCAATTGGCTCCGTTTTTATCTATTGGCTAAGGGCAAAACATCTCAATTGAAAACTCTGCTGTATTTGATGCAATAAAGTCCGTCGCGTTACTAAGAAGCTGGTCACCGAGGTATAACGCACAATTTACCGAGGTCACGAGTTGGCGAGCGGCGCATCTGTGCTACGATGCTCGTAATGTTAAGTGATAAATGCTGAACCTTAATGAAACTGTTACAAATCGCCGCTGTTTCAGCCGCATTAGTTGCGGGATTTTATGCCCCGACTCTAATAAAAAGCTTTTCTTCTTCCACTCAAAGCAAGTCAATAGATGAATACTGCTTTCTCTCTACAACCTCTTGCGTCCAAGAAAATGTTACGATGACGCTAAACTCAGAAACTGCTCAACCCTTGGTTCCTACCACTCTAAATGTTGAGTGGCATACAAGCGATGCTAAGCAACTCATCCTAAGTCTTTCAGGAAGAGAAATGGAGATGGGTGAGCCTAAGTTTTTGCTGAAGCAAATCGCTCCTGGCCAATATCAAGGTGACATCATTCTCCCGGTTTGCACGGAGGATGCAATGACTTGGGTTGGTGAACTCAGTGATGGAGAGAGTACCGTTTACCCTGCTATAAAAATGCAAAGATAAGGAATCGTTATGAGCCGCAATTGGTCCCTATTTCTCGTAGCTGCTTTCGCACTCGGGTTTGGCGTAAAGAGCTATTTAGATAATCAAAAAACGAAGCCAGAGCAAGTGGACAGTTCCACCTCTCAACAAACGGTATTGTTTGGGGAAAATAACCAAGCCGTCAATATCTTCGATGTGAATGACCCTCGCATCCGAGTCGTCTATTTTGGCTTTACTCGCTGCCCAGACGTTTGCCCAACTTCTCTTGCAATGCTGGCAGGAGCACTGAATCAAATTGACTACGCGCAAAAAGCGCAACTACGCCCGATGTTCATTTCTTTAGACCCAGAGCGTGATGAGGCCGATGCATCAGCAAAATATGCCCATTACTTCCATCCAATGATTGAAGGCCTATCGGCACCACTTGATGTAACGACACCTTTGGCACACAACTATGGTGTCATTTTCCGCAAGACAGAATTGGAAGGCTCGGAACTAAAATACACGCTGGATCATAGCTCTTACTTTTACTTCTTGAAGCCGGATGGCACGTTAATCACTAAAGTACCACATACGCTCTCACCGGCACCGATTGTTGAAGCCATTTCAAAACTAACGACCGAAGACTCTTCAAATGACGGTTAAGTCAGTGCTGAAGCAATTTTTCAATTTCCTAACTCATACCAACCCCAATGTCGAACAAGACGTCGACACGATCATTGACGCCATTGGGGGCATAGAGAACCTGCTAGAAACTGGTGCATGTGCGACTCGGCTGCGTCTTACCCTCAGAGAGACGTCCGTCATCGATAAGAACGCACTCAAAAATCATGGCGCGCATGGCGTCGTGATATTGGATGATCGTCATGTCCAAATTATATACGGCTTAAAAGCCAACACGTATTCGCAAATTGTGGAAGAGCGCATCACAAAACAAAGTTAATATTTTTGCAGTATAGCTACCCTCTTTAAAAAACGGCGGCTATACTCTTTTGGCTTAATTAACTCACTTATTTATTAACCAACGAAGAGGACACAAGATGATTGTATTGAATAACACTAACTGGGCATCGCAAGGGTAACCCTAACAGCACCAACTCTGTGGCATAACCACAACTTCCCCTTCTCTGCCCGGTCTTCACCGGGGTCAACTCTATCCGAATTAGACCCTAATGCGATTTGTATTAAGGCGCTTTGTTGCGTCTGGGATAATTCAATAATGAATCAAACACATACTTTTTGTGACACATTAGTTTCAACTTCAAACCCTCTAAAACAATTGGGTTGGAAACCATTTTTTCAGCAACAACTGACATTAGACGATTACGACAACACTATCTTTGCTCGTGTAATTGCGCATCACCGAAGTGGTTATTTATTGGCAACAGAAACTGGGCAAGTTCATCTTAATGCCCACCATTCTTTACCCAATATGACCGTCGGAGACTGGGTAATCTTAAATGAAGATCAGCAATTTGTTCGCTTACTGGATCGCTTGAGCCTCTTTAGCCGCAAAGCCGCTGGCAGCAAAGTGGCAGAGCAACTCATCGCAGCCAATGTGGATACAGTGTTTATCGTCTGTTCCCTTAACGACGACTTCAATTTAAGTCGTATTGAACGTTATCTTTCCTTGGCTCATGAAGCCGAAGTCGAACCCGTCATCGTGCTTTCCAAAGCCGATTTGTGTGACAATACTGATGAACTAAAAAGCCAAGTACAGAAGCTCGACCCTCTATTAGCTATAGAGACAGTCAACGGCTTAGAAATAGAGAGTGCTTCTAAACTCATGACCTGGTGCAAAGAAGGACAAACCCTCGCTTTTATCGGTTCTTCAGGCGTTGGCAAATCAACTCTTGTTAATGCATTACTCGGGCAACAAGAACAGGCAACTGGGCATATTCGTGAAGACGATAGCAAAGGGCGACATACAACTACATCGCGCTCTATCCATCTATTACCTGATGGCGGCATCTTGATTGATACTCCGGGAATGCGCGAGCTTCAACTAGCAGATTGTGAATCGGGGGTCAGTGAGGCATTTTCTGACATTGAGGCGCTCGCTCAGCGTTGTCGCTTTGGCAATTGTAAGCACCAAACTGAGCCAGGCTGCGCAGTTCAAACTGCGATTGCAAATGGCACACTTGAGGTTCGTCGTTTCAATAACTATCAAAAACTAACGCGAGAACAAGCCTTTAACGGCGCGACTTTGGCAGAGCAACGAGCACAAAGTCGACAATTCGGTAAACTTGCTCGCAATGCCATGAATGATAAGCGCAGGCGCCAACAAAGTTATTAATTTGTTGCGTTTGAGTTGTCAATAAAATCAAAGGAGACGAAAGTCTCCTTTTTAACAACTTTATTAAAAACCATTACTCATAACTAATGATAATTTTCAACATAAAAATCTTATTTAAATAACATTGAGCAAACATTTAATCCAAAAACAAACTAAAACTAGACACAAAATATTACCAAGCTAAGATATGTGATATTCAGCAAGAAAATGGCTGAATTTATAAAAACAGGATAATTGATAATCATGTGTCTTAGTGACCAGAAGCAATGCTCACCCCTTGCAATACAAGGGCATTATCGCCGTGTAATGATGGACTATTGCCCTGCCACTCTGGCATAAAATTGCAGGAATGATGTATGCAACACAACAGCCTCGTTGCCCGATATGCTCGTGGTAACCTCGTCGTCCAGATCCTTGTCGGTATCGTCTTTGGTATTTTGCTCGCGACAATTTCTCCAAGCCATGCCGAAAGCGCGGGATTAATTGGTAGCCTTTTTGTCGGTGCGCTTAAAGCGATCGCGCCAATTCTTGTGTTTATTTTGGTTGCCGCTTCAATTGCAAACCAAAAGAAAAACCAACACACTTACATGCGCCCAATCGTTGTACTGTACCTGATGGGTACATTCTTCGCGGCGCTATCAGCAGTGGTTCTAAGCTTCCTTTTCCCGACCAATTTAACGCTTGTCACCGGCGCTGAAGGTGCAACGCCTCCTCAAGGTATTGCTGAAATTCTACGCACATTGTTGTTTAAACTGGTCGACAACCCAGTAAATGCACTAGTAGAAGCAAACTACATCGGCATTCTTGCTTGGGGTGTGGGTCTGGGTCTTGCACTACACCACGCATCGGCAACAACGAAGGCCGTATTTGAAGATCTAAGCCACAGCGTGTCTCACATTGTGCGCTTTATCATTCGTCTTGCACCATTTGGTATCTTTGGCTTGGTTGCTTCAACGTTTGCGACAACGGGCTTTAGCGCACTAGCAAGCTACGCACACCTTCTGGCGGTTCTTCTTGGCGCAATGATGATCATCGCACTCGTTGTAAACCCAGCGATCGTGTTCGTTAAAACCAAACAAAACCCTTACCCACTTGTATTCCGTTGTCTACGTGAAAGTGGTGTAACTGCGTTCTTCACTCGTTCAAGTGCGGCGAATATTCCAGTAAACATGGCACTATGTGAGAAGCTAAAACTGGACGAGGATACATACTCAGTATCTATCCCTCTAGGTGCGACCATCAACATGGCTGGTGCTGCAATCACTATCACAACACTAACGCTTGCAGCTGTGCACACTATGGGTATCGAAGTTGATCTACTGACTGCGCTACTTCTAAGTATTGTAGCTGCGGTTTCTGCATGCGGCGCATCAGGTGTTGCAGGTGGCTCTCTACTACTTATCCCACTTGCGTGTGGCCTGTTTGGTATCTCAAACGACGTAGCAATGCAGGTTGTAGCGGTTGGCTTCATTATCGGTGTGATTCAAGACTCTGCAGAAACTGCACTAAACAGCTCAACAGACGTTGTCTTTACGGCAGCAGTTTGTAAATCAGAGCAGCAAAAAGCTCAGTAAGACTGACAGAACAAATAGAAAGGGGAGCCGATGATGGCTCCCCTTTTTTGTTTAATTGCGCTCAATTATGCGGTGACCAGAGCCACTTCTTCAATCGGGAAGTGTTTGCTTGGCTCAACAAACTCTTGCTGCGCCGCAATAGTTTGCAGCTCCCATTCGCCTGCATGGTACGTTGCACTCAACACCCCGTAACACGCGTCGTGACAATGTTGGAAAGCTTGTTTAGGAGACCAGCCTTTTAAGAGTCCCGCGGTAAAGATAGCTGAAATAAGATCGCCCACGCCAACAGGTTGTTTAGCAAACTCAAATTGAGGACGCTTCGCAAGGTAAATGCCTTCTTGCGTAGCCAATAGCATGTTGAAGCTGCCATTTTCTAGGCAGTAAAGGTGCTTAACTAGCACCACTTTTGGACCTTTCTCTAGCGCACGTTGGCATGCGGTGATCGCATCGTCTAATGAGTGGATTTCCATCTCAGCAAATTGACTTAGCTCGAATTGGTTCGGAACGATCACGTCCGCCATTGGCATCAAACGCGTTAGAAGATTTTCAGCAATGCCCGGAGCCACAATGCAGCCTTTGTCTGGCGCGCCCATCACAGGGTCGCAAACGTAAAGTGCGTTCGGGTTCGCTTGCTTCACTTTCGTCACGGTATCTTCAACAGCAAGGCACTGCTCTGCGCTACCTTGGTAGCCCGTCAATACCGCTTGGCACTTTTCCAGCGCGCCGATGTTACCAAGTCCACGAACTAACTCGCTGATGTCTTCAGCCGCAAACGCTCGCCCAGTCCAGCCTTCTTGATACTGCGTGTGGTTAGAAAATTGAACGGTATGAATCGGCCATACTTCGAAGCCCATGCGTTGCATTGGGAAAACGGCACTGCTGTTACCAGCATGACCAAAAGAAACATGAGATTGTATAGAGAGGATACCTTGCATAGTACCTTACCTCTTATTGTAGTTATCGATAGTTCAAAGACAGCGGCAAGCGCCAGTTTTGCGAAACCAGTAGTGTATCCGACAAACCAAGATTCTCTAACTCAATTCTCCTCAATATCTTCAGAGTAAGTTGGAGCGTTGGTTTTCAACACCATCTTCTTAATTTCCATTTTGTCTTTATTCAGTGCGATTTCTAGGGTATCTCCTTCCCTTATCCCGAGCTGAGCCAGGATTACGCTTGGAATGACTACGGCGGTGTCGTCACCGATTTTAACAGGTTGACTTATCATCTTTCGTCCTCCAAATGTCGAAAATGAGTTTTCACGTCATTGGATGTCTAGCCTCAAATACGTTGAGCTGACTTGGGTTTGGCGTAAATGCCTAAAAACAAAGAGCCTTCCACACCGCGTTTGGGAAGGCTCTTTTTGTATTGTTTTTTAATTTGCTAAAGGCTCATGCTTCGCAGCAATCAGACCGTAAGCACTCCAGCCTAGGAAGGTTACGATAGAGCCCCACATCATCGCTTCGTAGCCGGAGCCGTAAAGCGCATAGAAGCTGTACAGAGAGCCAATCAGAGCGATAACGTTGGTGGTTTTCATCTCGCGCTCTGGCACGTGCGCCACTTGCTGCATAATAAAGATTGCGCCCATACATAAGATGTAAGGAATAACGTTTGTTACTACCGCTAGGTTAACCAGTGCTTCGAACTGCTCGTTCAGCGTTGGAGAAATCGTCATTAGAGACAATACTGATTGGATGATAGTAATCGCGATCATACCTTTGATCGGTGTGCCGCGTTTGTCCACTTGAGAGAACAATTTAGGGAAGAAGCCCGCGTCAGAAGACGATTTGAACACTGACGCGATAGTGAATTGCCAACCCAATAGAGAGCCCGCACAAGCCAATACCGCCATACCCGCAACCACTTTACCAGCAGCAGAACCTAGCATCACTGTCCATACGGTTGAGAATGGCGCTGTAGAAGCGGCAAGCTCAGAGTTTGCAACGATACCAGAACAGATGTTTGTCGATACAATGTAAACCACAGCCGCGATTAGCGTACCGCCTAGCACTGCGATTGGTACGTTCTTCTCTGGGTTTTCTACCGCTTCAGAGTTCGCACAAGCTGATTCAAGACCAAGGAATGCCCATAGAGTCATCGCAATAGAAGCACTCACCGCTTCACCAAATGGCAAGCTGTGTGGGTTCCAAGCTTCAATGTACATGGTTGGGTTAAACCAGAACCACCCAACAATACCCAATGAACACACTGGTAGGATTACGCCCCACACGGTGAATGTACCAATTTGACCTGTGATTTTCGCGCCACCGAAGTTAGCGAAAGTACAAATCCAAAGAATGGCGATAGTGTACAAACAGGTTTCGACCGGAGATAGGGTCACTTCAAAGAATGCGGAGCCGTAACCCACACAAGTAATCGCGATCGCAATGTTCGCAATAAGGAGTGACAAACCGTAAGTCCAGCCCGCCATAAATGCACCCGATTTACCAAATGCATAAGACGCGTAACCGTTCATACCGCCGTCACGTTTACTAAAGCGACCACATTTTGCGAACACGTAAGCCAACGCTAAAGAGCCCGCTGCCGTGATCAGCCAAGACAACACAGAAATGGTGCCCACTTGCGCCAGTTTACTTGGCAGCATGATGATGCCGGAGCCGGCCATGTTGATGAATGTCAGAATGGTTAACTGCACCACCGACATTTTTTTAGTTTCAGTACTCATAAATTATTCTCCACGAATAAGCGGTTCGCACCGACGCCGGAGCGTGGTGCGAACGGGTAGATTAATCTTTTAGGACATAACAATGTGCGGTAGTGCGACCGTTAACATCTTCAAGGTACACACCTTGAATTTCTGGCGCGAAGCCTGGGAAGCGGTTAATGCCTTCTTCTAGAGATAGGAAGTAATCCACCACCTGTTGAGTCCAGACTTCACCAGTGATCACACAGATAATACCTGGAGGGTAAGGAAGTGCACCTTCAGCGGCTACGCAGCCCACGGCCTCTTTAAGTGGTAGGTAATTGCATTCACCACGGAAGTATTTGCGTGTTGCTACGTCAGGTTTGTGAACCATTTGTGGGAAGTACTCGCTGCGGAACATCGCTTTTTGTAACTGTTTCACGTTCAGCTCTTTGTACATGTCATGCATTTCCTGACATAGCTGACGGATGGTGTAGCCACGGTAGCGTTCTTTATTCGCTTCGTAGACGCTTGGAAGTACGATACTTAAAGGGGCATCATCACGGATGAATTTTTCGAATCGGTTAATTTGAGCCACAAGGTGACGGATCTTACCCATATCTTCCGCAGGAGTGAGTAGGAACAAGATAGAGTTCAAGTCGCACTTTTCAGGGATGATGCCATTTTCACGAAGGAAGTTCGCTAAAAGCGTTGCAGGAATACCGAAATCTGCGTAGCTGCCATCTTCAGCAATACCTGCTGTGGTTAGTAGCAATTTACATGGGTCAACGAAGTATTGACCTTCACCGTACCCCTCGAATTTGTGCCAGCTTGCGTTTGGCTCAAACATGAAGAATTTCTTGTTCGTTGCGATCACGTCAGTGTCGTAGCTGCCCCAAGGTTGGCCTTCGACTTCATCTGGAATGAACGGACGAATCAATTCACAACTCTTAAGGATTTCTTTACGCGCTTCGATACCTGTCTTAACCGCATCGCGCCATAAACGCAGACCTGCTTCGCCGTCGTGGATCTTCGCGTTCACATCAAGCGCAGAGAACAGTGCGTAGAATGGTGAAGTCGATGCGTGCATCATAAACGCGTTGTTAAAGCGTTTGTGGTTACAGTAACGAGCTTGACCTTTGATATGGCGGTCTTTTTTGTGGATTTGCGATGTTTGAGAGAAGCCAGCTTGTTGTTTGTGAACAGACTGAGTCACGATCACACCTGCGTCTTCTGGTTTCAAATCCAGCAGCAGTGGTGAACAGTCTTTCATCATCGGGATGAACTGCTCATAACCAACCCATGCAGAGTCAAACAGGATGTAGTCACAAAGGTGACCTATCTTATCCATTACGTAGCGAGCGTTGTAGATAGTACCGTCATAAGTACCAAGTTGGATAATAGCAAGACGGAAAGGACGTTCATCGCGTGCACGTTCTGGGTCCACTTTCGCGATTTGAGCACGAATGTATTCTTCATCGAAACAGTGTTCATCCATACCACCGATAAAGCCCCAAGGGTTACGCGCCGTTTCTAAGTAAACTGGCATACCACCCGCTTGGATTAACGCACCGTGGTGGTTCGATTTGTGGTTGTTACGGTCGAACAGTACCAAATCACCTTCAGTTACCAGCGCGTTACAGACTACTTTGTTTGAAGCAGAAGTGCCGTTAAGTACGAAGTAAGTTTTGTCCGCGTTAAATACTTTTGCAGCGTGCGCTTGCGCTTGGTGTGCAGAACCTTCGTGGATCAGCAAGTCACCTAAATCCACGTCCGCATTACACAAGTCACTACGGAACAGGTTTTCGCCGAAGAAATCGTAGAATTGTTTACCCGCTGGGTGTTTTTTGAAGAACTGACCACCTTGGTGTCCCGGACAGTCAAACGCTGAGTTACCCATCTCAACATAGTGCGTTAATTGCTTGAAGAAAGGAGGAAGCAGACGACATTCGTACTTGGTTACTGCTTCGTTGATTTGACGACAGTAGTACTCAATAGATTGTCTTTCTAAATCGATAACGCCAGTTAGCCAAACGTAATCTTCTGCCGAAACTGGGTTTTCATCCGTTACTAAGAAAACTGGAATACCGTAACCCGTTTCAGAAATCATTTTATGCAGACCTGCTTTAATGTCTGCTGAAGTAATAATAGCCGCACCAACGTCGGTTAATTCAACTTGCTCTAAAGGTTGTAAATGACGATTAAATTGTTCATCTAAAGATTCAGCTAATAAACTGAAGTCTTCTGGCATGTAATTACTAACACCTATAATTAAACGTTTCATTTGGAATATCTCTTTTTTGTTCTTTAAAATTGACAGGTACAGATATTACAAACGAAAACGATATTTAAAATTCAAAAAACAAATTTCGTGATTAAATTTTCATATTTAAAAGTCTTATTTTCTCGAATTAAAATTTCGCGATCTTCATCACTTTCCAATTGATAGCCCAATGATATTGAAACCAGGCTTAAAAGGAAAAATAATTAAAAATTGTGTGACCACAGCCATTGTTGTTAGAAATGAAATATCAAGAAAATAATTTTTTGAGATTTCCATCACTATATAATTATTAAGACTATATTATTAGGAATGATAAATGTTTTAATTTTAACTAAATTTAAACACATAATAAAAAAGCCATCAACACATGTATTGATGGCTTTTTACTTTAGGTGCAAAGGAAACACAATTCAATTAAATAAATGACTATCTAGTTTGACTCCATCATTCGACCATTGCTGATAACGTTTTACAGACATGCCTGACGAGTACATAGTGTGTTTACAATCCATGCACTCGACAAAATACAAGCCACTCATGCCAGCCATAACGTGCAGTCTACGGCTATCGCAACGCTTACAGGACAAGCGTTTTACTTTGGTATTGACATCAATACGACGAGCAAAGTTTAACGTTTCATGAGAGCATAAAGCATCAACAGCACTATCTTTAAATGGATGTTCACTCAACAAGTAATTAATGGCGTAATCATACACCGGGGGGATTGAAGATTTTCCACTTTCAATATTACTTATTTTAGCGACGGAAACACCTAATAAAGAAGCGAACTCAGCCTTACTGTACTCTAAGATAAACCTTGAAGAGATAAATTTATCTGCACTAATGATTCTCAACATACACAAATCTCTAATATAAATAAAAACAGAGATAAAAAATTATCTCTATTTATTATGAAACATGTAATGAAAAAGTTACTTCCTAGTGTAATTCTGCATATTAACTATGCTATTTTATTTTTACGTTATCTTGCGCCTAATTAATCATAAAATCAATAATCGACACCTAAATATAAAAGAACAATTTAAGATTTATAATACATTTTTTAATTTACATTATTAGATAAAGTAATGAGTACTATTCACCTATAAATCGGGGCATCAAGCATTGCTCTTCAATCATTATTACTATCAATTGAAAAGGCTTGATCTAAGCCCAATAGCGGAAGTAAATAAAGAGGGAAAAACCTCTTTTTTAAGGTAAACAGATCCCATCTTAGTTAAGTACTAAAAATATGTTGAAAAATCGCATAAATAGTATGCACATCAGTAAAATGACTGCTTAAGTAAGTTTACATTCTGTTGTCGTGACTGATAGAGATACTGGCAAAAGAGCAAAAGAAAAGCCTCAATCTTGAGGCTTCTGGATAAGATAGGTTATGGCTGAAGGAAGTTTTGAGTGAAATCGAGCGCATCTTTAGAGAGTTTTTTTTCGTTGGGCGATGTGCTTGCCTGGTCTTCTGCTGTTACCGTTGTCATCTTAGGCTGAAAATCTAGTGTTGATGTCTCCTCCCAAGCTTCGGAGGCGTCTTTATTCTCATCATTCAACACCGCATTGAGCTCCTCTTCCGCAGGAAAATACGCTTCGCGTTTGTACACTTTGTTAAGGGCTCGAATAATAGAGTGCTTTCTAACCATTCCTGAGGCCAGCTTTCTTTGCAACGGCTTCGCTATGGACTGCAATCCAACGACAACATCAACACCAATATTGGTCGCCACTTCATCACGCAACGTACGCGCAGGTTGGTAGCCCATATTGGCAGAAAGAAACAGCCAAACGTAAGCAATTGCATTACCCGTTTTACCTTTATCCTTCCACGCTTCGCCAGCATGATACATCGCTTTAGCACTGCCACCTTCCGCGGCCCGTTCCAGCCAGTAGCAACCTTTAACCATGCTTTTTTCTGTACCAATGCCATTTAGGTAACATAAGCCGACTTGGATCTTGCCATCTGCACTGTCTTTTTCCGCCGCTTTCATAAACCAGTAAAGCGCATCTGCACTGCGTCCTGCACTATTGTCTGGTGAAAGCTGCCATTCCCCCATATAAATCATGGCATCAATGCAGCCTTCTTCGGCGGCAGTTTCAATCAGTTGGTTACCTTTTGGGATATTTTTTTCAGTTCCTCGACCAAAGACCAAGGCCTTGCCCGTCGAAAATTTCGCTTCGGTATCCCCTTCCATTCCCGCAATTGCGGTACGCCAGAAGTTTGCCTGCTCTTTTAAAATCACATCTTCGCGCATGCGTTCACTTAAGCGAACAATGCCGTACATCCCCGTCACATTGTCCAATTTAGCTGCTTTATCATACCAATACAGCGCTTGACGAATGTTGTCCTTTTCGGCTTCTTTCGCTAGAAATAAAATGGTGGGGATATGCCCGGTTTCTGCTTTGAACTCTCGCTCTTTACGCTCTTGCTCTCGCGCTTTATGCATCGCCTTTCGATAAGCGGCTTCGCGAGCTTTCCTCTCTGCCTCGAGTCTCTGTTTCCGCATCGACAACGAGATCATCCACACAAATATCAGGACGAGTGAAAGGCCAGTTGCCGCAATGGCAATGCCCATACTACTCATAAATAGCCTCTTTTGGTTTCAGGGCCCAATTTAACTCCCTTTCAGGGAAATCTTATGATTACGCGCCGACATAACGCCGACTACCTTCATTATATAACGACCACTTAGCGAAAATCTGAAGCTGCGAAGACTTAATGGCGGTATTTTATTCAACATCACTGCAACTTATTTTTAAAAGAAAAATATAGCCCTCATTTTTATAGAACTTAATCACGGTTTTGGGGCTGAGACATTCTCATCCCCTATCATCCCCCCTTACTCATCCCATAAAAATTTACATTTTAATGATGTGCAGAATCTCTCACTATGCGCCTGTTTTATTATTTAATTTGTGAACAAAATCGACTGTGACAGAAAATTTGCACCTGTAAAAAACTTAACAGCCTGCTCTCACATTTTGCTGATGATTCAGTGTATTAGCATCTAATTGAACATTTCCTTTTTTGGCATCTGCCTTTCTAGCGTGTGCAAAACCTTCTTGATGATTGAGTCAGCGAAGGCAGCGCGCAGCTCAATATCAATTCAATAACAATGGATTTGTAAACGTGGACAATAAGACATTTAAATTATCAACAATTGCCAAAACCGTACTGCCTTTGATTTCCGTCGCGGTAATCAGCGGTTGTGGTAGTGATAGCACGAACGAAGATACGACGAACCCTGGCTCAGGCTTGTACCCTGCGGGAGAGAACGAAGTCGTCATTTATTACAAACGTGATGTAGCATCAGCTTCAACAGCAAGCGACTACGAAGGTTGGGGCTTGCACCTATGGAACGGTGAGGGCTGTACCAGCACAGATTTAGACGCAATGGGCATTCCGGGAACAGGAACGGATTGGTCTGCGCCACACCCATTCGATGGCATCAACGACACCTACGGTGCTTACTACGTACTGAAAATAAACCCAGACGCCTCTGACCCACACGAATGCATGAACTTCATTCTGCACAAAGGTGATGAGAAAGCGTTCGGCAGCGCAAACTCAAAAGTAGAGTTGACGAAAATCGGCGAATCGAAAGGTTTGTTTGGCTTCCACGGCAGCAGTGAACTTTACTACGAGCCAATAGAAGAGCGCCCTGTTGATATTGATGGTCAAAAAGCCCATTGGTTAGACGCCAACACCATTGCATGGGAAGCGGCGACCAGTGCGGATTCCATGAAGCTGTTCTACAGCCTTAGCAATGACATCAAAATGGATGAAGATAAGCAAATCTCTGGTGGTACAGCGGTTGAGCTGACAAAAGCTGGTGAGTTGTCTGATGGTCTGAAATCACGCTTCCGTCACCTTGCTAGCCTTCAAGCTGCGGGTATCGATGTCGATGACGCGACCTTGCGTACGATCCTGAAGTCACAAATCGTTATGGTGGCTTACAACGCAAATGGTGACGTCATTTCTGCAACTGAAGTGCAAAAACCGGGCGTTTTGGATGCGGTGTTTGCCGATTCCAAGGCAGGTAACGCGATCGGTCAAGAACTCGGTGCGATTGTGGAAGGCGGTGCCGCAACCTTCAAACTATGGGCACCAACTGCCCAAGATGTTGATCTGATAATCTACGATGAAAACTTAGCAGAAGAAGCGACCGTTGCCATGACGGAAGACCCAGCAACAGGTATCTGGGTTTCTGAGGCACAAAGCAACGTTGTCAACAAATACTATCGCTACCAAGTTAAGGTATACCACCCAACAACTGGCGTCGTTGAAACGCGTTTGGTAACAGACCCATATTCAATGAGCTTGTCTAAGAACTCACGATACTCGCAAGTGGTTGATTTAGATGATCCAAGCTTAATGCCTCAAGATTGGAAAAACTACGCACGCCCAACAGTTAAAAAAGACGAAGACCACGTCCTTTACGAGTCACACATTCGTGATTTCAGCTTTAACGACAGCAAAGGCACACCAAGTCTTGATGGCAAATATCTGGCGCTTACAGAACCTGAGCGTGAGTCTGTATCTCACTTACAAGCTTTAAAAGATGCTGGCCTAACAACGCTACATATCTTGCCAGCATTTGATATTGCAACCGTGGATGAAGACGCTGACAAGCGAGTCGATATCACCGACACCGTGGGTAAACTTTGTGGCATCAAGCCAGAAGCCTCCATTTGTGAGACCGAAGATGACGGCAAAGTAATTGAAGAGGTATTAAATAGCTACGACCCAAAAACGGGCAAAGCACAAGCGTTGATGAACGATCTTCGCATGCTAGACAGCTTCAACTGGGGTTACGACCCTTACCACTACACCGTGCCAGAAGGCAGTTATGCGACCGATCCTAACGGGTCTAAGCGTATTCTTGAGTTCCGCGAAATGGTTCAAGCGACGCATAAAATGGATCTGAAACTGGTCATGGACGTCGTGTACAACCACACAAATGCATCTGGTGTGAACGAAAAATCCGTACTGGATAAGATTGTCCCTGGGTACTACCACCGCCTAAACGTCAACACTGGCGGCGTCGAAAACTCAACCTGTTGTGATAACACCGCAACCGAGAACTTGATGATGGGTAAACTAATGGTTGACTCATTGATGGTATGGGCGGATGACTATAAAGTCGATGGTTTCCGTTTTGACCTTATGGGCCACCAGCCGAAAGATGTGATGGTTTACGCACTTGAAAAAGTCCGTGAAATTGATCCGAATACTCTGTTCTACGGCGAAGGTTGGGACTTTGGTGAAGTCGCGCAAAACGCTCGCTTCGATCAGGCGACACAAGTCAACATGGCAGGGACAGAAATCGGTACTTTCTCTGATCGTCTGCGTGACGCAGTTCGTGGCGGAAGCCCATTTGATGGCGGTGTAGATTCTGAAGGTAAGCACCCACTTCGCTTCAACCAGGGCTTTGGTAATGCTGCTTATCCTAACGAAGAAACCAAAACTGACGCAGAATCGGTGAATGGTCGTTTACACAACCAAGATCTGGTTCGTCTAGGTATGGCTGGTAACTTGGCTGATTACATCCTTCTTGATTACAAAGGCGAAACCAAACTGGGCAAGAACGTTGATTACAATGGTGCGCCTGCAGGCTACACGAAAGTGCCATCAGAGAACATCTCTTACGTGTCTAAGCACGACAACCAAACATTGTGGGATAACAACGCCTACAAGATTGCGACAGGCACTTCATCTGCCGAGCGTGCACGTATGCAGTCTGTGTCCCTATCAACGGTGATGCTTGGTCAAGGCATTCCATTTATCCACATGGGTTCTGAGCTATTGCGCTCTAAATCTATGCAGCGCGACTCGTACGATTCTGGTGACTGGTTCAACCGTGTATTCTTCGACGGAAGCGACAATAACTGGAACGTTGGTCTACCACGTGAAGACAAAGACGGTGCAAACTGGGAGTTGATCAAAACCATCGTTGGTGACAGCACGGCGAAACCAGACTCAACCGACATCGAGCTGACTAAGCAACAATTCCTAGAGCTACTAAAAATCCGTAGCACAAGCGAACTGTTCCGCCTAGATACCGCGCAAGAAGTGATGAACCGTGTTGACTTCCGCAACGTAGGGAAAGACCAAGTGGAAGGCTTGATTGTGATGTCTATCGACGATGGTACATCAGCAGGTGCCGATTTAGATTCGAACTACGATGCTGTCGTGGCCGTTGTGAACTCAACATCAACTGAGAAATCTTTCAAAGTTGCTGGCGCAACTGGTTTCGAGTTACATGAAGTTCAACAAAACTCTGCGGATGACATCGTGAAAGGTGCAAGCTTCACCAATGAAACCTTCACAGTACCAGCACTGACAACAGCGGTATTCGTGCAGCCACAAAACGGCGCGCAAGGTGCTGGCCTACCAGTAAACACGGATAACAAAGACGTATCGAGTATTCCTCCTTACGGCGAAACCGTTGTTTACGTGAAAGGCACGATGAACGAGTGGTCTGATAGCAGTGATTGGGCGATGACCTTTATTGGCAACGGTATGTACTCTGTAACTGGCGTTCTTGAAGCTGGTGAACACGAGTTCAAATTCGCGGACTCTGGTTGGGCAAATCCAAACATCGGTTGTGATGCTGCGAATATAGCTTCTGGTTCACTAGAATTAGGTTCAGAAGGTAACTGTAAGCTGTCTGTTGCTGAAACAGGTAAGTACAACTTCACTCTGAACGCGCTGCATGTTCAAGATGAAAGCGTAGAAAAACCGGTCGTGTCAGTGACCAAGTCAGCAGATGCACCAACATTCGGTGAAACAGCACTTTACTTACGTGGCACTATCACTACATGGGATGCTCCAGCACAAGACTCAACAGCGAAGTTCAGCTATGTTGCAAATGACGTTTATTCGCTAGACATTCCCCTAGCGGCGGGCAACTACGAGATGAAAGTTGCTAGCGCAGACTGGGCAGCAGACACCAACTTCGGTGGCGAAGGCAGTGTTGAGCTTGGTAAAGCGCTAACGATGGAAGTCGGTGGCGGTAGTGCAAACCTGAAAATTGCGATTGCAGAAGCAGGAAATTACAACTTCCACTTCAACGCGGCTGACAAGTCGGCGCCAATCGTGACGGTAACGAAAAACTAGTTTCATTTAAAAACATCCGTAATGAAAAAGGGGAAGCATCACGCTTCCCCTTTGTTTTGTTGGCGTCACTAAATGGTGGATACCAAAATCAAAAAGGCGTTAGTTTCCCCAAATCTGTTCAACAAACTCAGGATGATCAATGAATGGATTACGATTGCCCTGAAAATCAAACACTTGTTGATTCCGATTTCGTTCTTTTTCACTAACGGGATCATTTTTGTGCCAACGTTTCAGCATGTTTAACATCCAAGGTTCAAAAACCGTTGAACTTGAACCATCAAGGACAGCATCCGCATTGCTTGAATTGCCTTCCCAGTTACCTACAACATTTTCATAGCGGGTTGCCATGTAGAAATAAGCACGGGCGAAGTCGCCCTTAAACTCATCAATCGGCTCAAACACCGTACCGGAGTAGCCCAGACTAGTGCTTGCTTGGCCAAGTTTAGAGCCATTACTAGACACGTAGGTCGCGGTGCCCACTTCACCAAATGGCCAATTACTGCGCTTCGCGTTTACATAACCATCGGTTGCAAACAAGTGATGACCGTCTGAGTTCATCGGCTCAACCTTACCGCCAAACCAGCTTTTCGGGAAAGAGTGCTCACGGTTGTAGCAATCCCCTTCCGTTTTGTATTGGCCACATTGGTCTGTGACTTTGGTAAAGCTTACTGTATCGCTACCAGATGGCTTTTCAGAATACATATCGAGAATAGAGCCATCATTTTCGTAATAACGATCAATATCGGCATCTTTTACCAAGGTCCACACCGCAGAATAACCTCGGCTAGTGTGGTTGTTGATGATGTTAAACAGCGCCGTTTTTAGAGCGTAGCCCGTCTTACCAGATGCCGCTTGATAGTAACCATCAACCACTGGTGGGGTCGTGGTTGAGTCACCTAACGTAAAATCGGTGGTTTCACTTTTCGAGAATTCAGCGCCAGAAGCAAGAGTCTTATCTCCCTCAGTCAGCGTGTAAGACCCCGCGCCACTGCCACAACAAATGCCGTCACCATACTCATCTTGAATCGTGAATTGGTAGTTACCGTCAGCTAAGCACATGCTCTTTTCAATGGTAGTTGCTGACTCGTACCCCTGACCAGAAAACAGCTCTTCGTCTTGGTTGTTTTTTAACGTCCAGCTAGTTTCTGAACCATAGTTATCGGTTGTGAGAGTCAAGACCACTTGGTGATCACTACAACTTTCTACAGGAGGTTGTGTACTCGTCTCAGTCGGTTGAAAATTATCGACGTAGACAACTTCTGAGCCATCAAAACTGGCTTCATCGTAAAAACGCAAACCGACGTTGATGGTCTTGTTCGAGCTCGCTGTGTAGTTGTGCGCGAGCTCTTGCCACTGGTTTATCTGTTGTGGGTTCGAGTAATTGTGATAACCATCAACCACCAGACGTGCTTTTACATTTCCTTCGGTATGATAAACCGAGACAGAAAACGGATAGGTTTTCCCTTGCTCCACATTAATGGTTTGCAAAAAGTCGGTGTTGCTTTGGGTACCTGTATTCACGACGACCTGGGCAGCCAGACCACCCGATTTGATTTGCTCGCTGCTTGGCGACACTGCAATGCCAGCGTCAATCTCTGACCACTGCGTAGGTACATTGCCATTCCACTGTTCAAAGTCACCGTTGATAATTTGGCTATATGCAAACGGCGAGCTAACAGCAGCAAGGAGACAGAGGGAGTTCGTTATGGATTTCATTATACTTTTCCATTAGTTATATAAATCCCAAACACGATAAACATATTAGTGGGGCATAAGTAATCCTTCAGTCACATTTTTACGTTGCACAAGTGTTAATTTACTTTTTAATGTGCAGCTTATCTCACAAATATCCATCTGCTGAAAACAAACGCCAATACAAAAAGCGAAGCAACTTGTTGGCTACATCGTCGTAAAACCATTAAGGGAAAAGTAAAACAGACAGAAAAAAGCCAAGTGTGCGCCTATGGGGTCAGCAACAACACTTGGCTTGTTTATAAGAAAGCTTGTGGTCAGCTCAACTGGTGAGCATCAATTCTGGATAATTCCGTAAGGTTTTACCGCAAAGAATCGTCCTTGTAGTGGCGACATCAGAATCTGATATTGACCATTGCTCGGAGTAATTTTTTCTTTCGTAAGCAAATCCACCAACTCACCAGTACCAACACTCTCCTGAGTAAGAGTGACGCTTCTAGCGCTCTCTAAGGTATTTAGCGCAAACAAGACTTTGTCCGAACCAGATTGTTTCAAGTCCACATAACTGCCGTTACTCGCAACTAAATTCGTGCGTGACCCCTGATAAAGTGCAGGATGCGCATCGCGCATTGTCATCAGCGATGTCACATAAGATTTGAGATCGGCTTGGTTAGCATCAAGCGTCGCCGTCACGCCTTCAATTTTCGCACTGCTGCGCGCAACGTGATCATCGCACAAACCTTGAATGGCGCAGGTGCTGTTGTCTTCTTTTACGGCAAAACCATCCACTTGATCCCCGATTTCATCACCGTAGTACAACGTGATTGGCCCGGTGTACGCCGCTTGGAAAGCAAACGCGGCTTTATGGCGTAACCAATATTCTGCATCATTCACATCCGCTAAATTTCCGCGCTGTAACAAGTCACCAAAGCGCACTAAATCATGGTTGCCGATCATCAAATTCGGCTGCGCATGTGTTGGATATTGGTTGTGTGTGCTGTAGCCGTTGTCTAACCAATCCGCACCGCGACCACCCACGCCGCTCTCATTCACGGCCAAAGTTTCAACGAGGCGATATCGCATAGGGAAGTCAAACGCAGAGCACAATGCTGGATCGCTGTTCGATCCATACGCCTCATTCGCGATTTCAGACTCCCCTTTCCAAATCTCTGCCACCATGTAACCCAACGGATTCACTTGTTCGCCTTTGCTATTGGTGTACGTCACACTTTGTGAGGCTTCATCGACGGCTTTACGAATTTGTGTCCAAGCGTCTGTCGGAACTTGATAGGCTTGATCTAAACGCCAGCCGTCAATCTTCAGTTCTTTGATCCAATACGTTGCCACTTCTTTGTAGAAATCGAGACTGGCCGGGTAATCAACGGGATTGCTCGATCCCGATGGCAACAAACCGGAAGGAGATGGTTTGATCAAACCATCTTTGTGATGACCAAATACACCATCAAAAAACACGTATAAGCCGCGTTTGTGTGCTTCCTCGACCAAGGTTCTCGCCGTTTCTAAATCACCAAAACGTGGATCAATGGTGAAGTAATCCGTTGCAAAGTAGCCCGTGGCATCCAGACGATCGGCCCAGTGTTCTTGGCCCGCTATCGCTTCCGATTCAAAAACTGGCGTCAACCAAATCGCGTTCATCCCTAAATCTTGGATGTAATCGAGTGAATCAATCACTCCTTGCAAATCGCCGTTATGATGGCTGGTGCCATAACCTGTACCGTGACCAATGCTCGCATCACCATCCACAAAACTCTCTACCATGATTTGATAAGTACGAAGTTGGTTACTTTGCGCCATGACATTGGCTTGGCAAGCATAACTGGTATCCGGTAGCGGAGTGCTGCTATTAGTGTCGCCACCACCAGAAGAATTACACGCAGATAAAGCACCAATCACACTTAACGCAAGCAACGATCGAGACAGGCGATGGTTACGTAGGATATTACGCATTTTATTCTCCCTAACTTACTCAAATAAACTACGGAAATTTGAGTAATAAAATTAACCCCGACATGTGTTTCATGCAGGGGTTAATAAATAAAAATAGATTTTAAATAACTGAATGGAATATTATTGGCACTTATTTACCATGACATGAACAGGTTTGCCTTTTCCTTCAAACTGAAGACTCCATACATATTTACCATCTTCTTTAATATCAACCGAAGTATCCGTACCGTAACCACCAAATGTTAATGGTGTTAATTCACCAACGTTCATTCTATTACCTTTTGCGGTAAATTGTGGGAACCACAACTCGGTCGCATACTGCATTTTGTAGGAGCCTACTTTTTCTTGAACCACGGCTTGGTAGAAATTATTCCCTTTGTAGGTGTATTGACGCTGAGGCACGTGTTTCCAATCGGAATCCGCAAACGTACCCACCACAAATAGTGGTTTAGAAATAGGTCCTTTCGCTGTGCTATCTGGGTTGTCACACGCTTTCATGAAAGCAACCACTTCGTCTTGAGACATATTAACAACAGGCTCTGCGGCCGCTTCTGGTTCTGCAGTCGATTGACAACCCACTAAGGCAACAAGTAGAGCAGCAGCAAGAGAGGTCTTCATCATGTTCATTTCACGTAATTCCTTTTTAGTATATCCAAAGCAAAATAAACTCAACGGTTAAAAGAAATATTAATCGTTATTAAAATGGAAATATCAAACGCCAAATAAATATCGTCAGATTGTGAATTTAAATCACTTCGAGAAGTTTGTTTATTTCCTAAGTACAAAAAATAAATTAGGAACTGCCATTAATTATTGATCCAACCTATATAAAAAACAAAGTAATAAAAATAATTATGTGAATAAGGTAACTCTATGTAGGGGTATTTTTATTAGTTTATTTTCTATGAAAAAGGTCAGCGAAATGCTGACCTTTTTTTATCTGATTATTTTCTATTTACGGCTTTCACAAAAACTTGTTGTGCACCTTCAATACCTAGCTCTTTTGCTTCATCAAGCAAAGTGAGCGCTTTCGGAATATCATTCGCTGCGACTGCCGCTTCAATTGAGCTGTAGTAGTAGCTAGTAAGGTCCGTACCTTGGGGAATGTTGTCGTTTTTCGCAACAATCTTAGTATTCACAATATCATTCGCGGATACCGAAAAGCGGAACTGACCTAGTGGGCTATGTTTCGCTAGAGGGTCTGCAATATCTGGCGGCTGAGTGTGACGCGCCATGGCGAAGGCTTTTGCTGGGTGTAAAACTTGTGTACTTCCTTTTAGATCGGCGGAAGTAGTGTAAACCAACACATGCAGATCGTTACCTGTCATGTCTGGAATCACATTGAGATCAAGTACGAATTTATCATTGTCCAACAGTTTTGCTGGTTCGTACTTAAACTTTGAAAAATCTGCTTGGTAAATGGTTTCTCCTGCCGAGTTCATCACTGCGACATTAGGAGCATAAAATTGAAGTTCTTTACTTACGAATGTCTCTAATTTGATATCGAGACTGCCACGGTTACCTGGAAGAGCAAACGCTGCAATAGCGCCAGCACTGTTACCATCCAACAACATTTGGCTTTTATCAGTCAAAGCGAATTCAGTAACCACAGGCACGTTAAGCGGTACCCATTGAATATCACCCGATTGCGTGATCACTTGTTGCTGACCTTTTGGACTCATCTCTACTTGTTCTACAGACGCACAACCAGTAGCCAACATGCCCAGCAGTACGGGAGCAAGCCATTTTTTCATTACTGTCTACCTCGACTCTTTATTGTTTTTTAAATAAATACAGCCAGATAAGTTCTGGCTGTATCATTCTAGGACAATTTAGGACTTAGTGGTTAGATGATTACCACCAAGCTTCAGCTTGTACACCGAACTGGAACGTATCGTCTGAACGACCGTTGTCAAATGTGTTTGAGTTGTCTTCTTTGTCAGCCGTTAGGTAAGAAGCGTAAACACGGATTTCAGGACGAGCCCAGAAGCTAGAGCCAGCAGACCATGCTTGAGCAACAGTTAGCTTACCGTATTTGTTTTCTTCGCCGTCGTTATCGTCGATAGCGTAACCAGCTTCGAAAATAGTTTTGTGGTTGTCATCCCATTTGTACATTGGACGAACAACAACAGACATTGTTTCCCACTTGTCTTGGCCAGCCCACATGTCTTCACCAACACCGTACACTAGCTGGTGACCCATTTCCCAGCTGTCGCCCATGCCGATTACACCCCAGTTGATTAGGCGGTAACCAGATGCACCGTTGTCAGCTTCTGCGCCGTACCAGCTACCGTCGCCGTAGAATGCCATTGTTTTTGAGTAACCTTCAGTACCGTACTGAAGCACTGTTTTGTTGAAACCAGCGTCTAGACCTTGAGTCAATTCTGCTGTGAACATTACGCCGTTTTTCGCATCTTTAGTGCCGTTTGGCGCAGCGTCAGTTTCGTTAAGAATTGCGTAGTTCAAGCCCATTTCTAGAGAGCCGTTGTCCCATAGAGGAAGACCTGCGTAACGTACGTCTAGAGTGTTTACGTTTGTTGCGCCGCCATCGTTGCCTGGGTCTGCGATATCGCCGCGGTCGTTACGAACCCAAGCGAAAGAAACTTTACCAGGACCAGCTTCGATACCTTCAACACCAGCGCCCGCGCCAGAGATGTTCCAGTAGTAGAAGTCAGAGATATGAATGTCGTGACGTTGGTAGTAGCGTTTACCTGCCCAAAGCGTTGCTTCAGGAGCAAAGTTTAGTAGGCCTTTAGCTTGAACGTTGAACTGACGTAGTGCGAATTGTGCATCGTCTACACATTTCACTTCGCCGTTATCCAAACCACAGTTAGCAGAAGTGCTTTCCCAGTCGTTTGAACCGTTAGAAGTCATTGCAACCATAGAGTCTACGTAGAACGTTTTGCCGTTGTTGTTGTAAACTTCTTTACCTAGTTGAATCTCGCCGTAGATATCGCTTTCATTACCTAGACGACCGATCTTGTTCTTTTCGAATGTTAATTGTTGACCACCGTCAGCGTTCACGCCAACGCCAGCACGCATGTAACCGTGGAAATCCACTGCGAATGCAGAACCAGCAGCTAAAGTTGCAGCTACAGCAGCAGCAATTGCACTTACTTTTTTCATTCTTAACTCCATTAAGGGTATTTATAATTCTGTCTTCCCTGCTCACTCTTTTAGGTGAATATAGGCAGTAAAAACACACCTAAAGAAAGAGAGGTAAGATGGGAACGAATCCCCGTTTGTTTCAACAGTTGTGAGATTACCCGAGGCGTACAAGGATGACTTCCTCCGCCCTAAACTAATTTAAGGGGGATGAGAAGGGAGTAGAAAATTTACCGAATGGTGTTTTTTCGAGTCAGATCACCAATCTAGGGAGGAATTAGTAAGTTTGTTCGGTTTTGAGCCGCTACAAAGTGATAGCCATTTCATATTTTTGACTCTAAGCCGTCACATAAAGTAATTAAATTACACGAATATTTTTATATTTAGGGTGGTTGACCTTAGTAAGACAAAGTTTTTAACTTATAGTTTCCTAAAGGTAGCAATAAATATTAAATAAAGTATCTCCGATGACACGACTTCTCTCTCGCCCCTACCCCCTGGGCGCAACATTGAATAAAGAAGGCTGTAACTTCTCTATTCATGCTCCGGGCGTAAAAGACATTCAACTGGCATTGTTTGCAAACGATGGCAGCTACGAGCTTCACGGTTTACCGAATGAATACGCTGGCATACGTCATACTTTTATTCCAGATATTAAGCCGGGGCAAAAATACGGTTACCTTGTCTCCCACAAGGACGAGCCACTGTTAATTTCTGATCCGTACGCAAAATCAATAGATAAAGCCCTCCACTATCACCCTCCCTACTCTCCAGCCAAAAGTTTCGATATGCCGAAGTGCGTCGTTATCGAAGATGATTTTGACTGGCAAAACACGGATCACCCGCGTATACCCAGAGAAGAGATGGTATTGTTTGAGACGCACGTCAAAGGGCTTACCCAACGCCACCCAGAGGTTGAGGACAAGCTGAAGGGGCGCTATTTAGGTCTTGCATCACCTGAAATGCTGGCCTTTTACAAACAGCAAAACATCAACACGCTGCAATTGCTACCTGTCGCAGCATGCATGCATGAGCCTCATCTACTAGAGATGGAAAAGGTCAATTATTGGGGATACAACCCTTATCTCTTTATGGTGCCCGATCCGCGCTACGCAGAACAAGACGCCGTTACGGAATTAAAAACAACAATTCGCGAATTGCATAAAAACGGCATTGAGGTGATTCTCGACGTGGTTTACAACCACACTGCTGAAGGTGGTGAAGGGCCTACAATCTTCAACCTGAAGGCCCTCGATTCCCGTTTTTACATCAAACATGGCAACCACTTCGCCAATTACACCGGCTGCGGAAATACAGTGGATCTCACCTACCAACCAGCCTTAAACCTTGTGATGGATACATTGCGCTACTGGGTTAGCGAATTTAAAGTCGATGGCTTCCGTTTTGACTTGGCTGCAACGTTAGGTCGACAGGGCGATGATTACAACCCAGAAGCAGCTTTCTTTAAAGCCGTTGCGCAAGACCCAATTTTGCGTGAAACCAAATTGATTGCCGAGCCTTGGGATATTGGTCCAAATGGCTACCAAGTGGGTAACTTTCCATTTGGTTGGAACGAATGTAATGACAAACTGCGTGATATTTCCCGCAGTTTTTGGCGCGGTGATCAAGGCTATTTAAAAGAGTTTGCCACTCGATTAATGGGCTCTCGTGACATTTATAGTGCAGCGAACTGGCCATACAAACTCACCGTAAATTACATCACGTATCACGATGGCTTCACACTGCAAGATTTAGTGTCTTACAAGCACAAACATAACGAAGCCAATGGCGAAGAAAATCGCGACGGTCACGGTGACAATCGTTCAGAAAACTACGGTGTTGAAGGCGAGACGGAAAATCTGATGATTATCGCCACGCGTGAAAAGCAAAAACGCAACCTTATTGCTAGCTTGCTGTTTGCCTTCGGTATCCCACACATTCTCACTGCTGATGTTCTGTCTCACACCCAAGGCGGTAACAATAATGCCTATTGCCAAGATAACGAAACCAGTTGGCTGAACTGGGAAGAGACAGAACGTAAGCAACATTTCAAAGCATGGATGTCACAAATGGTCGCCAACCGAAATCAATACATGGTGCCATTTATCCGAGCTTTCAGTGGCGAGAATCGCAATAACAACCGTATTTTCTGGCGCCGTACAGACGGTCGCTTAATGGAGCACGATGATTGGAACCGTTTAAGCTCTGTCGCACTTCACCTTGGTATCGGTAAAGAAGGGCAAGAGCTGGTCTACCTCATCAACCAAACTAACGCCACAGCTCGCTTTAAGCTCCCCAATGAGCGAAAGCAAGAATGGGTGACGATCTGTGATACAAACGTACGTAATCTCAACCCAGGACATGCTGAAGGCGAAGTCTTGCTGTCACCCACCTCGATGGTGATTTTGCACTATCAACCAAACCAAAGCACACCAAAAGGTGAGCAAACGCATAGCTAAGTTATAAACGCTCCAAAAAAGGAAAGCCGATGCATCTCAGTGCTTCGGCTTTTTTGTTGGTTAGATGTGCCTAACTCATTATTCGCAAGGCGGCGCTAGGTGAATCAAAGCTAACCCACCCAGTGACGTCTCGCGGTATTTCTTGTTCATGTCCTTGCCCGTTTGGTACATGGTTTCAATCACCTTATCCAACGAGATCAAACATTTACTATTACGCTTTAGTGCCATGCGAGATGCATTGATCGCTTTCATTGCACCCATTGCATTACGCTCAATACACGGTACTTGCACTAAGCCACCAATTGGGTCACAAGTCATGCCTAGTGAGTGCTCCATGGCGATCTCGGCCGCAATACAAATTTGTTCATTGCTGCCACCACGTAGCGCGGTCAAGCCAGCTGCCGCCATAGAAGAAGAAACACCGACTTCGCCCTGACAACCCACTTCGGCACCCGAGATAGACGCATTAGTTTTGTACAAAATGCCAATCGCACCGGATACAGCAAGGAAGTCTTTAAGCTGTTTGGTATCGAGCTCTTTGATGAAGCGATGGTAGTACATCAATACCGCCGGAATTACACCCGCCGCACCATTAGTTGGCGACGTTACGACTTGTCCACCAGCCGCGTTTTCTTCACTCACAGCAAAAGCAAACAGGTTAATCCAATCCATGATTTCCATTGGATCGTTTTCGATTGCTGCATTTGCTTCAAGCTTCTTCAGCAAGTTAGGCGCACGGCGGGTCACATTCAAGCCGCCATCCAAGATGCCCTCTGTTTCGAAACCACGCTCCATGCAACGCGTCATCACACGCCAGATCTGTTCTGCGCGTTGATTGATGGCTTCCATTTCCTGAAACGCTTGTTCGTTTTTCAGAATCATACCGCCGAGGCTCATGCCGTTCTTCTCTGCCTGTGCCAACATTTCGTCCGCACTGGAGAATGGAAACTCAACTTCTACGGGAGCAGTCGCACTGCCATTTTGCAGTTCATCCGCCGTTGCGATGAAACCACCACCGATTGAGTAGTAAGTTTCAAACCCAACCTGATTGCCGTGCGCATCTAACGCAGTAATCGTCATGCCATTCTCATGCAGAGGAAGGTTCTCTTCATGGAACAACATGTCCGTTTTGTAGTTGAATTCGATTTCATGACGGCCATCGACAGACATCATGCCCTCTTCAATCGCCTTGCGCATCGCTTTATTCGCAGAAGCGATTTTGATGGTATCTGGTTTGTTACCCAACAGACCCAAAATCGTTGCGCGGTCAGTATGGTGACCAATCCCCGTTAACGAGAGTGAGCCGTATAAATCGACTTGAATACGAACCACTTTTGCCAAGTTCGATTCAATCAAACGAGTGAAGTGGTAACCCGCGATCATTGGACCATTGGTGTGAGAGCTAGAAGGGCCCACACCAATCTTGTAAATATCAAAGATGGACAGCATAAACTTACCTATTACGACAATGCAGCATAAAGCCAATCAGGGAGAACCATACAAGCGGCGATGGTCGCCACAGCGAACACCAATAGCCCGTAATGGCTTGCGGTTGGCTTTGCAAAAAGATGTTTTTGATTATTGATAAAAATTTGTTGCTCGGCAGTCACAGCGCCCCAACGACGGCTTACTAACACACCAAACAAAAGGAAGACAAACGTACCAATTGGCGCGAACCACGGCCAAGCCACGTCGAGATACATGGCAGTAAACACCGCAATCACACTCATGATACTGCCAACGATCACGCCTTTCTCATTGGCTTTCGCCCAGAATAAACCAAGCACGAATGAACCCAAACGGATACCAACAAAGATGGAGGTCAGGCTAGCGATGGTTTTGAGTACCGATTCATTCGATACCGCCAGAAGAGCTGGCACTACCACCATGGCCGCAGCGAGCAAACTCATCTTTCTTGCGACTTTTTCGTAGTGCTCATCATCGGCACTCTTGCGAACGAAACGCTTGTAGATATCGAACGTAGCGACGGTCGCCATTGAGTTGTAGGTCGAATCCAAGGTCGACATTGCGGCCGCCGCCAATGCGGAAATGATCAAACCAACGACGATTGGGTTAGTATGGTTGAAGACGAAATCTAAAATCACTTCGTTGCTGTTTTCAAACGATTGATCTTGATAGAAAACACTTAAAAGAACACCGAGTACCGCGAAGAACAAGTACACGAAAAACGCACCGTAACCACACAACAGCATCGACTTCTGCGCCGTCTTTTCACATCTCGTCGCTAACGTGCGTTGGATGATCAATTGGTTGGTGCCGTACACACTCAAATGCAAAAAGCTCACGGCAACCACGCCAGCCCAGAGTGTGGTATCCACGCCCAAATCAAAGTCTAAGTTGATGATATTCAAGTGATCACGAGAAAGGTAATCTGCCGCATTAATCTCTGTCATTAGAATGGCAAAGATAGCGATGCTGCCTGCTACCAATACTGCAGATTGCAACATATCGGTCCAGATAACCGTGGAAATTCCGCCCGCATAGGTATAGCAAGCGGTGAAAATACTAATGTAGATAATGGCTTCAGAAATACTGATAGGCAGAACTTGCACTAAGATCAGCGCCACGGCATACAAAATCACACCCGCAGAGATACATTGAACCACAATGAACACAATCGAGTTGATGGTTCTTGCATACACCCCAAAGCGGTGCTCAAGGTATTCATAAATCGAAGTCAAGCCCAGCTTATAGAAGACAGGCACAAAGAAAATGACGGTGAAAAAGATAACGATGGGATAGTTAAGGTGAATACTCATCGCTTCCATGCCAGAGCTATAAACCCAACCAGGCATCCCTACAAACGTCATCGCACTAATGTAAGTCGCAAGTATCGAAACACCCGCCGTAAACCAGCCAAATTGCTTTCCACCCGTAGAAAAGTCGCCACCATTGCTGTAGCGCTTGTTCACTAAATAGCTGATTAATATGGTGATTAACACGTATAACGCAATCACCACAAAACTTGAGTACGTAACCATTTCAGGGTTTCCATAATTCTGGGTGCTAATTATTTGTGCTTGGATATTACTTTAAAAAAGCATATCTAAACGATAATCCCGCCATAACTGTGACTATAATCACCAATATAGACGGTTATATATTCAAAAATGCCAAAAAGACCGATTTAATGAGACTCCCATCACTAAAAACCACTAATTGGGTACGCATTCATTTTAAAATTGATATTAATCACGGATCTAATGACCTTAAAAAAACTATGATTCACCACGACACGAAATCGAAGATGATCCCAATAAGATCGTATTCTTTAAGTTTGAATAGCAACAAATCCTAAGTGAAATAGAGGTTTATCGGTCATGAATGCCAAAAGACACATGAGCGAAGTTCCTATGATTCAAAGGGTAGCTGCCTATCTAGCGATACTGGTTGGTTACTTTTTCTATTGTTATAACTTTGTAATTATTGACTACGTACGCCCATACATCGTTGAAGCGTATGATGGTATTAGCCTGTCAGACACTGCCCAGTTCTATACATGGCAGTCGGTTGGTGCACTTATCGGTGCATTGAGCTGTGCTTGGTTCGCAACAAAATTTGGTAAGAAATCCACTCTTATTACCATCACAGCCCTAAACGGTGGCGCAACGATCATCAATATGATGTTCACCGACTACACAACATGGGCAGCAATGCGTTTCATCATTGGTTTGTCACTGGGTGGTTACTTCACCGTGGCAGTAAGCCTAATGATCGGCCTATTTACGCCAACGGTACGTGGTAAGTTGACGGCATTCGCGTCTTCTATGTTCTCTGTAGCACTGATGGTAATGGGTGCGTATGCAGCATTTATTGCAAGCATCGATGCACCATGGGAAAGCCTAATGCTTGTTGGTGGTATCCCACCATTGGCAGCCGCTGTGGTCATGATCTTTGTACTACCTAGCGACAGCAAAGTGATCGCTTACGGTGAAGAAGAGCAAGCAAAAGCAGAAGAATCAAATGCACCAGCGAAAAAAGGCTCTTGGGGCGAAATGCTAAGCAAGCCTTACCGTAAGATCACACTAACGTGTCTATTACTGGCTGGCCTTAACTTCTACGGTTTCCAATTCTTTGGTGGCTTCGTAACCACATACCTACGTGATGTACGTATGTTCGACGGTGCAACCATCGGTCTCATCTTCTCTATCTCAGCGTTTGGTTCACTGTTTGGTGCGTGGTTCTGGGGTTGGGTAGCTGACAAATTCGGTCGTAAGGTGAACGCATTTGGCTTCATCCTAGCGGGCATCATGGTTTCAATCTTCTTTGTTGCACCTGGCGACATGGTGATTGGCGGCCTAAACATGCTGGCTCTACTTGGTCTGATTTACAACTTCGGCCTGTCTTCTTCAGCGGTATGGGGTGGTTACTTCTCAGAACTGTTCCCAGCACACCTACGTAGCTACGGCGCGGCGCTATTCCACGGTGGTCGTATCCTCGGTATGTGGGCACCAATGGTACTTATCTTCATCCAAGAGCGTACCGACCTACAAACCGCAATGTGGGGTTCACCAATCGTATGGATCCTTGCTGGTCTTCTATGGCTATCACTGCCAGAGACACTAAAAGGCGGCGTGTTCGATAAGAGCAAAAAAGCCGAAGCAGCAAAAGCGTAACTGAATTTCAAAAACTCCGGCTGGCTCCCCGGCCGGATGAAAAAACTTAATTTCGAGTCCTGTTCCCAAAGCCGACTCGACAGCAAATAAGAGAGTTTATTATGTCTAAATATCAAGAAGCGAAACGCGTTGTACGTGAATACTTCAGCGCAATGGAAAACGCAACTCACGAGAACGTGGCAGAAGTACTAAAAGCACACACTTCAGAAGATTACCTATGGCGTGGTGTTTACCCATTCCGTGAACAACAAGGCGCTCAAGCAGCGGCTGACGTTTTCTGGGCTCCTTTGATGAAATCAATGACTCGCATGCAGCGTCGTCAAGACATCTTCATCGGTGGTGAGAACGAAGTAACATCAGGTGAAATCTGGGTAATGAGCATGGGTCACTTCATGGGTCTATTCGACGCTGAATACCTAGGCATGCGCCCAACTGGCAAAATCATGAACATCCGCTACGCAGAATTTAACTGTGTTGAAAACGGCAAGATCACTAAGACTGGCCTATTCCTAGACCTTCTAGGCGCGATGGACCAAGCGGGTTGTTACCCACTACCACCATCAACAGGTAAGCACTTCGTATACCCTGGTCCTCGTAACCACGACGGTCTACTGTTCGAAGACGCAGCACCAGAAGAAGGCGTAGCAACACTAGCACTAGTGAACAAGATGGTTGATGACCTATCTGCACTAAACGACAGTGGCGCTATGGGTTGCCCACCAGAAGTTCTTGAGAAGAGCTGGTCTAAAGACATGATCTGGTACGGTCCATGTGGTATCGGTGCGTCTTACACAATCCCTCGTTACCAACAGCAGCACCAATTGCCGTTCCGTAACAACCTGAAAGACAAGAAGTTTAACGGCCACGTATGTCGTTTCGCAGAAGGTAACTTCTCTTGTTTCTTCGGCTGGCCAAACCTATCTAACACGCCAATCGGTGGTTTCCTAGGTATGACAGGTGGTGAAGTACGTGCAGACATGCAAGTGGTTGACGTTTACTACCGTGACGGCGACAAGCTATCTGAGAACTGGGTACTGATCGACCTACCTTACTGGCTAAAACAGCAAGGTCTAGACGTGTTCGAGCGTACTCAACAGATCCTAAACCCTTCTCTATAAGAAGTCCTAGGGGCGGATTGTCAAACCGCCTTTATGTTGCCTGAATCCCCTCTCGGTTCAGGCGACATGCTCCCAACTCGTGCCTCAAGGATGGGGCACAACCTCAAGATAGAACCCTTATTCACAACGGGCATGAACGCACGGTGGCTTTCTGCGCCCTGAATAATGAGATTGATGATGAAAAAGTCGACCCTTTCTGCAGTGATTTTAGCAGCGCTTACTTCTAGCTCAGCCTTTGCTGCACACACTTTTGTTAATGACGCTGGTGACAGCTTAACCATCGATGGCCGTTTCGATCTTCGCTACCAAGACCGTGGCGGTGATGACAACGGCGAATGGAATAGCGGCAGCTCACGTTTCGGTTTGAAAGGCCAAATGGGTCTGGATAACGGCTGGACTGGTTTCGGTCACGCGGAATGGGGCTACAACTCTGGCGCGAACGGCGACAACATTTACGACCGCTTGCTATACGCAGGTGTTGATCACGAAAAATACGGCAAGATTGCTGCGGGTACTAAGCAGTGGTCTACCTTCTACGACGTAGCATGGTACACCGATTTAGGTCGTGTATTCGGTACTCGTGGCTCAGGTGTTTACAACCTAGCTGACTGGGGTATCGCATCAGGTGCAGGTCGTGCAGAAAACTCAATTACGTACCGTAATTCAATTAATGAAAAAGTGAGCTACGGCTTTACTTACCAAACCACGCGTGAAGATGTTGCTCTAGCAAGCAATGCGACAGCCTCACTGAAAAACGGCATGGGTGCGTCTATCACTTACAAACCCGTTGATGGCGTAACACTTGGTGCGGCTTACCATCAAAATGAAGTTGCGGATCTAGACGCAAGCGTGGTTGGCGTAGAAAACGGCGACAACATGCGCATCATGCTATTGGGCGCAAACTACAGCAACGGTGGCTTCTACGCGGGTGCGACTTTCCACGTTGGCGAAAACTGGGAAGCGGTAAGCCAAGGCGGTACGGACGTAATGTTCGATACCCTAGGTGGCGAAATCTACACTTACTACCACTTCGACAACGGCCTACGCCCAACGTTGAACTACAACTACATGGAAGATCGCGGTGACGAGACACAAGGTTATGAGCGTAACTTGCTGATCCCTGGTCTTGAATACCACTTCCAGAAGAACAAATTCCTAGTTTGGACTGAATACCAGTTCGACCTAGGTAAAGATCAGTACGATGGCAGCAAATTCGAAAACCGTGATGATCAATTCGCGGCAGGTATTCGCTACTACTTCTGATAATACTCATCGCTCACCACCTATACCCAAGTAGCCTTAAGGTGGTGAGTGATGAAGTTCTTATCAACACAAAGCAAAGTTATCTTGAAGCCAAGTAGTCATCACTTCACTAACCATTAAAGGCTGCTCCAGCGTAGATAGATGCCCACACTCAGGGATAACATGAAGCGTGACGTTTGGGATGCATCTCTCCATGAGCAGGTGATTGTCTAGCGGACAAAGCTTATCTTCTTTACCTGTTATCACCAACGTAGGAACTTGAATGTCCGCCAATAAAGGTCGAGCATCCGGGCGAGTTGCTAACGCTTTAGCATGCGCTTCAAATGCCTCCAAACCTACATTGACCGCCATGCCTTCAATACGCTCAGTTAACGCTTTGTCTTGCAAACGGCTGGGATGAATCAGCACAGGCATCAGAGTGTCAGGCGTAATGCGTTCAAACTCACCATTTAATGCCTGATTAACCAGTGCATCACGCTTTTGTGTCACCTCTGGCTTTTCATCTGCTGCATTGGTATCCATGAGGATCAAGCCTTTGACTCTGTTTGGCGCTTGACGGTACACCTCAAAGGCAAGAATCCCACCCATTGATAAGCCCCCCAAGACAAACTCCCGCGGTGCGTCTTGCAACACTCTCTGCGCCAGCTGTTCCATTGACGGCAATGAAGCCAGCGTCGGGCATGTAGGCTCAACCCAACTTGGCAACGCTCGGTTGATATCCTCAAACAATGTGCCATCACAAAGTAGTCCGGGTAGCCAAACTAACGAGGTGGGTTGCGTCATTTTATTCTCCTGCCAGCGGCTTTGGTTGATCAGAGCCAAGAATGCAATACGTCAAACTATTACCACGCAAGTTCGTCAGTGAGTATGACGCACCTTCTGGAACATTCAGCACATCACCGCGCGTTAAAACAACACTCGCTTGTTCGCCTTGATGCGTGAGGACCACTTCAGTATCGCCATCAAAGTTGATAAGCACTTGTTTTTCTTCTCGCCAGTGTTGAGGAATCGAGCCACCTTCAGAAAGCTCATAAGCCATGATGCTCACTTCATCTTCACTCTTTACTTGGAAGTCATAACTCGCCAAAGGATGACCCGTTAAGGCGTATTGTTTCACGTTGCTTCCGCTGAAATCGCCTTTGATTTCACGATAATCTTTTTGCAGAGCGACAAATGGCATCATCTCTTCTGCGGTGTAGGTATCGAAGGTCGCGAGCTCTTCTTCGGTAAGCAGCGGCATCAATTCTGATTCTTGTGGCACCGGGTCGCCATTAATGGTGTCCACGAGTGTGCCATCGGCTTTGAGGTATAAACCATAACCTTGACTGTCTTTAATAACGTTTGGATGCCAAATAACGCCGCCACCTGAATCGTCGCCGCCAAGTACCGAGAACATAAAGCCGTAATCGCGGCCAACCACTTCAAATCCACGGAAGAGATTGGTTGGAATCGAGATGACGTCACCGTGAGACAACACCGCCTCATGCTCTCCATCGTTCCCCCAATAAAAACGGAACTGACCTTTGAACACCAAGAAAAGCTCGGCGGTACGATGAGAGTGCAACGAATTTTTGATGCCCGGCGGTTGGCCTGCGGCACCAATGTTAAAGCCCGCCGTATCGCGAATATGAACATGCTGACGACTGCTCTCTGCCACCCCTGCACCGATAATGCAAAAGTTATCTTTGAGATCACTGCCTGGCGTGCGCGCATCAATAAACGCACTCGTACCCGGAATCAGTTCCATGTAGCGGACCAGGTTATTATTCATTTTAGATTGTAGAGTCATTGTAAATCCTTGTTGTCCTTGTTTGGACCTAGCCTTTGAATTGTTAGTTACAGACCTAAAGGTCGCCCACCATCAACCGCGATGGTATTGCCTGTCGAGAAGGTAAGAAGATCTGCCGCGGCGTACACGGCTTGAGCGACTTCTTCATCATTGGCTAAACGCTTAAGCGGTGTGGATTGTTCTTGTTGATTACGCCATGCGTCATCCAAGCCTTTGACAAACTCAGTGTCGACAAGCCCTGGAGCAACAGCCAGAACTCGAACCTCGGGAGACAGAGCGCGAGCTAAAGAACGGGTCATGTTCTCCGCGGCAGATTTACTTGCACAGTAAGCAATGTTGCTCCCCATCGCAGTCTGTGCCGCGATAGAAGTAATGTTCACCACACAACCATTGGCTTGCTTAAGCCAAGGCTCAAACGCTCGAACCATGGCAAAAGGCGCACGGACGTTCACTTGGAAAATTTGGTCAAACAGCTGGTCATCTAAACTTTGCAAATCAGAGTGCGCGACGAATTTCGTCATCCCCGCACAGTTGACCAACAAATCCAGCTTGTCGCTTATTTCACTGACTTGATGTTTAAGCTGTTCAATCGCACTAGAATCTGCCACGTTCAATTTGAATGCTAGATGCTCGTTACGTGGCAGCGAGGAAAGCACATCCTCGGCCGCTTTCTGATTACTGTTGTAAGTCAGAATTACGCGATATCCCGATTCAGCTAGCTTGCGACAAATGGCGGCACCCAGTCCGCCACTGCCGCCTGTGACTAAGGCAAGTTTCGACATATTACGCCTCTTCCACTTTGCCTTTGTAACGGCGCACACGAATATCCGCTTGCTCTTTGTGGCCAGCAAAACCTTCGAGTGCACACAAGCGAGAGCAGTACTCGCCGACTTTTAAGGATGCCGCTTCCGTCACACGCTGGTAAGTACAAGTCTTGATGAACTTCCCTACCCAAAGACCACCGGTATATCGTGCCGCTTTCTTCGTTGGCAGTGTATGGTTGGTACCAATACATTTGTCGCCGTAAGAAACGTTGGTTTCACGACCTAGGAATAAGGCACCGTAGTTGGTCATGTTATCTAGGAAGTATTTAGGATCTTCCGTCATCACTTGAACGTGTTCAGAAGCGATATCGTCTGCCACTTCCACCATTTCTTCGTAGCTATCGCATACGATCACTTGTCCGTAATCTGCCCACGCTTTACCCGCAACTTCCGCCGTTGGAAGAATAGTTAGCTGACGTTCAATCTCTTTGATAGTTTCTTTTGCAAATGTCTCGCTGTTGGTCAACAAGACAGCTGGGGAGTTGTAACCGTGCTCGGCCTGACCAAGCAAGTCCGCCGCTGCCAATTCAGGGTCACAGCCTTTCTCATCAGCAATGACTAAGGTTTCAGTTGGGCCTGCAAACAAATCGATACCGACGCGACCAAACAACTGACGTTTTGCCTCTGCTACAAATGCGTTACCCGGCCCTACAATCATATCGACCGGTGCAATAGTCTCCGTCCCCAGAGCCATTGCACCTACCGCCTGAACACCACCGAAGCAATAGATTTCATCCGCACCCGCCATTGCCATCGCAGCGACAATCGCCACATTCGGCTGGCCATTAAACGGTGGCGCACAAGCAATAACACGTTTTACGCCCGCGACTTTCGCCGTCAGTACACTCATGTGAGCGGATGCAACCAATGGGTATTTACCGCCAGGGATGTAACAACCCACGCTGTTGACTGGAATATTTTTATGCCCCAGTACCACACCAGGCATGGTTTCTACTTCGACGTCTTTCATTGAGTCACGTTGAATTTGAGCAAAGTTTCGAACTTGTTGCTGAGCGAACTCGATATCATGACGAGTCGATTCATCAAGCGCATCCACACAGGCTTGGATTTGCTCTTCTGACAGGCGGAATTGCTCCGGCGACCAGTTATCAAACTTTTCAGACAACTCACGTACAGCGCTATCACCTTTCGATTCAATATCAGCAAGAATGTTTTCAACAATCTGACGCACTTTTGCGTCGTTTGATGCTGATACTTCTTCAGTGATTCCGTTTTTTAAAATGCGTGCCATTGGGTTTCTCCTTGAACATTGAGGCTGACGAACGGTTATTTTTATGCTTTTGGATACGAATGCAAAATAAGATTAAACACTTAATTAACATTTGACAAGTTAAGTCAACAAACCACAAAAACAATCCTTAAGCCTTTGCATTTATTAGTTTAAACAAATAAAAGCAAGTAATAAGGACCTTAATTGAGTTTAATTTTTAATCAAAAATGAGTTTTAGATCACATCATTTTTACTCATCATTTACATTTCTACATGTTAGTTTTTGCATACCTTTGCAAAGGAGAGAATCATGAGCAATTTTAAACAACGTCTGAATCAAGAAACGATATTAGGTACATTTGTTAAAACCCCTCACCCTCACATTATCGAAGTATTGGCACTGGCAGAGTTGCCTTTTGTGGTACTGGATGCAGAGCACGCACCTTTCGATCGCTCCTCGCTTGATCTGTGCATCATGGCGGCCAGAGCGAATGACCTCGCGTGCGTGGTACGAGTACAAGACAGCGCCCCTTCAACCATTTTGAACGCGCTTGACTGTGGCGCGGCGGGTGTACAAATTCCCCATGTTTGTACTGCTGAGCAAGCGACGCAACTGGCGAAAATCTGCCATTACGGAGAAGGTGGCCGAGGGTATGCTGGTTCCAGTCGAGCAGCGCAATACGCCACTAAGCCCATGGTTGAACACTTAAAAGACAGCCGTGCGAATACGATTGTCATTGCACAAATTGAAGACCCTCAAGGGGTTGAAAATGTTGAAGCGATTGCCAATGTTGAAGGAATTGATGCGCTCTTCATTGGCCAAGTTGATCTCACTGTCGCTTATGGTGCTGATAGCGTTCATGATGAGAAAGTCGCACAAGCAAGTATGCGAGTAATCGAAGCGGCCAGAGCCGCCAATAAACCTGTTGGCATGTTTGTCGCGACGGCTCAACAAGCTCGGGAATGGCGTGAACTCGGCGTTAGCTTCTTTTGTGTTGGCTCTGAACACAAAATGATCATTGATGGCTTCAAGCAAGAGAGAAATGTGATGAATTCTTGAGTTTTCTCTGATATTTACGCCTTATCAATGTAATGCTCTAGACACAGAAATCCCCTAGCCCATACACTCAGCACGTATGAGAAGGTTCAATGGCCTTAAATAAGGAGTATCACCATTAAAGCGAAAGTAACTTCGATCGACGTCGCGAAGATGCTCGGCGTCTCTCAATCGACGGTATCTAGAGCATTCAGCCCGACTGCGAGTATTAGCGAGAAGAAACGCAAAATGGTGATGGATGCCGCAGCTAAGCTCGGATACACACCGAATGCCATCGCCCGAGGTCTGATTTCGAATCGTTCAGGCTTAGTGGCGATTGCGTTAGATAGCGAATCAAACCCAATGTACGACATGCAATCTCGTGCTTTGGCTGTCGAAATTCAAAAGCGAGGCGGACAAGTTGTGCTTTGCCCTATCGACAAGGACGACCTCGATCTCGCCATTTCACGCGCCATTGAATACCAAGTGGACGGACTCGTTATCGCCACCAGCCGTTTAACCTCACGCGCGTTTGCCCAATGCGAAAAGTTTGGCGTTCATTTAAGCTTGATCAACCGCTACGCCGAAGGCATTAATGCCAATAGCTCTGGTATTGATAACCGATTGGCGGGCCAACAAGCAGCCGAGTATTTAACGCAGAAAGGCGCAAAACAGTGTGCTTACATCAGTGGCGATGCTGGCTCCATGACCAGTGAAGAGCGTTGGCTGGGTTTCTCTTCAAAATTGCAAGAACTCGGCTCCCCGTCACCAACCTTTATCCAAGCCAAGTACAGCTTTGAAGCAGGCTTAGAAGCGGCGAAAGCGATCTTGTCGCACACTAGCAAACCCGATGCAATTTTTTGTGCAAACGACATCCTCGCCATGGGTGTGATGGATGGCTTGCGACAAGCCGGAGCAAAGATCCCCCAAGACTTCTCTGTGATGGGTGTAGATAACATTCCGATGTCTGCATGGCCGAGCTATGATTTGACCACCATTGCTCAACCAGTCGACAAAATTGTTAAACGAGCGGTTGAAGACTTGATGAATCGAATCAACGGCAACCTGGATGCAACTGGCGAATACCTTTTCGAGCAAGGCACCTTGATCGAACGTAGTAGCACCATTTAATAAATCCATTTTTATTCATTCTTCATAAACAAAATGTCTTGCTTTCAAGTAAGGCATTTTCTGTGATCGCGATTAAATTTTCACCAATCGTTATTTAATTCCTCATCAATTCATCAATTTTGTTATTGACTTGTTACTTTAATGTTTTATTTTGGATTCGTATGCAAAATGGATATGAATTGCTCAACTAATTTATAAAAACATAAAAAGTTGTGTGACTTGCCGACGAATGCCCATGGCAGGTCATACCAGAAACAAGGAAGAACGATGAAGAAAGCAATCCTTACTTCACTTACCGCACTGGGGCTTGCATTTAGCAGCATGAATACGTTTGCAAACAGTGTTATTCGTCTTGCTCATGACAGTCAAGAAACCTCTCCCGTACACAAAGCAATGCTCTATTTCGAACAAGAAGTGGAAGCTCGCTCAAACGGTGAGATAGAAGTTGAAATCTATCCGGCAAGACAACTAGGCGATGTGCGTGAGACGACTGAACTCGTACAGCAAGGCAACTTACAAATGACGTTTGGTGCGTCAGTTTTACTCTCTCCCTACGTCCCAGAGTTTAACGTGCTCGACGTGTTCTACCTTTTTGATAGCGAAGAGCAAGCACACAAAGCGCTCGACAGTGAGAAGATCGGACAACCATTGTTGAATGCTATGGAATCAAAAGGCTTTCATGGACTTGGCTTTATGGAGGTCGGCTTTCGTAGCGTGACCAACAACAAACAGCCAATTGATAGTATTGAGGACCTGAAAGGGCTAAAGATTCGCTCGGCATCTAACCCCACTCAAATAAGCGCGTGGAAATCTATTGGTACTGCGCCAACACCTCTGTCTTGGGGAGAAATTTTTACCTCGCTCCAACAAGGTCTGATTAACGCTCAAGAAAGCGGCATCTATTCAATTTATGCCGAACGCTTTTATGAAGCGCAGAAATACCTCTCTTTGACTAACCACATTTACACTAACTACGTGCTGTTCATGAACAAATCGTTTTGGGATTCACTGCCGGCCGCACAACAAGCGCTGATCAGTGAAGTAAGCAAAGAAACCATCGTAAAACAGCGTGAGCTCGCCGCTAAGCAAAACCAAGAAGTAATCAAAGAGCTCGAAGCAAAAGGCATGACGGTTAACATCGTCCCAGACGAGGTACGCAGCATCATGAAAGAGAAAATGAATGCGGCCGTGTACCAGGACTTGCGCAGTAAAACGGGTAAAGACTTGTTTGACAACGTGATGGCCGAGATAGAACGCCTATAACTCCCACTCTTTTGCACGATCTGGCAACAGGTCGTGCTTTCTCGTTTTGGAGGTGAACATGAAGTGGTTTCGCTTACTAGGCAAATACCTAGAACCAACCCTTATCGTTATCGCGATCTCAACGATGACAACTTTACTGTGCTTGCAAATCGCCCTACGCCTGTTCGATGCAACGATCGCGTGGGCTGAAGAGCTGGCTCGTTATTTATTCGTATGGGCGATGTACCTGAGCATCAGCTACTGTATCCGAGATGATCGACACATCCGCATTCGTGTGTTCATAGATAAACTTCCGGGCAATTGGACGCAATTCAGTTTGATTGTCTCTGATCTTATCTACCTTGCCTTTAGTGCCACTGTCGCCTGGTTTGGATTTAAGGTTATAAACCGCAGCCTGCAACTCGGTCAGATTGCACCCGCAATGGAAATTCCTATTGCGTGTTTGTATACCTCTGTTTTAGTTTGCGCACTATTAAGCTGCGCGCGCCTAGTGACAAGCATTTATCAACGTGTGAACGCGTGCTCCACCAGCAATGAACGAGTTCGCTTTTCTCGCCAACGCTATCGCCATATCAAAGCAAAGTATCGTACTTCTAACCGACTATTGGAGTTTAACGCATGACGTCTGCACTTTTGTTTGGCAGCTTTGGTCTGCTTCTGCTCATTGGCGTTCCGGTCGGTATTGCTCTGGCGGCAGCCAGTATGGTCGCGATACTCAGTCTGCCATTTCTTAACATCGAGTTTTTAGTCCAAGGGATGGTAACAGGGCTCGACTCTTTCCCTCTCCTCGCCGTCGTTCTTTTTACCTTGGCAGGTAACCTTATGAGCCAAGGAGGGATCTCAAAACGATTATTGCATGTGGCGGAGGTCTTCTTTGGCCACTTTACTGGCGGGCTTGGCATCGTGGCCATTGTGGCGTGTATGTTCTTCGCTTCCATCTCTGGTACAGGGTCTGCCACTGTTGCCGCTATCGGCCTGACGATGATTCCCTCGATGGTGAAGAAAGGCTACGACCGCAGCTTTGCAGGTGCTTTAATCGCGTCCTCCGGCGGAATTGGCGTCATTATTCCACCCTCTGTGGTGATGATCGTCTACGCGATCACAGCTGAAGTCTCGGTCACCAAGATGTTCATGGCGGGAATCATTCCTGGCTTGGTCGTCGGTATGGTATTGATCGGCTATTGTCTAATTGTGTCAAAAATGCGGGGCTACACAGGTAACGAGCGCAAAGCGACCTGGGCAGAGCGTCTTGATGCGTTAAAAGAAGCCAGTTGGGCAATGCTACTACCCGTGATCATTCTCGGCGGTATCTATTCTGGTATCTTCACACCTACCGAATCAGCCGCCATTGGTGTGCTCTATGGCTTATTCTTTGGCATGTTTGTTTATAAAGAGCTCAAACCAGCGCAAGTGGTGAAAATCATTCTAGAGTCGTCACTGTTAGTTGGCGCTGTGCTCGTCATTGTGGGTGCGTCCGTGACGTTTGGCCGCATATTGACCCTAGAACGTCTGCCGACTGAAATTGCTCAGTTCATTCTATCGATTACCGAAAACAAACTTCTGATACTGCTTTGCATCAATGTCCTGTTGTTGCTCGTCGGTACCTTTATGGAAACGCTGGCAGCGATTGTTATTCTCACACCAATTCTGTTACCCATTACGTCAGCACTCGGCATGGATCCCGTTCATTTTGGTATCGTGATGATCGTGAACTTGGCCATTGGCTTTGTTACGCCTCCTCTGGGAGCCAACCTGTTTATGGCAAGTCAGGTAGGCAAAGTACCGATAGAGTCGCTCTCTAAAGCCATCATGGGTTGGATTGGAGCAATGATAGTGGCCTTGATGTTGATTACCTTCATCCCTGCCATCTCGCTATCATTACCTGCGCTTTTATCCTGATCGTTGCACTCATAGAGCGCTTATGACTGTTATAGCCACTAGATAAATACCTTTCTAGTGGCTTATTCGTTATCTACTTCCGATTTAATAAAAAAGCCTTTAAGCATTCGTATGCAAAAGGAGAATTTGAAAGATATAAGGATAATTGACACCAAAATAGCTGAATATTAGCGATAAAGTCTATTTGGGTGCCTTGATCTGCATGATTATCAGTTTTGGCTTAATCATTTGTTTCCATTCAAACAGATCAAAATAAATTAAGCGATTAAAAAACAATAAGATATTAGGAAATTCATACAAAAAACTTTGACCTCCTTTCTTATTAACACGTCTCGATAAGAGATAGCTTCCATCTCTCCTGTACTTTTTTTAGTTTATTTTCCGCTCAATTGTTAAAAATCTGATCATCAGCACGCTATTTAAACAATCGAAAAACAATCCGTTGACAAAATGGCAACATGATATATTTTGAATACGTAATCAAAACATAATTATTCAATTACGGAGGTGATTTATGGCCATGGTTGGCTTCGATGAAAAGTGGCGTGATTTTCCCGACTACATTCTTGGTATCACAAAAGAGATTTGGGAAGACCGAGGTTTAAACACCTTAGAACACTACTACTCTCCCGACATTGTTGTGCGTACTCCACTCTCTATCGTTCAAGGAAACGAAGGGGTGATCAGTGCAACAATGGCGACACTGGCCGAGTTTCCCGATCGCACGCTATATGGCGAAGACGTCATTTGGTCAGGCACCCCGGAACAAGGCATGCTTTCTTCTCATCGAATCATCTCTACTGCAACACACAGTGGCAACGGCTTCTATGGGCAAGCTTCGAACCGCAAGCTTCGTTTCCGTATTATCGCAGATTGCCATGCTATCAATAACCAAATCAATGACGAATGGTTGGTTCGCGATCAAGCCGATATCGCGAAACAACTGGGCATGACGTCAGAAGAGTTTGCACGCCAACAAATCGAATTTGAAGGTGGCGTGGAATCAAGCCCATTTCCGTTCACTCCTGAAGTCGACATTCCTGGACCTTATTTGGGCGTAGGCAACGACAACGAATATGGTCAGCGCTACGAAGCAATTCTCAGAAGCCTTATGAATGCCGAGTTCTCAATAGTACCGAAAGAGTACGACCGCGCTTGCATCGGCGAATACACTGGCGGTCAAACTGCCCTATCACACTCGGAAGTCGATCATTTTTGGATGGCACTTCGTGCGTCTTTCCCAAATGCTCAATTTACCGTTCACCATCGTATTGGCCGAGATGACGACATGATGTCACCACGCGCGGCAATTCGATGGTCTTTGCACGGTAAGCATGAGGGATATGGGATGTTTGGTAAGCCTTCAGGAAAAGAGGTTTACATCATGGGGATCAGCCACGCTGAGTTTGGCCCTTGGGGTCTTCGTCGCGAATTCACTTTGTTTGACGAGACCGCAATCTGGAAGCAAATCCTGCTTCAGCAAGGCTAACGGCTGACTAAACACTATTTATTAAAATCACAGACAGTAAGGAAGCAACATGTCACTCAACATCATCGAACAGTTCTACCAGAACTACTTCAAAGCCGCAGACATCGAGCAAAAACAGGCCGCTCTGCAAACTTTGAACCCTGACGTAAAATGGTGCGTGGCGCACCCTGTGAACGATCTTAATGGCCCAGATGCAACCCACGAATCTTTCCTCTCACCACTTGTTAATGCTTTGCCTGACGCCGAGCGCCGACCAATAATTGTTATGCACGGCGAATACGAAGGCCGCACTTGGTACAACTCTACCGGCTACTTTATCGGTACATTTGAACAACCACTGTTTGGCATCCCAGCAACAGGGAAAACACTCTACTTGCGTTACACCGAAATGGTGTGTGTGGAGAACGACCAAATCACCGAATCTTACATGATCCCAGACTTCATCGACGCGATGAATCAAGCAGGCTGCAACCCTCTTCGTAAAAGCTTAGGTCACGATGGCTTGGTTCCTTCTCCTGCAACTTCTAACGGTATTCAACAATCTGTTGTGTCTTTGGAAGAAAGTGAAAAGAGCGCCCAGCTGGTTGAAGATATGCTGTCTTGCTTGGGTCGTTTTGATGGCAAAGATCTTTTCTCGATGGATTTAGAAAACTACTGGCACAATGACTTCATGTGGTACGGCCCTGCTGGTATTGGTACTACGCGCGGTATCAAAGGTTTCCGTAACCACCATCAAGCGCCATTTGTGTTTGCGTTCCCAGATCGAAGTGTCGATATTGAGGTCAATTTTTTGGCCAAAAATGACTACGTATCCACAGGTGGTTGGCCACATATGCATGGTACTCACACTGGTCACAGTGGCTGGCTCGGTCTTGCCCCAACCGGAAAACACATCGAACTTCGCGTTATGGACATTTGGCGACGCGAAGGCGATTTACTGAAGGAAAACTGGGTGGCGATCGACATCGTTCATATCCTGCTGCAACTTGGCTATGACGTGTTTGCACAAATGAAAGAACAGTTAGAAGGACCTAATTATGCATGAGTTTGGCGCACTTAACTGGAGCATCCTTGGGGGATATATCGCCCTAACGCTAGTACTGGGTGCGGTGATTGGTAAGCGAGTCACTTCAGCTAGCCAATTCGCTTTGGGTGATAAGAGCATCCCTTGGTGGGCGATCGGTATTTCTGTCGTTTGTACTTACGTGAGTGCCATGTCTTTCCTTGGCGGGCCAGCTTGGTCTTACAAAGAAGGCCTGTCGGTTATCGCGATTCACCTCAATTATCCGCTGGTGATCTTCTTCATCGTGGCTGTGTTTATGCCGTTTTTCTACAACAACGGTTTAACCTCCATCTACGAGTATCAAGAACGACGCTTCGGTAAGGCTTCACGACTGACTTTGTCGTTTATCTTCCTTATCAAACAAGCATTGAGCTCGGCAGCCGTACTCTACGCGACAGCAATGATTTTAGAGTTCATTACTGGTATCGACGTGATGTACTGCATCATGATCGTCACTGCAATTGCCCTTATCTACACCGTAATGGGCGGTATCGCGGCTGTCATTTGGACCGATGTGATTCAAGCAGTAATCTTATTTATTGGCGCATTCATCATCATTGAAGCCGTTTGGAATGGCATGCCTGCTCCAATGACGGAGGTCATGGCAGAACTCAAAGCGAAAGGAATGACCGATGCCCTACAAACAAGTTTTGACCTAAGCCAAGTAACGACTGTATGGGCCGGCGTTATCGCAATGACGATGTTCCACACCACCGTGTATGGCGGTAACCAGATGATGGTACAACGTTGTATGGCCGCGAAAAACATGGGCGATGCGAAAAAGGCAATGTTGATGATGGGCTACGTGGCCTTCTTTATTTACTTTGTCTTTATCTTGCTTGGCGTCCTGTTCAACGCTTATTACGACGGTAAAGAGTTTGAAAACGGCAACACCATCATTCTTCATTATGCGAGTGAATATGGAATGCCAGGCTTGATGGGCATCATTGCCGCTGCGATTCTGGCGGCAAGTATGTCGAGTCTCGATTCCGCATTTAACTCAATGGCGACCGTTTCTGTGGCTGACTTTTACAAACGCTTCTACAAGCAAAACGAGTCGGAAGAGCATTACTTAAAGGTATCGCGTTTCTTCACGGTGGCGTGGGCGATTTTGGTCATCATTCCAGCGATCATGTTTGCCACCAGCACAGGCTCGGTACTGGAAGTGCTGAGTAAGGCAGGCTCTTACTTTGTCGGTGCGAGCTTCTGTATGTTCGTCCTTGGTTTCTACTCAAAACACATTACGGAAAAAGGCTTGTTAATTGGCGTTGCTGCTAGCTTCTTGGTGATCTGGTATGTAGCCGTTGCGACCGATATTGCGTGGCCTTGGTATTGCGTGATTGGCGTCCTTGTGAATGCCGTTGTCGCTTACATTGCTAGCCTTCTCCTGACGGGTAAACAAGATGAAATGCATCTTTACACAGTGAAAGGCCAGCAAGCGGAATATGCTCGTCTAAATAAACCAATCAAGGAAGATGGTTGGTATGTCGTTCCCGGCAAAATCGATGCTCCATGTTATGGCTTACTAGTGATGTTTGTATTCTCGATCGTGATGCTTTGGGGGATCAACGCGTTTACCGACAACGCTCCTATGCTGATTAACTTTATGCGTGGCTGCTCTATTCTTGTCGCTACCGCTTGCATCGGATACATGGGGTATTCACTCCTCTCCCCGAAACGTAAAGTTGCAGTCAAACAAGCAAATTAATGTTCTTTACGTAGATACTGTACGTCCAACAAACGGACAGTATCTACGCTCTAGATCTAGTGCTAGCTCAAAGCAAATCGAATGGGTTAACCCACATTTTGCTTTTTAACACTCCAAAGCCATTATTCTACTTAGGATACCCCGTCAGAACATTTATGAATACGTACCTATTTATGCTAGTCTTATGACCTCAATTACTGGCAACTAAGTTTTATTCATGAAATCAATTAAACACGTAGTCACATCAAAAGATGTGGCAAAGATGGCAGGCGTCTCTCAATCTACTGTATCGCGCGTGTTTGTTCCGGGTAGCTCAGTATCCGAAAAGACCAAGCAAAAAGTCTTTGAAGCGGCTAAAGCCCTTAACTACCGCCCTAACGCCTTTGCACGTAGCCTGACCACAAACGAATCGAAATTGATAGGTTTGGTGTTTCCTGATGCGGATTACCCTATCCATATGAAAACACTGCAGTTAATTTCCAGTGAGTTACAGAAAAAAGGTTATTCTGCCGTATTGATTCCATGGCAAGTGGATGAAGAAGAGGGCCACTCAATCCCAAATATCTTCCAGTATCGCGTCGATGGTGTCATTGCTGCTTCCGCAACCTTCAATAAGTCCCTTTATGAAGAATGTGAAGAGTTTAATATCCCAATTGTTCAATACGCACGAGTTGTTGAAGGTACTAGGAGTAGCTACGTTATCAGTGACAACTACGAAGCAGGCCAACAAGCCGCGCAACTTCTGCACAAAAGTGGCGTGAAGAACGCGGTTTATTTGACGGGAGAAGTGCCAACCTTTACGAATGACGAACGCCAAAGCGGCTTCTGCTCTGAATTTGAAGACCTAACCGGCAAGACGCCACGCATCATTGAAGCCAGCTATGACTACGCGAGCTCACTTGATAAAGTCCGTGCCATACTGGCAGACAAAAATCGGCCTGAAGCAGTGTTCTGTGCAACCGATAACCTTGCGATGGCGGTCATGGATATCGCCCGTATAGAATGCGGGTTGAGGATTCCTCAGGACTTACAAGTCATTGGTTTTGATAATATTCCTCAGACAGAATGGTTAAGCTATCAATTAACCACGTTCCGCCAGGATTTCCGTCGCCTCGCTCGCGAGTGCGTGAAGATCATTGTTGATCAAATTAATACGAAAAACGGCAGCCTAGTAAAAATGATGGTGCCAGTGAAGTTAATCGAGCGCCAGACAACAAAAGCTTAAATAGCTATAGCCAGCCATTCGGTTGGCTTTTTTATTTGCCTCTGAATCCCAAACGGCTCATTTAGTGTTGTAAGCATTAATGAACCCATGTATATTTATGAGCTATTACACTATATGAACCAAAAGAAAAGAGGCTCATAATCCTTATGACCACGTATCTTTACACTCGCTATTCGCCAAAAAATCGAGCTTACCAAGAGCACCTTAATACTCTAAAAGCTTTTGCGCCCGAAGCTCAGCACTTTGAGGATAAGGTTCGTGGTTGCATGCCTCCAACCGAGAGAGAGGCATTCTTACGACTGCTCGATTCCGTCAGAACTGGGGATACGATTGTGCTCTGGTGGCTGACCGCATTTGGTCGCGACTTTAGTCAAGCATTGAACACAATAAAAATGCTACTCGATAAAGGGGTAACATTGAAAACCGTATGTGAATCACTAACTTTTGAGCCAGGTTCTGTTCAAACTCAAACACTACTCACAGTGTTATCTGGATATGGGAAAGTGCAGACTGAACATCGCCTGTTTGCCGCAGAGCAAGGGCGACAGGCCATTAAAGAGCAGCCAGAATTATGGAAACAGAAGTTTCGCGGCCGCCCCGCAAACAAAACCAAACACCAACAGATCGCAACGTTGCTGCTAGAAGGCTACACATTGCAAAACGTAGCAGAGCAATGCGAAGTCAGTCTATCGACTGTGAAGCGGGTCAAAGCAAAGCTAAATGAAGTGGATGACGAAGGCGGCTTAAGATCACGACGCCAAAAAGGTTGTTTGAATGGAGACCAGTCATGAGTCGCCCAATCAACTCTCATACTATACTACTCGCCTGTCTTATTATTAGCGTTGGCCAGTTGAGCATGGGGCTAGTCATGCCCTCTTTGCCATGGATAGCAAAAGACTTTTCCATCTCCCTCGACCAAGCTCAACTACTTGTGAGTATTTATTTGCTCGGCTTTGGCCCCTCTCAATTTATCTACGGGCCAGTGTCAGATGCTTTAGGACGAAAAAGAGTATTACTTACCGGTTTACTCATCGCGATGTCTGGTCTGCTGATGATTATTTTCTTCAGTGACACATTTACAGGGATGGTGATGGGGCGCTTTTTACAAGGGTTAGGTACAGGATGCTGCGCGGTACTCGCGAGGGCGTCGACTCGAGATAGATTTAGCGGGGATGAACTCCCAGTGGCAATGTCTTACATCGCCATGGCGGCTTCAATCACGCCACTTATTGCACCTGTGATTGGCGGCTTTATCAACTTCCACTTCGGTTGGAGTATGGTGTTTATTTCTCTATTGGGCTATGTCTCGCTGGCCTGGGTAATCATCGCCTTTAAGTTCACAGAAACCATCACAAAACGTTCTGTCATTCCGTCACCCCGAAAAATGTTACTCCAATACAAGAGCTTACTTACGTCTCGTTACTTTATGAGTTTCGCCAGTATCAGTTGGTTAAACTTCAGCTTAATGATTACGACAGTCTCTGTGATGCCATTTATCATGCAAGATCAAATTGGCATGACCTCCGCTCAATACGCGATATGGGCGCTCATTCCCGCTTTGGGTATGTTATGTGGTACCACGATTTGTAACCGAGTAAGGCCAATTATTGGCAATAAAAAAATGCTGCTTTGCACCCCATTTCTTCACCTCGCTGCCGCAATATGGTTATTTTTCTGCCCTGTTGAGCCTCTATTTCTGATGCTAGGACAGCTATTAATGATCTTGGGTAATGGTATTGCCCTACCTTGTGCACAAGCGATGGTAATGCAACCTTATAAAAAGCAAGCAGGTGCCGCAGCGGCAATGTCTGGTGGTGGACAAATGGTCGTCTCCTCATTGGTCAGCTTAACTCTGGTGCAGCTTGGATTGAGTCAAGCATGGCATCTAGCGATCGTTATCGTAATATTTGCATCGCTTACCTTCACCAACATTCAACGTGGCTTTAGTGCAGAGCAACCTTCAGAACAATAACAACAAACATACTATTGTCCTTATAGCTACAACAAATCGTATAAATTTAAATTTAGGAAAAGTTGGCGGATACTAACATGATGTTGCATTTAAGAATGGGCGCCGTAACACTCGCCACATTGATATCCGCTGGTACTGATGCGAGCGCCAACGAGAACTGGCAGTTCGAGAGTGACAAGAATGGAATCACAATTTACTCCCGAGAACATAGTGACGGTTTAGTTGAGATCCGTGCCCGGATGTTCACACCCACCAGCTATGGTGCATTTTTAACGCTACTGGAAGACAGTGACAACATCCCGAACTGGATTGACAATGCCAGTCATAGCCGGGTTTTAAATCAGATATCGGCCACCGAGAACATCGTTTACACCCAGTTTAAAGCACCATGGCCTGCCAAAAATCGGGATATGGTCACCTACTCAAAGTACTGGGTCGATGAGCTGGGATTCACGATAGAAATCAAAAGCGCACCTGACTCATATCTTGCTGAACAAAATGGTTATGTTCGAATTCGCTCGGTTGATGCGACTTGGGAGTTACAAAAACTCACAAACGATACAACACTCGTGGAATACAAGGCGTTTGCTGACCCCGGAGGTCTATTGCCAAACTGGCTGATCAACAAACTCTCAAAAGAAAGTGCATGGGCGACATTTAGTAATTTAAGAAAAGAGTTACCTGAATATCAACAATACTCTCATCCTCAAATAGATGAGTAAGCGTCGCTCTTCCCACTCGCTTTTTAATGCGGTACATAATAACAAAAGGCGGCGCAATGCCGCCTTTTTCTACTCAATGTGTTACTGTTGTGCAACCGTTACAGGTTTAGTTGCACCACGGTAATCAAACTCAAAACCAATACCTTGGTCTGTCACGTCCATCGTCATACCACCAACAAGCTCGCCTTGTAAGCTTTTGACAACATCATCCGGAACCGGCTCCCCAGTGATTGACGACGCACTCTCTAACACTTCCAAAATACGCTCTGAATCAAAATCAAAGCTGAACAAGCCATTTGGAGAAAGTGATTGCGCCATCACTTCTTTGCTTGCTTCCGCAGCACTATCACCACTGTAAAGGGTGAAATGGTTTTCGTTTAGACGAGCAAACACGTCCACCTTCACGCCAGTATGCATTTCTAATAGCTCACTGACATTAACAGGTTGGTTATCCGGTTGAATTTGCAATTGAGCAAGTTCAGGAACGAACATTTGCGCAGTTTGAATAAGCATCATTGGATCATTGGCAGAAAGAGACAACATACCATCTAGCTGGCTAAATACTTCACCATGCTGAGCATTAGTATCTACTTTGATATCAAACATTTGCAGGCTTAACCCTTTGAGGCCGTTAACCATGCCTGACCCCATGCTTACAGCGGCAGCTGGATTCTGGCCGCCCATCTCTTGCTGCATTTGCGTCAATAAAGAGCATTGGTATTGAGGCTGAGTCAAGTCAGCCCAAATCTGACCAATCGATGGCGCTAGCGTATTAATGTCTAAACCAAGCGCCATACTAAAGAAACTCTTATCACTTTTAGACTCTGCCAATACACCACGAATCGACTTGAGCGCATCTAGAATCACTTTATTGTTGGACTCAACAACAAAAGAACCTTTAATGAACGCCTGATCGCCTTTCATCTTGTATTCTGCAAACGCGACGGACTGAGGCCAGTTTTCTGCAACTTGAGTAAGCTCAGTATGGCAGGCTGGTGAACGCATTTCCTCAATAGTTGGTTCAGGATCTATTGCATCCAACGTGCTGATTTGACGAGCAAACATATTGCCATCTTTCGTCGTCAAACCTTTAATCACTTCGCGATGATCAAAGTAACCAAAAGAGTTGTTGTTTTCACCGTATTTGGCTTGCAACGCCTCAAGGCGTCCACTGTCAGCAATATTTTGACTTGGTGCTTCAAGCCCTAATGCCATTTTAATCGGGTTTTGAACGCCCAGGTGCGGAACATCAACCGTTAACGTAAGCACGTTATCAACCACGGCTACAACCAAGCCAATACCGTCCTGCGGGTCAATTGAATCAGTCATCTCGTAACGACGATACTCGACTTCACCAAGCTTAACCAACTCATGCTTAGCGCCGCTCATCTGCTCTTCATGATCCAGTGTTTTCCATAACGCGGCAGGGTCTTCAATATCCACTTTGTACACCGGTACCATACCAATTGTGTACAACACAGGATTAATGTTTTCCCCGGTGCCCAAATAAGCTTTTAATGTTTCTGGCGACGCAGCACTCTCTAGGTACCCATCGAATAAGTTAACTGCAAACTGCTGTTGTGGAGACAGTGGTTCATCGGCAAAAAGTTCTGCAATCGAGCCTTGATTCGCCGTACCGAATGCGTTCATGTATTTATAATGGTTAAAAGGTTCTGTCTGATACGTCACCATAAGTGAATCTGCAGGAACTTGCGTTAACAGTGAGCCTGCATCACTCGCGGTAGTATTGTTTTGGTACAGGTAGCCAGCGCCCCCTGCTGCTGCGACCACTGCTGTAGCCAATAGTAGTTTTTTCACGACCAACTCCGTTGTCATAGTTATGTGTTCCTAAACGAAATGTAACGCTTAGGTTTAAAGCCAATGAATAGTGCTTTATATCAACCGATATCATAAACAAGTTATCGATGTAATGAATGTCGGTTTGATAAATTATCCAACATTTATAAGGCAAACCGTGAAGTAAGTTGAATTGCGTGCGGATGCTATTGGCAATATTCACAATCCAATTTCTCGGATAACCGCCTTAAAAATCATAATATTCAGTTAAATGAAGCGATTTGGAGTAATTACGACCAAAATCAGCAGAATATTAAATCTTTATTGAGTCTTTTATCTAATATCTGAAAACGCCTCACGACCTGACACTTCTTTCCAATTTGCCTCTGGCGGTCCCTACTCGTTTTCTTTACATTCCTACTAACTCAGTGACGAGACGTATACCAAATACGAGCAATAGAAGACGATGAAAGACCAGTTGACGATCTCTATATCAACTATCAATGGCTCAAGACATTGGTACTTCAGTAAAAGGATGCAACGCAACATAAAAACGTTTTTCGTTTTTTTTGTTGTTGCTCTGGCCGCGACCGTAATCTTAATTCATCACTTGTACACTCGCGTTGATAATGCAGCGTTAAAACAAGCTGAATTGACAGAGCATTCACGCACCATGGGTGAAGAACTCAGCACACTGAAAACACTTAAATCAGAGCTAGAAAATGACCTTTCAGAACGTGAAGAACGGGTACAACTTGTTTCGGAACGTTTGGGTGAATTAGAGAAAGTGCTTGGGGTTGGAGAACATACCTCGACAAATAACTTGGATGCTAGGCTCGATGCAGCGGCGATAACCTCAAACGTTCGCATGGTGTTATTAAACCAAATACCAAGTGGCTCTCCAGTCGGCAACGTACGGCTATCTTCCGGATTTGGTAAGCGTATCCATCCGGTGACAAAAGTTGCCAAGATGCATCGTGGGCTCGATTTTGCCGTAAATATCGGCACCAAAATTTATGCCCCTGCCGATGGGGTAGTGGAAGTCACCCGCCGCAGTAATAAAGGCTCTGGTAACTTCCTCAGGCTGCAACATTCTTTCGGTTTTTCGAGTTCTTATTCGCACTTGAAAGCGTTCAAAGTAAAAAGTGGTCAGTTCGTCAAAAAAGGGCAGCTGATTGCAATTTCCGGCAACAGTGGGCTCTCTTCTGGCCCTCACCTGCATTACGAGGTGCGATTTGTTGGGCGAGCACTGAATCCGAAACCATTTGTCGATTGGAGCCTTAATGATTTCGAAGACATTTTTACTAAGGAGCGAAGAATACGATGGGAATCTTTAATCAAAACAGTGGAACAACGAGTAGCTCAGCAGCTTCAACTCTCATCGCCAAAGGCTGTTCTCTTAGCGGAGAACTCAAAGTAGAAAACGATGTCCAGATTGATGGCATCGTCGATGGTCAAATTAACGTGGAAGGCACTCTCGTTGTCGCAGAAAGCGGGCGAGTAAACGGTGAAATTTACGCTAAACAGCTGATCATTAACGGCATGATGGACGGAAACTGTCACGCAGAACACATTCAAGTACTTGCCAAGGGACGCGTAAGCGGTAGGATCTGGAGCAATAACCTCAGCATTGAACCTGGTGGCAAATTCTTTGGTGAAGCAGCCGAATTACCTGAAAAGGAAGTGGTAACGTTAAAGGGTAAGGCTCAAGACAGTGCGAACACAAAAGAAAACAACACCAACAATGAAAAGCGACTTGCGCGTAAATCAGCATAAAACGCTCTGATTAAAGTGCTTAAAAAAGACGGCTTTCACGCCGTCTTTTTTATTACTATTGCCACGATTTTCGTCAGAAACTACGTGATTATTCGGCCGGATTTAAAACCATCACCGAGCGTTTTGCTTGTGGACCAAAAGCTGATTTTGCATGCGCTTTCACTTCATTTAACGTCACACTTTTAGCCACTTTCTCAACGTCAAGTAACACATCGACGCCGTAATCATGCACCAAATAACGAGTATATGCCCATGATCTCTGTGCTGGGTTGTCATCCAATCCTTGCATCGCGACTGCCAATTGTTTCGCGGCCGTATCCACTTCTTTTTGGGTAATATTTGACGCTAAATCATCAAACACTTTGCCCAGTTTACTCTCTAAAAGTGCCACGTCTTCGGGCTCGACTTGAGACTCCAAGAGCCAATCAGAGATGGGTTCGCGATCTTGTGTCATGGTGTAAATGCTCGGGCTGTAATCAAGGCTAGACTCTTCTCGCACAATATCCAAAACACGTGCATTACTAATACGTTGCAAAATATCTTCGATAACCGTGTCTCTTGCCGTACGTTGGTAATCGCTCGTATTAGTCAAACGCATTACATACAACGATGAAGGTTCATGCCCATCCGCAACCACAGTTCGCTCCGGCACTTCCGGGTTAAACGCAACGTGATAATCAATCGAACGACTCGGTTTCATTTCGATAGAGGCCACATACTTACGCAAAAGTTGTGTAATTTCTTCCGGCTCTACGTTTGCAACAATAACCATCTTAAAGCCATCATTGGTTTTGAAAAGTTGCTCATGCACCGCTAGTATCTGCTCGGAAGTCACTTGTTCAACATCATCACTGGACACTATACGATGACGACTCCCCGGCAAATAAGAATTGCCGTTTGCTTTTTGAATCAGTTTTCCCATCGGTGATTCAAAAAAAGCGCCGCTCTGCTGTTTAAACTCTTGCTTCGCTGCCGCCATCTGGCGCTCGTCGACTTTAATCTCCGTCGCTAGGTTGTATAGTCCATTCAAAGCATCAGTTAGGTGCGTATTTGGCGCCGTAATTTGCGCTCCGTGACTGGTCGCATCAAGCATCGCGCCAAGCGCAATGTTGTTTTTGCGTAAGTAGCTATCTAGCTCTGAACCAGAAAATGCCCCTAACCCACTGCGTATTGCCGTTGTTGCTGCGATTTCATAAGCGGCATACAACGTCGGAGCAACAGCGGCTTTACCACCTTGACTCGCATAATAAATATACGCTCGACCACCCGCTTTAGTATCTTTTTGGAACCACACTTCGACACCGTTTGATAGCGTATAGACTTGAAAACCATCCGCTTCCTGACGCATGCTCGTGATGCTGCCTTCCTGGGTAGGCTTTAAGAATCCATCCACTTTGTCATACATCTCTAACGGTTTTTCGCCAGTTTGAAGATAGGCACTGTTTAGAGCGGCAAATACACCATTGAACTGTTCTGACGTTTCGCTTTTCCCCAAACCAATAAAAAAGCTTGGCTGCTGAGATAACAAAGCCGTCAATTGTGTGTTAATGCTCTCTAAATTCTCGTTGTTGATGAATTCTGCCAAACTCTGGGCATAATTCTCTTTTGATTGGCTGACACTGTCTTGTCCAATTTGAAAAACACGTGCTTCTGCGTAACTGTTTGGCTTACGCTGACTCCAATCTGAATCAATATTTGCAAGTTCACCTTGCCAATTTGACATAACGCTATCTAACTCGGATTGAGTCGCACCATAATCTCTTAACGACGCCAAGGTACGAATGAAAGTCTGGTGCATTTGTTCGCGGCGATCTGGTGCAAACGAAATCCCTGCCGACATCATACGCTGATAGTTAGAGTAATAGGGCTCTGCATAAGCGTATTGAAAAGGTTCAGCGGCATCACTGAGTACACGGATCAAACGCTGTTGAATGAGTTGTGTTGCGACTTCATCACGCCACACTTCATGTTGTTGCTCAATCGTCGCGCTGCCACTTAGACCACGCTCAATCACTAAATGAAGACTTGGTGATTCCATCGTGTTACTTGGCAAGATTCTGTTTTCGTTGTTCACTCGAATATCACGGCGCTTCTCTATTACCGTATCCGAGGTACTTTCCCAGTTCGAGAACTTGCTTTTGATAATCTTGGACAGTGAATCTACGTCGATATTACCAGTCACAATCAACTCGGCATTTTGTGGCTGGTACCACTTGTCGTAAAACGCCTTTAACTTACTCGAGGAAGCGTTTTGAATCGCTTCGCGAGTACCAATTGGGTCATGTTCACCATACATAGTGCCTTCAATCGAGGCTTGGTAAGCATGCATAGAAAAGGACTTATCATCTGGATTAGCACGTCGCCATTCCCCAAGAATCACCCCTTTTTCTTTCTCTACTTGCTCAGGAGCAAACTCAAGTCCGTTACCGATATCTCTCATCCACTTCAGGGCATCTTCTAGCTTCGTATTATTCGCAAGGTCAAGTTGGTAAGACGTTTGCTGATAACTGGTAAAAGCGTTGATATCAGCGCCAAAGCTACCACCAGATTGCTCGAAAAGTTTGACAACGTCGTTACCGGTAAAATGCTCACTACCATTAAACGCCATATGCTCAACAAAGTGAGCGTAACCCTTTTGAGAAGATGTTTCTTGGAATGAGCCGATATTCATCACCAAACGGACCGAAACTTCTTGGTCTTCTGTTGGATAAAGATGGTATTTCATACCGTTCGATAACTGGTCCACGTGCCAGTTGGCGTCAGGTTGAATCGGCGTCGACTGTTGTATCAGAGCACACCCTGACACTAATAACGCGGGGACTAACAATATACTGCGCATAACGATTGCCCATAACAATGATTAAGCTAATCAATATATATCCGGTGCTATAACCTTCACATTTTTAATGGATTATCAGACACACAAATGTGATAAAGATCACCATTTATTGAAATCAATTCTCATTTACAAAAATCGACAAATCCTTACTTTACAAATACATAAATAATATCGTCCCAAATCCTTTTGCTTATTTGATGTAAAACTCAAATTCGCGACATGGAGTCAGTATTTATTTTGAGCAATAAAATATAATTATTGAACAGATTCGAATCTGACTTTCTGCTGCATATTCAACAGCGCAGAGAGCACTGATGAGAATAAAAACACAACAACTATTATTCAAAGATCTATTATTCGCTTTATGTTCAAAAATCTATCATTAAAAAACAAACTGGCAATCTCTGCCAGTGCCGCCATCATTCTAGGGGGAGTGCTGGTAGAGGGGCTGTCTTTTCGAGATTCATTAAACAGGCTCGATGTCGAAGTCGCACAGCGACTAGAAAGCACTAGCGCATCTTACAATCAATACGTAAAGGACTGGCTACTCTCTAAAGAGCGGGCACTAACTTCACTCTCTTCTGATTCAGAGAAACGTTCTCTGGTTACGCATTTGAAACAAGTCCGAGACTCTGGCGCGTTCGATAACGTTTTCCTCGCTTACCCGGACGGGTCACAAGACAACGCTAATGGGGTGGTTTTGCCACCAGGTAATAACGATCCTCGTAAGTGGGGTTGGTATACCAATGCAATCGCCAACCCATCGAAAGTCTTTATGGATAACCCAACCGTCGCAGCAGCCACGGGGGCTAACGTCGTGTCGCTCGGTAAAGCCTTGCAATTGCATGGTCAAACCGTCGTTCTGGGTGCTGACGTAGAGATCGGTGATATCCTGAACAGTCTGAACCAAGTGATCCTACCGGGTGCAGGTTATATGTTTATTGCCAATGAACAGGGCAATATTTTCACTCATAACAACGGTAAACTGCTGAATCAACCGGTTAGCAAGCTAGGCCTCAACAGCAACGACATTACGTCTGCCGCACGTTCAGGTACAGAGCGTCGCGTCTCTATTAACGGCACCGAATATGTGATTTACGCGCGCCACATAGAGGGTACCCAGCTCACAACAGTGACGGTGTTAGATCAAAACTCGTTGGTTGCCCCACTCTACGATGCTGTTTGGGATCAGATCATCGCAACCACCATCGTCGTCGTTATCTGTGTAGCTTTGTTTAATCTGCTATGTAACATCTTGTTCCGTCCGCTCTACAACGTTTCGAATGCGCTTGCACAAATCGCAAACGGTAGCGGCGACCTAACTCAACGCATCAAAGTAGAAAACCGTGACGAAGTTGGTGAGCTGGCTGAAAACTTCAACCAGTTCGTTGAAAGTTTGCAGCAACTTATTGGTCACATTCGTCACCAAGCGGAAGAACTGAGCCAACAATCGGAGCTGAGCACGACTCGCGCGAATCAATCGGTTTCCGATCTGAACCATCAGCAACAAGAAATCACTATGGTGGCGACCGCTGTGACTGAAATGGCATCGGCAACGCAAGAGATTGCAGCACATGCAGAGCAGACGGCTAAAGCCGCTCAAGACTCTTCAGCAAGCACACAAAATGGTCATGAGTTAGTGATCAACTCCAAGTCATCCATCAACAATTTGTCTTCTGAAGTCAACCAAGCGAGCGTTGTCATCGGCGAGCTCAACCAGCACGCGCAAGACATCTCAACCGTACTATCAACGATTCGAGACATCGCAGAACAAACCAACTTACTGGCTCTGAATGCGGCGATTGAAGCGGCGCGTGCAGGTGAACAAGGTCGCGGTTTTGCCGTTGTTGCAGACGAGGTTCGCGTGCTATCACAACGCACACACACCTCAACCGAAGAGATTCGCTCGACGATCGAGACTTTGCAGCAAACCACACAACGCGCTGTGACCATCATGGATACAAGCTCTCAGCTCGCGCAAGGTTCGGTGGAAGATGCAGATCGCGCAGCACTGGCTCTGGATGAAATCAACGCGGCCGTTGCGCTGATCAGCGATATGGCAACGCAAATCGCGACCGCCGCCGAAGAGCAAACGCACGTAACCAATGAAATCACGCAAAACGTCACGTCCATTAAAGATGTGACCGATCACTTGGTAGTTGGTGCCGAAGAATCGATGAATCAATCTGCTGAGCTGAAATCGCAAGCTGAGGATCTCAACTCGAAAGTGGCGACGTTTAAACTGGCTTAAACACCACATTAAGGACGCTCTTAAAAACAACAAACCCCGCTAGCAACTTTGTTACTAGCGGGGTTTGTTTTTATGGATCGACGTTTTTATTGCAGATAGCTTTCGAAAGACGTAAACCTACACCGCCACACACATCGGCGTGCCTGAGATTGGGTCATTAAATACTCTCGCTTGTAAATCAAACACCGATGCCAACATGCCTTCTGTCAGTACTTCTTGCGGCGTTCCCTGCGTGACTAACTGACCTTTTTCCAACACCACCAAATGATCGCAGTAACGGCACGCTTGGTTTAGATCGTGCAGCACTACCACCACAGTTTTGCCTTTGTCGTTCATCTGCCTCATGAGTTTCATCAGCTCAACTTGGTGAGAGAGATCCAAGTAAGTGGTTGGCTCATCAAGCATCACTACGTCGGTATCTTGCGCCATTACCATCGCAATCCACGCCCTTTGCCTTTGACCACCAGACAACGATTCAACTGGCTTGTCAGCAAACTCAATCACGCCAGTATCTTGCATTGCTTGCTCGACTAAGGTCTTGTCTTGTTGACTTAACCGGCCCCAATGAGAGAGATAAGGCGAGCGGCCATATTCGACCAGTTTTCTGACGGTAATACCTTCAGGACTGACAAGAATCTGCGGCAGCAAAGACAACGAACGCGCCAAGCGTTTATCCCCGTAGCTGCTTAGTGGTTTGTCGTCATACAACACTTGGCCAGAAGCGGGTTTATTGATGCGTACCAAGGTTTTTAATAGTGTCGATTTACCGCAACCATTTGGACCAACTAGTGCGGTAATTTTACCTTGAGGAATCGACAAAGAGAGATCCGGAATAATGGTCTGTTTGCCGTACGCGACGGATAAATTCTGCGTTCGTAACATGCTTACCAACCTCTATAACGATACAAAAGAAAAATGAAATATGGTGCGCCAATAACAGATGTTAGCACTCCCGCTGGTAGCTCAATTGGCGGCTGTAAGCCTCTCGCTAAACCATCGGCGCAAATCACCAACAAAGCGCCAAGGGTTGCAGAGGCTGGAATCAACAACTTGTGGTTGTGGCCAAACAGCAAACGCGCAAGATGCGGCGCAAGCAGGCCAACAAAGCTGATCGTGCCTGCCACAGACACACTGATGCTCGCCAATAGCACGGCAGCAATCAACGCAAGAATTTGGATCTGTCTTGGTTTCGTGCCAAGTGTAGTGGCACTTTCTTCTCCCAGTCCCATCACATCTAACCGCCATGCCAGCCAAAACGCCAATGGCAGTAGCAGCAATAGAGCACTACAAATAAACGGCACTTGTTGCCAGTTTCGTCCCCACAAACTGCCGGTTAGCCATACCATCGCCGTGTTGATTTCGATAGGGTGCACAATCAGAAGAAAATCGATACCGCTGGCTAAAAATGCGCTGACAGCAACACCAATCAGCGCCAAACGTGCAGGTGTTGGTTTTGACCAGTAAGCCAGCACAGCAATAAAGCCAGCAGCAAGCAAGCCTCCCGCCATGGCGACCATCGGCAACATTGCCACTGGCGCATTTGGATACAGCACCAAACAAGCGGTAGCCGCCAGTCCTGCTCCAGCGCTTATCCCCATTAAATCTGGTGAGGCAAGTGGATTACGGATGACGCCTTGCACTAAAACGCCTGACAGCCCCAACCCAGCGCCCACGCCAATGGCGAGCAACATTCTCGGCAATCGATATTGGTGAATCACAAAGTCCGAATCAGAGAAAGAAAACAGCAATGCAAAAACCTGTTGAGCCGACATGTTCGCCGCGCCAACAAACAGCGTGAGAGAAGACGCAATCAGCAACAATCCAACTAATGCAAACAGTTTGGTTTGATTCATCATGATGATTTCCTCATTGCAATCGCGATAAAGCAAGGTGTGCCCAACAGCGCGGTAATCACGCCCACTGGCGTTTCAGCCGGAAAAGCAATCGCTCGTGATAAAGCATCTGACCACGTCACCAATGCCGCGCCACACAAGGCGGAAACCGGAATGAGAATGTGATAGTTGTGACCAACAATTGGGCGTACCAAGTGCGGCACTAACAACCCGACAAAGCCAATTGGCCCAGCAATCGCTACGCTAGTTCCTGCCAACAGCACAACCGCTAAACCACTGATAAATCGCGTAAGACGAATGTTACCACCTAGCCCAACAGCAACTTCGTCCCCCAACGCGAGTAAATTTAAGTTTCGCGCTAAGCCCATGGCGAGCACCAAACCTAAAGTCGCAAAAGGCCACAGTTGCTGCCACTGTTCAGAATCTACCGCGGAGAGTGAACCCGTTAACCAATGCAACACGCTGTAAGCCATGTCATCCGCCAAAATTACCGACGCACGAGTTAACCCTATCAGCAGTGCACTGATGGCAATGCCCGCTAGCACTAAACGCAATGGGTGAGAACGCGCGGAAAAAAAACCGCCCAACAACATGACCGCACCACCACTTAGTAGCGCGCCGAGTACTGCGTTGATGATTGGGTTCAATTGACTAAAGAATGGTACGCCGATAGACGCCAAGGCCATAAAACAAGCCGCACCAGCATTAATGCCGAGAATGGATGGCGACGCCAAAGGGTTACGAGTTAATCCTTGCATCAGCACTCCGGATACCGCAAGCGAAGCGCCAATTAATAACCCAGCATAGGCACGAGGCGCACGCAGCGTCGCGAGGATTTGATGCAGCATATTGCCCTCATCAAACGCAAACCAATAGCTTGTCAGATCATTAACGCTCAAAGAAAAGTTGGACCAGCCAATCATTGAGGCTGCATAGCCTGAGAGCGTACACAACGCCATAGCACAGACAAACAAGCTCGCTTTCCAATGCGATTTGCTAACCGAAGACGCGCTTTCCGAGCTTATCGCCGAACTCATGAGCGCTCCAATAACGCTTCAAGATTGCGGGCAATTTCTTCCGCAGCCAACATGCCGCGATTTAACGACCACAGTTCAGGAGAGACCTCAACAAGTTGCTGTTTTTTCGCAGCGATTAGCAGCTTAAATAATGGGTTTTTGCGCCACTCATCCACAATATTTGGTTGAGAGTAAAGTCCAACTAACAACCAATCAGGGTTGGTTTTTAGTAAAAGTTCAAAACTGGTTGGGATATACGCTTTTTGCTCAGATGGAGCCAGCGGGCTTTGGATGCCCAGCGTACTCAAAACGCCCCCAGCGTAAGAAGCCGGGCTATGCAGCCACATCCCTTTGTCAGAAACCACACCAAACTGAATGGTTTCTTGTGTTGCAAAATGCTGTTTGAACTCCGCCATTGTCTGTTTGTGCTGCTCAATGCGTTGTGTCATTTTCGCTTGTTTGCCAATTGCCACGCCGATTTTCTGTGCAGATTCGAGGTTTTCTTGATATGTCTCACCACGACTTTTTAATAGCAAAGTTGGCGCAATTCGCTGCAAATCTTGATAAATAGCGCGATGACGTTCGGCATCGGCAATGATCATATCAGGCTTGAGCACCGCGATCGCCTCTAAACTCGGTTGTGAACGCATGCCGACCGATTGCCAAGGTTCAATCTTGGCGCGAACAGCAGGGATGACTCGTGTGACATCGTTGTCATCGGCGACGCCTACAGGTGAGACATCGACTGCCGCTAATGCATCGACAAACGAAAATTCTAAAACCACAATACGTTGAGGTATCGCTTCTAGCTCAAAAGTGCCTTGCTCATCTTGCACGCTGCGCGCCTGAGAAAATGCGCTAAATGACATCAAAGCTGAGCTCAACAGCATCAGCAAAACTGTTGAAAAGTGTTTGATCGTAAATTGTTTTTTATTTTTCATCTTGCTTTTTTCCAGTGCTAAGAGTTTTCCATTACCTAAGATCGGCAAAGTCGCCAAGGTAAATTGGCGACTTTTCTTTTCAAACTCGGTGAACGAAACGCTTAAAACTGATAGTTCAGATCCAGTGTGTAAGAGCGTCCCGGAGCTGGGTACCGACCAACTGGGCTTGTATCAATCCCGCGGAAGTAATACTCCTCGTCAAACAAGTTGTTCACCGCAACATTCATGCGTAACTTGCCTTTGTCGTCTTTGTATAAATCCGTCCCCAAGTTGAAGTTCCACACCATGTAAGATGGTACTTTACCCGTTGCGCCAGTTGCATCTTCGGCACTGGTGTTGGCGTTATCGGTATACGAATCACTAAAGTAGAAGCCCGATAGCGTGGTGTCCATGCCGTAAAATGCGTAGGTTGCATCCCAACCAAGCTGATGCTTAGAGGTGTAAGGCAGTTGATTACCTTTATTCGCGCCTTCTTCTTCAAGCGTAGCGTCTAGATAGTTGTAGCTTGCGCCTAAACTCAGTGCAGGTAGTGCTTCAGGCACGTAACGAGCAGAAAGCTCTATGCCTTGGTGAAGTGTTTTTCCGATGTTATCGAAGGTCTGCGTTGAGCTTTGCCATTGCAATTGATCTTCAAAGTCGATGCGATAAAGTGCAGCGTTAAAGCTGGTCGCATCTTGGGTGTAACGCGCGCCGACTTCGTAGTTCCAAGCCAGTTCGCTACCTTCTTCACCCAAACCTCGGATGTAGGCAATTTGTGGCGCACGAAGTGATTTTTGCGCGTTCGCATACGTCACCCACTGGTCAGTTAAGTTGTATGCCACCGTCAAACCTGGCAACCATTCCGTCACGGTGTTGTCTGCCGTTTGTTTTTTACCACGATCGGTAAACGTCATTCGAACCGACTCAACACGCAACCCAGGCGTTACCTTCAATGTATCATTGAACAAACCAATTTCGTTGCTAACGTATCCAGCAAACGCGTCCGTATCTAGATGCCAATCACGCGGAACGCTGGTTGCACCACCGGCGATTGGAGTCTGAGTGAGTTTGTAGTCAATGTCTTCATTAACATAACGGGTACCCACGATCCAGTTTTGAGTAACGGATTTACCTTCGCCAAAGTACATCGCCATTTTTGGCTCTATACCATACACGGTAAATTCACGTGGAGAGGTACGAACGTCCGTCGCTGGCAGAGCCGGATCCGCCCAATGGCCACCCGCGCTGTTAAAGCCCCACTTGAAAAGACGCTCTGACTTATGGCCAAACGTTAGCACTTCTAGCTCGGCACTGTCGGCAAATGGCAAATCGTGGATGTACTTAACACTCCAGCGCGTCGACTTACCTTCATAATCATCGTAAGGACGTTTCGATTGGTGACGATCTTGCTCGTAATCTTGTGGCGAAAGTGCGCCCGGCATTTGCGTTTCAGCATCGTAACGTTGCAGGAATGCTTGAATCTCTTGAGTGTCACTCAGTAGCCACTGTGCTTTGGCTTGGAAGTTCTTCACGTCCGTATCGGAATGTTCACGGAAGCTTTCACCTTTTAGGAAGTTACCTTCCAACTGTAGTGCAAATGTGTCGCTTAACCAGCCGCCCGTGCGTAGGTAAAAATCATTCAGCGGCGCATCACCGCCATCAAAAACGGTAAGGCGGTTACTGATTTCAGTTTGCCACGTGTGTGGAATCGGTTTGGTCACTAAGTTGATCACACCACCGACGTTGTTTGGGCCGTACTGTACTGCGGCACCACCGCGTACAATGTCAATACGATCAAGCATCGACAGTGTTGCTGGGAAGATAGACTGACCAGTGTGACCATATGGCGCAAGTGTTAGCGGTACACCATCCATCAAGAACTGAGCATGACCACTACGGCTTGCTTTCAAACCACGTACGGAAATGTTAGGCAATACGCCCGTTCCGCTTTCATCCTGAACTTTAATACCCGGCACGCGCTGTAGCGCGTTATCAATCGAGCCTGCGGCGGTTTTCTCGATTTGATCGCGGGTAATGACGGTACGAGCACCTGGGTACTCTTTGACGTCTTCAATTTCAGATTTACCAATCACGCTACCAGTGACAACGACGGTTTCCATCGTGGTAGTTTGTTCTTTTTTAGCAGGAGCAGCAACCGCGCTCATGGATGTGGCAGAAGCGATTGCAATCGCAAGCACACTGTAAGTGGTAGACAAACCAGCACGTACACGCACTTTACCATCCAAATTCTGGTAAGACATTAAGATCTCCTTTGCGAGAAATTGAGCCTCGGGCAGAATACATCCCGTAGGCTCTAGGGGCTAAACATCCTCAATATGAGGCAAAAATCGGCTAACAGGCGCTAACTACGCACAAAAAGCCTAGAACTGATATCCGTAGCTGAGCATGAACTCGGCTGGTGCGCCGTAGCCAATCTGGTTTAAGCCAGACGTGCCGTTTGTTGCGCCAAGAATGTATTTCTCATCCAAAATGTTGTAAGCGTTCGCTTGGATTTTGTGACGACCAGTGGTGTACGCCGCCATCAAATCCACCGTTGTGTAATCGCCAAGTGCGACGGCTTCGTCGTTACCTGCGTAACGGTCGCCCACGTACTTCACACCACCGCCTAAACGCCAGTTGTCATCCAATTGGTAAGTGCTCCAAAGAGAGAACAAGTGGTCTGATACATCGTTAGGCTTTTTGCCTGTGGCTTTGTCTTCCGCATCTAAGTAGCTGTAACCAACAGAGATGTCCCACTGTTTGGTGATTTGGCCGCGAGCCTCTAATTCAATGCCTTGGTGACGCACTTCAATTTTATCGATCACATCGCCGTCCACGTTAGTTTGTGGTTGCTCTTGATCAATCTGGAACAGTGCCGCATTCAACATTAATGCGTTATCCAAAAGGTACGCTTTCGCACCCACCTCTTTTAAGTCGGTGTGGAAGAATTCCGCCAATTTTGGATTGATGTAGATACCAGCGTACGGTAACTGCCAAGAGCGCGCTAAACTGGCGTATACGGATGTGTCGGAATTGATGCGGTATACCAAACCAGCACGGTAGCTGACTTTGTCATCATCCAACTTTTCCTTATCTGAGCCCGCTTTTTGTTGTTCGAGCTCCATCGAGTCGTAACGCACGTTACCGATCAAAGAAAGGTCGCCCCACGTATAGACGTCTTGCACATACAAACCTGTCGTGGTGGTGGTATTGTCACGAAATGGCTTAAAGCCCGGATCAGGCGTTGGACCAACGACTGGGTCGTATATATTTTGCGGAGGAAGCGTTTTGTCACTTGCCAACGTTAGGTCGATATCGATCTGGTTGAAATCTGCACCCACCATCAATTGATTGTCCCTGGTTTCCCAAACCAACTCAGATTGTAAAGTGGTCGTAGTACGTGGATCGTAACCAAAGTTGTTGACGGTTTGAGACACTTCATTACCCGTCACTTTGCCCTGACGCGTGCCTTTTTGCTCAAGTTCGATATGGTTGAACGCCGCTCGGTTGTTCCATACCCATTGATCATTCAGACGCCATTCGTAATCCACCGCAATACGGAGACTGTCTGACTCCTGATAGTCGTTTGTGCCGCCAAAGTAAGTGCTTACTGGCAAATCAACTGGCTTGCCATTTTTTGATGGCACACCACGATACGGCACTAGTTCTTGATGGGCGTATTCCACGTCAATATCAATGGTGTGACCGTCCGCTGGTAACACACGAATGGTCGGTGCAATGAAGAAATCGTTTGAATCAACATGATCAACGTACGAGTCGGCTTGACGGTATTCCAAGTTAATACGCCCGTTGACCTTATCTGTAAACGCCATTGAGCTGTCGACCTGACCAACATACTGGTTGTTGCTGCCTACACTACCGTTTACGTGAGTAAAATTCTCACCGTTAGCGCGTTTCGTCACCAAGTTGATGATGCCCCCAGCCGAACCGCGGCCATACAAAGCACCCGCAGGGCCTTTCACAATTTCAACGCGTTCAACGTTCGCTAAGCTGCGGTAAGACTGCAACGTACCGTCATCTCGCAAGCCATCACGGTACATATCGTTGAGTGAATCAAAACCACGGATCATGAACTGATCGCGGCTGCCTTCGCCCAAGGTGTTATTGACCCCGGCTACCCCATCTAGCGCATCCACTAAACGCACCGCGCCTCGGTCTTGCATTTCTGTTTTCGTTACTACGGATACCGCTTGTGGCACATCAAGCCATTCCACATCGGTTTTGGTGCCTGATTGAGGCATGTGTTCAGCATAACCTTCGTACTGATGACCGAAGACTTGAATCGTTTCAGTTGCTGATGAGGTTGAGTTCGTCTCTTCTGAAGCCACTGCGCTTGGTGCTACTAATGAAGAACCAATCGCGACCGCCAAGGGGGTCAGGGTCAATAATTTATTCATTCCATAATTCCGTTTAGTTGTTATAAAGCCAACGGATGGAAATAAGAACAAATATTATTTCTATTTGCAATATTAATTTTATGCTCTATATTTATTTACCCTAAAAACACAACTAACAACAAAAAAAACCAAATATCATAACAATAAATACTAAAACTTCTGCCCTCCGTCTCGAGAGAGGCACATTGGAAGACGACCGTGAGCGACTTTATCAACGTTAGAAGAAAATGTTAGAAAATTAGGAAAGCTCATGAAATCTACGATGATTATCGTAAGTCATGTCGTTAACGATGCAGTCACTCACGGCTTTGTGCCTGCAGCTAAAGCGATGGACCTTCACGTCGTTCTTATCACCGACCACAAGCTAAGCCATTTAGAGCTGGCGAGTCGTGATAGTCACTTTAATCCGGATACCATTCTAGAATGTGATGTCTTCAACCCATTAGAACTCATCGAAACCATCACGGAGCATGAATTAAAGCCAGACGCTATTTTCAGCAATAGTGATCACTTACAAACTTCCACCGCCATCTGCGCGCAATTTTTTGGCCTCCCATCCAAAGATTGGTCTGTCACGTTAAAGGCCAAAAACAAACACTTAACTCGACAGGTGTTAAATGAAAAATCCTTACCCAACACACAAAGCTGTTTGCTGCATCGCCATTCGAATGTGGCATTAGGCATGGCCTTCCCTGTCGTAGCAAAACCCAAAGAAGGCGTGGCAAGTTTAGATGTACAGCGCTGTGACTCCCAAAGCGAGCTCGATGCTTACTGCGAGGCGTTTTGGCAAAAGCACCCAAACGCCGCCATTCTGGTGGAGCAGTTTCTTCAAGGACCGTTGGTTACGCTCGAAACTTTAGGAGACGGTAACCAACTTATCGCCGTGGGCGGTTTTGATGTGTCGCTCTCTGAGCCGCCTTACTTTATCGAAACCGCCGCAGACTGGAACGGACCAAACGGCATTGCTCACCGAGAAGCTTGCTTGGCTCAACTGAAAGCGTTCGGCGTTGGTTTTGGAGTTTGCCACAGCGAATTTATTATTACGGAAAATGGCCCGGTTCTGGTGGAAATTAACTACCGCAGTATTGGAGATGGCCGCGAATTCTTGCTCAACAATCTCGCTCCCTTCGGTTGGTTTAGCACGATTTTGGGTCTGCATCTGGGTCGAAGATTGGACGGCGATTACCAAATTCATGGGTCAGCGCACGTGCACTACGTAGTTGCGGAACACAGTGGTGTGATTGACGGAGGTTCGACGTCGTTCATCCAACACGATGACGATATCATCACCCAGCAACAGGTACTAAAAACCGCTGGAGAACACTTCCAACAGAGTTATTCCAATAAGGATTATCTCGCCCGAATTTCGATTGTCTCACCATCAGGGCGAAACCTCGACCAAGCGCTGCAGAACGCGCTTAGCAATTTCGATCTAGCTCCGACTCGTGAGGTGGCAGCATGAATGACAACGCTTTGTATCTAACGCAACGATTGATCGACACTTGCTTGCGCGAAGACATGTTTGGCATTTTGTCGAAGGCCAAGTTCAGTAGAGACGCGCCAAAAGGGGTAATTGTTCCTCAAGACGAGCAAGTCTGGCTGATATTTGCCAACTCTGATTTCACGTTGTATTTACCTGTTGCGCCAACGTATTACATGCAGCACTGGCGCTACGGTCACGCCAATGACGAAACACCACCAGGTTGGTGGGTGGAGAAAAATGGCCAAGTCGAGCATCAACAGCATTACAAAGAGTGGATTGCGCTACTAACGACACTGGCGCACGAGAGCTCTCACGAGTTGCTGGCGGGATACCTTCAAGAACTGGAATGTGCAGAGAAACACAAAGCGCTGTGTGACCAAGCGTTTCATCATCATGCAGACCACATTTCTCAACCAATATCCGAGCTTGGTTCTTGGCATCAAAAACTGCTGCTAGCCGACCAGATCGCTTCTTACCTTGACCACCCGTACTATCCAACTGCGCGGGCGAAGTTTGGCCTGAGCGATGAAGACCTTGCTAAGTACGCGCCCGAGTTCGCACAAAGCTTTGCTCTGCATTGGATTGCGATTGAAAAATCACTGGTGACATTAACCAGCGGACAACCTGATTGCTGGCCAACAATGGAGCAAGTGGGGCTTCCTGCTGATTTTGCACTGAGCCACGTTCTGTTCCCTGCACATCCGCTCACCCTGCGATCTTTAGAAGCCTTACCCGAAGGTGTGATAGAAGCGCCTTTAACGTATCTAGACGTGACGCCGACGCTTTCCGTTCGTACTGTGGTCGTCAACGAGGCACCGCACATTCACATCAAGGTTCCGCTGATCATGCGATCGCTAGGCACGAAAAATATTCGCTTAATCAAGCCTTCAACACTGTATGACGGCCACTGGTTTGAACGCCTACTCAGCCACCTTGAACAAACGGACGCCGACTTAAACAGTCGCTTGTTCCATTGCAACGAAAAACACGGTGGACACATCGGCGATGATAAAACCTTCGCGTACATCGTACGTGAGTACCCACTTACTCATTGCGAAGACAAAGCGTTAGTTCCGGTTGCAGCACTAGCAAGCCCAATGCCTGACGACCGCTTGTTCTTAGAACATTTGGCAGAACATTACTATCAACAAGATACGCTGGCGTGGTTCCAAGATTACGTCGATCTATTATGCCAAGTGCACCTCACCTTGTGGCTTCGTTATGGCATCGCATTGGAGTCCAACCAGCAAAACGCCATCGTTGCATTTGATCAACAGGGCAGAATGACGCTCGCGATGAAAGACAACGACGCGGCGCGAGTTTGGCCAGAGCGCTTCCGCTTTGCAACAGACCATGCTGCCGAAAAACACGGCGCAAAAACAATTCCAGTGGATTGCGATGAACTGCTCGACCAACGCATCAAAGTCGACAATGAATTGGCGCTCGGTCAGATGTTTACCACCATCACACTGCAACTGGATATCGCAGCGATTGTAGAATCTATGGCAGCGAAGGGCATTGCCTCTTCAGCATCGCTTTACGCCATCGTGGCCAAAAGCATTGCAGAGCAACTCAACCGATTGGAAGGCGAAGGGTTAGAGACAAAACTGGCACGCGAGTTACTGCAAGAGGCGCCTGATTTGTACGCCAAGTACTTGTTGAGCTCTGGCAGTTTGCTCTCGAAAGAAGCCTCCGGCGCGAGTGACATCAATAAGTTCTATGGTTTGTCGGCTCCGAACTTCTTGCTGCTTTCTAACGAAGAAGCGCAACGCGCCTACTTAGAAGCCATCAAAAAAAGCGTACGTTAAACGATTATGACCAAACTCATCTACAGTGTGTTGTTGTGCCACTTTATCGCTGCGTTTGCCGCGTTAGGTATGCCGCTATTTCTACCCGTCGTGTTGCCAACGTTAGGCGCAAGCATTGATGCGGACTGGGCAGGGGTATTGTTTATCCTACCTACGTTTTGTACTGCGTTGGCGGCGCGATTTTGGGGCAACTTTGCCGATCGCTACGGTCGCCGCCTCTCACTCTTGCGTGCGCAACTTGGCCTTGCAGCAGGGTTTGCGCTGTGCGGCTTGGCAGACAACCTCGCCATGTTTGTGTTTGGTCTTATTGTTCAAGGAACCTTTGGCGGCACCATGGCCGCCTCGAACAGCTACTTATCTAGTCAAATTAAAGAAGCCAAAACACTCGGCAAGTCACTCAATAAAACCCAACTATCTGCTCGCTTGGCGCTGATCGTTGCGCCCATTGGGCTCGGCTGGAGCTTGTCAGAGACCAACCCGCTCAACGCGTACCTGTGGTTATGCGTTTTGCCTTTAATTGCTATGGGCATCACGCTAACACTGCCAGCGGATAAACCCGCCGACCAAAACCTCGAAAAGCCAAACTCAGAACCTCAGCAAGAAAAACCGGTTGCACAGAAAAACGCAATGCATGCCATTCGTTGGATCTTCTTTGCTCAATTCGGGTTTGCGTTTTCTATGGTGGTGACCTTTCCTTACTTCTCGCCGTTTGTGCAGCAATATGGCATCACTAACCACGCATGGATCGGTTTTTTGTACGCACTGCCGCATGGCGTCTATCTGTTGCTGGCAGGAAAAATTCACGTGTTGTCAGATGGGTTGAATCGCCATCAACCGCTGCGCACGTTGTGGCTTGGGTTTGCATTGCTTGCCGTGAGCTCTGCCTTGCATTTGATTGCGTCCGAAACCGCACTCATTGCTGCGAGAATTATCTTCGGCATCGCGATGGTGTGTTGTTATCACGGATTGCATCAGCATCTTGCGAGCAATCTGGATCGCAAACTCAGTGGCAAAGTATTTTCTCGCTTTGATGCCATGTCCAAATGGGGTGGCGTGGCAGCGGGATTTTGCGCTTCTTTCATTTCTAGCTTGGGGCTACTTGAGGTCCCTTTCCTACTTTCTGCGATAGTCAGCGTAATCACCTTGATCGCGCTGGTTCTCCATTCAAAATTTGGAAATCAACATGTTACAAACTCAATCCTCTCAGACTAGCGAGTTGCGCGCGCATGAGGTGCAGCTCAATCGTGAGAAAGCCCAACTCAACACGATAATGGGTGTTCTTAATTGTTACTTACGTGAATTTGCACTGCCGAATCAACAAGTGGAATGGCACTACCAATCAACATCGCTACCCCAAACGTTAAAACGCAACTATTCCGCCAAGCAGCAGGTAGCCGTTCATCTTTCTCAACAAAATGGCGTGCTGGTTTTGCCGATTCACTACGCGAGCAAACTGGGCAAAATCAAATTGGCAGAACTGCCGTGGGCGAAAATGCCGGGATCTGGTTGGGCGAAATTGGATGCCACGCAAACTCTTACGCTTTTGCTTAACTATCTCAAGCAGGTATTGGCGATCCCATTTAACCATGAGCTGATCGAACAACTGGAAAATAGCGTGCTGGTTACCGAGCAGTTTCTCAACGTCGCGCCCAAATCGCATCACAACGAGTTTATCGCTTCGGAACAGTCTCTGATTTGGGGGCATACTTTCCATCCGACCCCAAAAAGTCGTTCGGGCGTCACCATGGATGATCTCTTGGCGTTTTCTCCAGAAGTCGGCGCGCAAGTCCCGCTGTACTGGTTTGAAGTGGATACGTCCTTACTTGATGTGCTGAGTTCCGACGGAGAAGCTAACCCTGCTCAGCACATGCTACAACAGCTCGCGCCACAACACGCCACCAGCAATGGGAAGACCCTCTACCCTTGTCATCCTTGGGAAAGCTACACCATTTTGAGCAACCCAAGCGTGAAGCGTGCCATTGAACAAGGCATGATCACGCCACTGGGTTTAGGTGGTGAAAAGATGCAGCCGACCTCTTCAGTTCGTACCCTCTACCACCCAGATATGGATTGGTTTGCGAAATTCTCCATCAACGTACGATTAACCAATTGCGTGCGCAAAAACGCGTGGTACGAACTCGACAGCGCCGTGCAGCTCACGTCGATTCTCAAACCAATTCGAGAAAACGAACAGCTGCACAACCCCGTATTTAAAGTGATGACAGAGCCTTACGCCACCACATTGAATCTAGAAAGTGTCGCTGAGCGTAATTGGGATGACAACACCAAAGCGCGCGAATCGTTTGGGATTTTGTATCGCGAAAATTTCTCGCTGAGCGAAGTCGATATCTTAAAACCAACCCTCGCTGGCGCTCTGTTTGCTTACGACAAAAACGGCAACAGTTGCATTGCTCAACGCCTTAAAAACAAAGCGCGTACTACGCAAAATCGCTATTCCGACATCGCGACACTGTGGCTTGAGCGCTATTTGCATTGCCTAATTCCGGGCGTGTTTAATTACTACTTCAAACACGGGGTGGCGTTTGAGCCGCATTTGCAAAACACCTTGATTGGCTTTGAGCAAGAGATGCCGTGTTGTGTTTGGATTCGTGATTTGGAAGGCACTAAATTACTGCCAGAGTTCTGGCCAGCAGAAACATTAACTGATTTGTCTGAACGCGCGCGACAATCGGTTTACTACAGTCGCGAACAAGGCTGGAATCGCATCGGATACTGCACCTTTATCAACAACATCAGCGAAGCGATTTTCTTCATCGCAGAAGGTGATGAGCCACTAGAGCAAACGCTATGGAATGCGGTGCAAAGTGCCATTGTGCGTTGGCAATCAGTGAATGGAAAACAGCCGGAACTAGAAGCGTTGCTGAATGGCGGTCACTTCCCGAGCAAAAATAATTTCACCACGCGTTTGATGCAAAAAGCCGATAAGGAGTCGGGCTATACCCAAGTCGCCACGCCTTGGCAGCAACACGAAAAAGGAGCGCAACATGTCTAATTCCCTCTCTCTACCGACACGCGTTAGCCAACAAGTTCACACACTCGCACAGCAGCAAAGTCAACCCTTGTGCGCATACGTGTATGACCTAAGCGCCTTAGAAGAACACATCAAACAACTGCGTCACGTTTTGCCGAGAAATGTCGAGCTATTTTACGCAGCCAAAGCCAATCCATCGGGCCCGATTCTTAAAACGCTCGCGCCGTATGTCGATGGTTTTGAAGCGGCATCTGGCGGGGAGTTGACACACCTCCACCAGCAACAACTCGATAAGCCATTGATCTTCGGTGGCCCCGGAAAAATGCTAAGTGAATTGCAACAAGCGATTGAGCTTGATGTTGATGCAATTCATGTCGAAAGCCTCACCGAGCTACAACGCATTGGAGCACTAACCGAGCGCCTCAACCGCCCTGCTTCGATCTTTTTGCGTATGAACATCGATATTGGCGACATCACGCTCAGCAAGTTGGCGATGGGTGGCAAGCCGACTCCATTTGGCTTGGACGAGTCCGAGCTGAGTAATGCTTTGATGTTGCTGCGCGATTTCCCGCAAGTGTCACTCAAAGGCTTCCATTTTCACTTGATGTCGCATCAGCTCGATGTTGAACGTCACTTAGCGTTAATGCAGCGCTATTTCCAAGTCGTGAAAACGTGGCAGCAGGAGTTCGAACTCAGTGAGCTGATGATCAACTTGGGCGGCGGCATGGGGATTAACTACCAAAACCCTGAGCAACACTTTCCGTGGATGGAGTTTTGCGACAAGTTGGAATTCCTCATCGCCAAAGAGCAAGTGCAAGACTGGACACTGCGTTTTGAATGCGGACGTTTCATCACGGCGGCATGCGGTTATTACGTGATGGAAGTACTGGATATTAAGAAAAATCTTGGCGAAAACTTTGTCATCGCGCGCGGAGGAACTCACCACTTCCGCACGCCAGCGGCGCAGAGCCATGATCATCCATTCGTCATCCTGAAAAGCGAGCAACACCATGAGATTTCTCATCCAATTCAGCATGCACAAGCGACCTTTGTCGGCCAGCTTTGTACGCCCAAAGATGTGCTGGCACGCAATCAACACGTCGCCCACGTCGATATTGGTGATTACGTTGTGTTTACCTTAGCGGGCGCCTATGCGTGGAACATCTCCCATCAAAACTTCTTGATGCATGAACCGCCGATCTTCCACTATTTTTAAACGGCATACTTCGCTTCATTCAAGCCCCAATCATTGGGGCTTTTTTATTCTTCAACATAACAAGCAGCCCTAATACTGCACCCTACTTCGCCGCCGCGTGGGTTAAATTGCCCAGCACGCCGCTGATTTTGTTCAATACCTCGTCACAGCCTTCAATATGATGGCGCTGCTTTAAATACATCGGATCGTTGTAAGCTAACCACGTTTTGCCTTCAGCATCTTCATACACCAACACTTTTTGGGGTAAATCGAGCGCCACCTCCTGCGCACAGATCATCAGTGGTGTGCCCACTTTAGGGTTTCCAAACACGATAACTTCAGTTGGTCGCAACGTCATATCGACTTTCGTGGCATTCTCTTGATGGTTAATGCGCGCAAAGACGTTCAACCCTTTTTCTTGCGCGATAGCGACAAATTTATCCGCCGTATCTTTTGCTGAATGTGTGCTCGCAACGGTTACCACGCCCTCACCAGCCAACGCACTCAATGACGTCAACGCCACGACCAACCCGATGATTACTTTTTTCATTTGTCGTCCCTTCCTCTCTCTGAGTCGAAAACTAGATATAGAAAAACCAAGTGTAGGAAAACTATAGAAGTCAGATTCCGCTATCGCGAATTGCACTCTACCCACTCAAGAGTCGACCGTGTAACACGGATAAATTGATTCAGATTAATAAAGCATTAACTAGCCGAGCATCAAAAGCGTGAAATACGTAACATTTGCAGCCTATTTTAGTAAGAAAGAGAAAAGTAGTGACACGCGATCAATTTGAGTTATTAGCACCCGGTGGTGATTTAGATTCCATCAAAGCCGCCATTGCCGCTGGCGCCGATGCAATTTACTGTGGGCTCGACCGCTTCAATGCTCGTAACCGAGCGACCAACCTCACCTTAGATAACTTAAATGGCGTGTTAACGTTGGCCCATCAGCACAGCTGTAAGATTTTCCTAACGTTGAATGTGCTGATTTTAGAAAGTGAAATTCCAGCGATTGTTCGCTTGCTCAGCCAACTGAACACCACCAAAATCGATGGCGTGATCGTACAAGATCTCGGTCTGGCCTACATTCTCAAACATCACTTTCCCGATTTGGATGTGCACGCTTCAACGCAACTGAACACGCATAACGAAGGCCAAATCCTCTTTCTCAACCAGCTCACCGCAAGCCGAGTAAACTTATCTCGCGAACTTAACATCAGTGAGATAAAACATCTGGCGCAATTTGGTCGCGAGCACAACGTAATGATGGAAGTGTTTGTCCACGGCTCATACTGCATCGGATTCTCCGGAATTTGCTACATCAGTTCCGCTCGCAATGGCGCATCAGGTAACCGTGGACGCTGTAGCCAACCTTGTCGCGAACAGTACGAAACGACCAAAACAGGCAACAACTACCCACTCAATATGAAAGACAACTCCGCCTTTGGGGACTTGGAAGCGCTTGCCGATGCTGGCGTGTATTCATTAAAAGTGGAAGGGCGAATCAAGAAATCGCACTACGTCTATACCGTGGTCGACAATTGGCGCCAGCAAATCGATCGCTTGTGCGAGGGTTTGGAACTCTCTGAAGACACCACAGAGTTATACACGGTGTTCAACCGTGATTTCTCCAACGCATTTTTGCAAGGTGATTTCGGCAAGGCGATGTACATCGACAACCCGCGCGACCATGCTGTAAAGCATTTTTCGAAGGTTTACCAATGCCAGTCTGCTGATGATGTACAAGCGGTGAAAAAGAAACTCTACGATGACAAAACCGCGATCATTGAGAAAGTGGCAGAGCAAACTAAGTCGTTCGATGTCACTTCAACACAAGTATCCGGCAGCAGCTTGAAAGGGTCGATTGATGTGCCAACTCTGCCAACGTTACCTCAACCAGAACCTCGCCAAGGTGCGCCAAAATTATCGGTTCTGATCTCGTCAGCACAAGAAGCCATGCTGTGCGAATACCACGACGTTGATGTTTACTATCAATTGCCAATGGGATTGTCTGGTGAACTGAGCGCGATGATTGAATTGTTCCAAGCCAACCCAATGCTCAAACCTTGGTTCCCAGCCATTTTGATTGGCGAAGACTACCACGCCGCGCGCGTATTTTTGGAAACCATCCAACCTGAGTTGTTGATCACCAACAACTCAGGTGTCGGCATGATCGCAAAAGAGCTCGGCTTAGGCTGGGTGGCAGGCCCACAACTGAACACGGTGAACTCATACGCGTTTAAATGCCTTCAAGACGAGTTCGCGGCAAGTGGCGCGTTTGTTTCTAACGAGCTGAATATGAAGCAGGTGCGTCACATAAAGCGTCCGAAAAACATGCGCAGCTTCTACAGCATTTATCACCCGAACACTCTACTCACGAGCCGCCAATGTTTGTTTCAACAAACCGAAGGATGCCGTAAGGTGAAGGTCAACAAAAGTTGTTTGAAACGCTGTGACAAACGCACGTCTATCATCAACTTAAAAGACAATCCTTACTTGGTGCAAAAACAAAAAGGCAGCCACAATTCAATCTACAGCGAGCACAACATCTTAAACCTGCAAGTGCTGCACGATCTGCCGCAATTGTTTACCGATGTGTTGATCGATCTGCGTGATATCCAGACCGAAACGAAAGTCTCAGCAAGCAAACCTGAGTTGATTGACGCGTTCTTAGCTCTACTTGAAGAACACAGCGAACAAACCGTCCAAACGCTGAATGCCATGATTCAACCAACAGCCAACGCGCAGTATTTAAAGGGGTTGTAGGAGTTACTTGAAAGTTAAACAACGCATCGACTCTCAACATATCTTGAACACACACAGTGCACTGACTACAATAGCGCACTTTTTACGGAATTTAGGTCACACAAAATGACAGACACAGCTAAACCAGCTCTACCAGATCGCCTAGCGGGTAACCCACGTAGCCCATTCTTCATCAAAGAATGCTTCGAGCACCAAATCGGTATTCGTATCAACGGCCAAGAGCGTACTGACGTAGAAGAATACTGCATCAGCGAAGGTTGGGTAAAAATTGCTTCTCCTAAAGCAAAAGACCGTTTCGGTAACCCAATGCTAATCAAGCTTAAAGGCGAAGTTGAAGCGTACTACGTGTAAGCTGACCACGCTGAATGTATTCGAAAGCTCGAGTTTGACTCGGGCTTTTTTAATGCCTGTCATACCCCTTCCTCATTTAATCTCTTCCCTCTTCTTTTCAGTACAAGTTATTAAGAAATCGATGTAAATCGCTGTTTTTATCTGATTGTTGTCTAAAGTTTCTAGAGAACTAACTGCAATAGCGATTGCCAAAAGAAACGACACCTTTTGAATACAGGGAGAGGAAATGGAAAGCCCACTTGTCACACTCAAACACGCCAGCAAAAGCTTTGTTGATGGCAAAGAGACACATCGCGTGTTGGAAGGGGTCGACTTCACGTTGAACACAGGAGCGAGTGTTGCTCTGACGGGCGCCAGTGGTAGTGGCAAAAGTACCTTACTCAACATCATCGCTGGCTTTGAGCCACTTTCCGATGGTGAATTGTGGTTAGATGGTGATAACACGGCGGCTTGGAAAGACCCACAATGGAGCCGATTTCGACACCAAAAACTCGGTGTTATCTTCCAGCAATTCAATCTATTAACGCCGCTCAACGTGCAGCAAAACATCGCCTTCCCTCTGCATTTGAATCAACAGAAATGGAATGACTGGTGCGATTATTTGGTCGAGACTCTAGGCATCAGCCAACTTCTCGACAGACATGTTTCTGCCCTTTCTGGCGGTCAACAACAACGGGTCGCTATTGCGCGCGCATTGGCACACAAACCTAAACTGCTACTTGCTGATGAACCCACAGGAAACCTCGACCAAAAAGCAGGGTTAGAAGTGATGAAGCTACTCAGTGAAATCACCACCCAAGGCAATACCGCCGTGCTCTTGGTGACCCACAGCCCCGAATGTGCTGAATTTATGAAAACACGGCTGCGATTGGATAATAGTCAGCTACAGAACTGTCATCAAGTAAACAAACATGAGCTTCGCCATGAAGCAAGCTAAGCCCTCAAACACCAGATTCACTCATACTCGACTCGCTCTGAACCTGTTTGTAGCGCACTATCGGCAGGCGCCACTGCAGGCCGCCGCAATTCTGATCGGTATCGTGCTGGCCGTGACCTTGTTTGTTGCGGTGCAAGCCATCAACCTCAATGCCAAGCGCAGTTATGCGGAATCTACCGAGCAGCTTAGCGCACAAGCTCAGAACTTAATTATTCCACCAGCAGGGCAAAACTACCTGCCTGAATCGCTCTACTTCACCCTTAGACAAAACGGACTCAGTGCAGCGCTACCTGTAATCGAAGGGCGAGTGAGAGATGAACAAGGGCGTCGCTGGTCAGTACAAGGCAGCGAGTTGATTGCCGCTATCTCTTCACGTTCTCGGTATTCTGCAAACGGAAAGTCATCAGAAAACCAACAGAACGTCTCTTTGTTCGACAGTGCTTTACCTTTGCCTGAGCTTTTAGCCGGCAAGCCAATCGTGATGATGAGTCAATCTCAACATCAAAACTTAGGAGAGGTAGAAACCCTAACTCTGGACGACATTCCAACCCAAGTGGTGGTGCTACCCGACGAATGGCAGTTAGGTAGCCGAATGTTGATGGACATTGGTTTTGCCCAGCAACTGCTCAATAAACAAGGACAGCTCAGTTACATTGCGGTTTTCCATTCGGGTGATAAAGGGAATAAAGACACGCAAGCAAATTGGCAGAAGCTGATTGGCGATCAAGGGCAATGGATTTCCAACAATCAAAGCACAGACCTTGGCTCGCTGACCGACAGCTTTCACCTCAATCTCACAGCAATGAGCTTACTTGCCTTTTTAGTCGGGCTGTTCATTGCCTACAACGGCGTAAAATACAGCTTGCTGAAACGCAATCGTCTGTTAGTACAAATCCAACAGGCAGGTGTTGCGCCGAGCATTGTGTTCTCTGCGCTGTTGGTTGAACTCACTATTCTCGTTACCATCGGTGCTTCGCTGGGTTTTGTATTGGGGATGCAACTTAGCCATTGGTTGCATCCGACCGTGGCACTGACTTTAGAGCAACTTTATGGTGCGACACTACTGCCTGGCACTTGGCAATGGCAATGGTGGGCTCAAGCGCTGCTGCTCACGTTAGCCGCAACCCTGTTGGCGTGTTGGCAGCACTTTAAACAACGAGTGCGCCAACCGCTCTCTTCTCATGGCGGATTTTATCAAGCACCTGAAGCCTCTAACGAAAACCAATTGTTCTTGATAGGTGCTGCGTTAACGATTCTTGCGCTTGCGGGTTTGTGGCTGAGTGAGCACCACCGATTTACCATGGCGTGGCTCGGCGTGCTTGTGGTGTCGATTCCTTTGTATCTACCTAAAACACTCAGCGTGTTAGCCAATTGGTGTGAGAAGCGCACCACTTCCGGTTTGATGCAGTATCTGTTTGCTGAGCTGCGTGAGCTGATTTCTCCGCTTTCTCTCGCCATGATGGCGCTGCTACTCGCCGTTACGGCCAATATGGGGATGAACACCTTGGTGGGCAGCTTTGAATCCACCCTAAAACAGTGGTTAGAACAAAGGTTACACGCCGACATTTACGTCAGCCCTGCCCAAGGAGAAATCGCTGATGTAGAGCGCGCATTAGGGCAGTTCGACAAGGTTGAGACCGTCTACAAACAATACTACGTCGACGATAACCTGCAAGGTTTACCGATTTTGCTTGGCACCAAAGACAAAGACACCTTAGAGCAAACAATGGTGTTCAAATCGCATTTGGAGAACTTCTGGCAGCGTTTTTACCAAGGTGAGTCAGTCGCGATCAGTGAACCAACCGCGGTCAAACTGGGTTTATCACTGGGTAGCGAGCTCACGCTTGATGCCGTTCCAAATAAGAACCTGCTTGTGGGTGCGATATTCCATGATTACGGCTCACCCAATGGTGAAGTGTTATTGGCTCCCAAATTATGGCAAGAGAGCGGCTTTACCGACCTGCCAACAAGCCTCGGCATTAAAGTCTCAGGTGACCCACAAATCGTATACGAGCAACTGCGCGAGCAATTGAATCTGCACCCAAGTCAGCTCTACGATCAGGCGCAAATCAAATCCATCGCGTTGGATATTTTCTCGCAGACCTTCGCCATTACGCGCGCACTCAACGGCGTAACTTTGATGGTCGCGGTAATTGGTCTGTTCAGTGCTTGTTTTATGTTGCTCGACGCGCGCAAAGCCGCCATTGCAAGGCTGTATGCACTTGGCGTTAGTCGTCGTAAATTAATGACCATGGTGGTCGGACAGATCGTCGCTTTGGTCAGTTTTACTCTGGTTATCGCCCTGCCCCTCGGAGCCATGGTGGGTTACGTGCTGACAGACATCGTCACCTCACGCGCTTTTGGTTGGAGCTTAAATTATCTGTGGAATTGGAGTGACGCCCTCAGCATTGCGGCGATCACCATCTTAGTGGCAGTGATCGCAACCTTGATTCCGCTGTGGCGATTGGTCAGTAAGCCTGTCGTATCCAGTTTGCAAAGCGAGGTGTTGTGATGGTTCGATTGGCAAGCAAACTTACTCTACTCATAAGCAGCTTATTCCTGTTCGGTTGTGAAGATCCCCAACAACAAAATATGGGCACGTTGCTGGGCAGTGGATATACGCAAAGCGAGAGCAACCTATTCACCCCCGTAGAAAAAGGGAATGAACTCACCTTCCCGGCAGACCATCAAGCGCACCCGAATTTTCGTCATGAATGGTGGTACTTAACCGCTAACTTAATTGATGAAGATGGCAACCCACTTGGCGTCCAGTGGACACAATTTCGCTTTGCTGCTGCGCCGCCAACTGGCGAAGATGACGTGAAGAAAACCGAGTGGCAAACGCAACAAATCTACATGGCGCACAGCGCAGTCACGACCGCGGACAAACACTACGCCGATGAAAAATGGTCGCGCGATCAAGCCTCTCTCGCAGGCGTTGATTCTTCACCAATTAGGGTTTACCTCGATGATTGGCAGTGGTCTTCTTCAACCACAGATCTCTTCCCTGCCACATTGAAGGCGAACTCCGAACAGTTTGGCTATTCGCTGACGCTTACCAGCACTGCGCCTTATCAAAAGCAAGGCGAGCAAGGTTACAGTACCAAAAGTGGCGATGGTCAGGTGGCTTCGTATTACTACAGCCAACCGTTTATTGATGTGTCCGGTGAAGTCACGATCGACGGCGAAACCCATCAAGTATCCGGCAAAGGTTGGATAGACCGAGAGTGGAGCTCGCAATTCTTACTCGACTCACAACAAGGCTGGGACTGGTTTGCCCTAAGGTTGAGTGACGACACTAGCTTGGTGGTGTTCCAATTGCGGGATTCCAAAACCGGAGCAGCCAGTTACTCCAGCGCAAGGCTGATGCAGCAAGATGGTTCTGGCATTGCTATCCCACAGAAAGACATTCAGCTAGAGGCGACTAAGCAAACAGAAATCCAAGGGCGAAAGTATCCAACCCAGTGGCAAGTGTCGATTCCTAAGCAGCAAATCGAGCTAACCGTTTCTGCACTCAACCCGAACGCGAAAATGCCCCTTTCAGTGCCTTATTGGGAAGGCCCTGTGCGCATTAAGGGCTCTCATTCTGGGACAGGTTATATGGAACTAACGGGGTATTGAAAAGTTGAGTGATTACCCCAATTATTCAGCTAGTACAAACACAGGTAACCGAGTGATACACTGCACCTCAGTGTCATCCAATGAATGATTAAAAGGAAATGCGATGAACCCGATTATTGCGCTGCTAAAAGAGAACAACATCAGCGATGAGCAAATCAACGAGATTTTTCAGACTCTGACGCAAAACCCTCTAGCGGCAATGGCAACAATCAGCCAACTAGGTTTGCCACAAGACAAGCTACAAATGCTGATGGCGCAAGTGATGCAAAACCCTGCGCTAATTAAAGAAGCCGTAGACGAGTTGGGATTGGATTTCTCAAAGGTTGAAGAAGCAAAAGAGAAGCTTCAAAGCCAAAACCAAGGCAACTAAGTCTTAGCCATCTAGCGCTGAATATAGAAAAGGCCGTTAACCCAAACATCTGGGTTAACGGCCTTTTTGTTCACTACTTTGTTGTTAGCTACTTTTTTATCAGCTAATTATTAGTGATTTAAAGACGCGAATTGCTCTGCTGTCATGCCGTAGTAAAGTTTATCGTCAAAGCCTTGCTCTAGTTTGTAGTAGTCTTTCTGACGGCCTTCTTGAGTAAAACCATTTTTCTCTAAAGTCTTGTAAGATCCAACATTAGAAGCGTAGCAATCCGCACTGACTTTATGGGCGTTTAGCTCAGTAAATCCAATCTCGGTCATCATTTGGCAAGCGCGAGTCGCAACGCCTTTACCCCATGCACAAGTTGGTAATTGATAACCTACTTCGTAGTTGCCAGTTAAGAACATCACTGCGGTCACCGCACACATTCCCATGTACTGACCTTGCTGGTCACGAATCACGAACGTTGGGCTGTCTGGCCAAACACCTTCTTTGATCGCTTGTGCCGTATTTTCGATAATAGGGCCCAAGAAACCCTCATATAAGCTGTTGTCAGCAGGTGCGAAGAATAGATACTGATTGACCTTATCGTCGTTCAACATCTCGATAATATCTTGTAGATCAGAGCCTTGAATCAGTTGGATAGTCAACGATTCGTTAAATGGGATGGCTTCGCCTTGTTTTAGTTTTTGATATGACATGTGTTACCTCGTTATCTGCTGAAAATAGTAGCCCAGCGGATAAGAGAAAAATTGGATTTTTGCGACAACTTTCAGGCTGATTAGCATTGTATTACGACTCAAAATCACCATAGATATCGATGGTTAAGTCGCGCTTTTTCAAGTATTTGCTTGGCGTTTTTCTTAGCTGCTGTTTGAGGGTACGAATCAAATGCGATTGGTCACTGAAACCAAATTGCTGTGAGAAGCTTGCCCAATCAATCGCCTCTTGTTGCTTGTAGAGGGTCAAAATCATCTGCTCCAGACGTGCCATTTGTTGATATTGCTTAACGCTCAACCCCACCACCTGCTTGAAACTGCGCTCAAGCGTTCTGCGAGAACAGGCGCACTGTTTGGCTATCTCGTCAATATCCATCGCTAACTCAGGTGAACGTAGCGCTTGAGCATCCATCACGGACACCGCTTTTTGTGATGCCAAAAACGGTTTGGTACGGCAAGCTTCGATATCTAACGCATCTAGATGTTGTTTGATGTAGTTCAGCAAACATTGCGGTGAATCTTGCAACTCTAGCTGCCATAACCCTTGTTGAAAGCGCTCATCAAAGGCCGTGTTGAGCCAATCAAACCATTCGCATTGGTTAATTGCTGCAACTTGGGATGCCTCAGTAAACCGTGACTCATGGCATACAAACCCTCTGGGCGAAAGGTGATACCAATACGCTTGATGGGTGCCGTATCTTCCAACAACAGCAAGTGTTCGTTAGCCGTTAATAAGTGGCAGCCTTTGCCAGCAAGCTTTGTGTCTCCCGTGTCGTAGCTGTAGCCTTGCTCTGGTGGCGTAAAGAGTAAATGAGCACGCGGGTTTGGGATAAGGTGCGGCTTGGGGTCAATGACTTCACCCTCTGGCACTTCCAAGTACCAAACTTGATGAATGAGCCATTCGTACTCTGGCAGAGACTGTTTCCAAGCTATCATGATTGTCCTAGCGGTTAGTAAAGATAATAAGCGCAACGTTTTTGCTTAAACACCAGCTCGTTGAGTGTGACTGATTGACGCGCATCTCGCCACGCATTTCTCACCCTGCTCCCTTGCAAGCTTGTTGGATTGCGGTAGGCTTTGAGCAGAGAAAACAAGCTGAACAGAACAAGGAAATACCCCGATGCGCGTCGACTACCACCAACGACTGGTTCCTGTGATTCGTTATTTAGAACAACACTTTAATGAACCACTCAACCTACCAGAAGTGGCTGCGCTGGCGAACCTTTCCCCTTATCACTTTCATCGCACCTTCAAAGCCGTGCAAGGCGAAACACTGGCCGACTTCATTCGACGTTTACGTCTAGAAGCCGCCGCCGATGACTTATTCAAATCCAAGCAACCAGTATTAAACATTGCCCTAGAGTACGGATTTTCTAGCTCACAAAGCTTAGCCAAAGCCTTCAAACAACATTATGGCGTCACACCTACAGCCTTTCGTGACTGCGAAAACTATCAGCAGTTTTCTGAATTAGCACGAAACAGCAAGATTGGACACACGTTGCGCAAGAATGGAAACGAAGTAACACCAAGCGATTCATATACTGGCTCTGAACTCACCAAATGGAGCACGACAATGGAAACGCAAAACTTTGAAAAAGCAAAACTGGCTTACATTCGCGTAAACGGCCCTTACGGCCAAGGCTATGAAGAGCCATCAGGTCGCCTGTATCAATGGGCAGGAATGAAAGGTTTGGCAGGCAATACCTGCATCTTCATCTACCATGACAATCCTGAAATCACGCCAGACGAGAAGTGCCGTACTGATATCTGCTTGATGGTGCCAGAAGACACGGAAGTTCCGAAAGGCATTGAGCTGCAAGACTTCCCCGGCGGTCAATATGCGGTGATGCGCCAGCACATTACTGACCCGAGCCAATACTCAAAAGCGTGGGATGATGTCATGAGCAAGGTAATTGAATCCGGTATTGAGAACGACGACCGCCCTTGCTTTGAGCTTTACCACAGCTTCGACCCACAAACGCACCATGCAGACGTTAGCTTCTGCACTGCCATCAAATAAACCAAAAGCCTGCATCGTTGCAGGCTTTGTCATTTCTTACTCTGGTTGCTTAAATCCGTTCTTCCAAACGCCGTTTATCTTTTAATCCAATTACTTAGAACACGAACGAATACCTCAATATTTTCGTGATCCTACTTCGCGTTTTGACCACGCGCATTCATTCGCTCGGCTGAGTTGGGATTCATTTCACAGATTATTCATGAAGCGAACCTAGACTGAAAAAATTCTATCGACCCCGTTCGACCTACAACGCTAGTCACAATAAAAACTAGGTACTACAGCACCTCTAGGACATTCCATGAAGAAGAACTTACTTGCCATTGCTCTTGGTAGCGTAATTGCGCTGACTGCTGCCCCATACTCTATCGCGGCTAACGATGCTGCTATCCAATCTTCAGCGGACTATTCACAGATCGTCACCAAACGTCAGGTTGTCGACCAACTTCTCAACGACGCGGTACAAGCATTCAAATCCCCTGCGCGTATTTCGCATGCGGGTTTTACCGCCAAAATGCCGAGCAACATGGAGATTGTTACCGACCGCTTACTAGAAGCATACAAACTCGAGCCGTACCGCACTGACCTACTGATTTCTGCGGCAAACGCACAGATCTACAACAAGAATGCAGACCGCGCGATTGAACTATTTGAACAAGCTCTTTCTGTCGCACCAGACGATGTGGATTTGCACGCTTACTTAGCGGTATGGCAACGCTTTGAGGGCAACCAAGTAGAATCAGCGAAACACATGGCGACGCTCATGAAACTCAATGCAGGCAAAGCGGCAGACATCCAACGCATCTTCGACACTGTAGACCGCGTGCTTGCCACGCCACTAAAAGAGAAAGCCGACAGAGGCAAGTTGGATGACAAAGGGGCGATCGTCACACTGGGATACGCACTGAATCCGGATGGTTCAATGCATCAAATCTTGGTTGAGCGTTTGGAAACTACGTTAGCAATGGCGAAAGCAAATCCAGACGCATTGATCGTATTGACGGGTGGTGTACCGAAGAACCACAAAACCGAAGGCAAGTTAATGGCGGATTGGCTGATTGAAAAAGGCATCAGCAAAGATCGCATCATTGAAGAAAACTACGCCACCAGCACGGTAGGTAACGCCCTATTCAGCAGCTACGCGTTGGCGCGTCATAACATCAAACACGCGACCATCATCAGTTCCGCGAGCCATGTGCGCCGTGGTCAAACCTTGTTTGAAATCGCAAGCTGGCAAACTGGCCCACAAGGCATCACTTTCGACACTGTGAGCTACCCAGACAAGCCACTTAAAGACTTAGCCAAAGCCAGCGATAGCGAACTGCTTGGTATCTACCGCGATGCACTGCGTACTTACGGCATGTGGAGCTACCGTTCTTACCCGCTAGAGTCGCGTTAATACACTAGAGCCAGAAAGCAAAAGAGACCGCGTTAATGCGGTCTCTCATAGAATCATTTGAACATGATGCAGTGGTCAATCAATGCGTTTTGTAGGTTTTGTTTGTCACTCAGAATCACTAGAGCATAGATAGTATTTTTGTCACCAATTCGGTAAAGCAGCTTGAAACCATCAAAGCTAAATTGCCGGATGTCGTAAACACCGATTGTTGTCAGTTCATAACAAGGGGGATAGATAGACGGGTTATTCAAAACGTTGTGTTCAAACCTCTGCTGAACCGCAATTAATCTATCAATCACATCGTTGCGAGCGCTCCAGTTCGATAAATAGTTAATACTCTGAATAGCCGTATTTTCAAAGGTTTGTGTATAGAGAACTTTTGCTTCCATGCTCGTATCAAACTTAACCTTTGAGTGCTGCTAACGTGCTCTTCATATCTTCTGATGACTTTACACGTTCATTCGCAACATCATTTTGAGCAAAGCTAACAAACTTCATTAAAGCAATGGCTTCATCACGCTTCTGACGTTCTTCATAAGACTCAACGACATAAATAGGCTTACCATTTTGCGTAATCGTCATTGGCTCATCCAGTTCAAGCTTCGCAGCATTCTTTTTTAGATAACTTACCGTTTCAGTGCTCATCACATGACTCCTATCGGCAACCTCGCTGGTGTAACAACAAGCGAATCCAGCCGAGCTATACTGCAGGTTTGACCGAAATATTTGAATCAATAGAAAGTGCTAATCACATTCTATTTTTCGTTTAGACTTTGACCTAATCTTGCCAACTATACCTGTGCATTTCGAACAAACCAAATTAAGTTTAAATTTAGACTCCTACTTCAAATATAGAAAAAGCCTGCGTACTTGCAGGCTTTCTTGTCTTTGTGCAGTGGTTGAAACCGCTTAAATTGCTTCGCCGTTTACCGTTACTGCCACATCAATGTTGCCACGAACTGCGTTTGAATATGGGCAAACTTGGTGTGCAATGCGCGTTAGCTCTAGCGCTTGTTCTTGTGGCATGTCTAGCTCTACCGCTAGGCTCACTGTTAGTGCAAAGCCACCGTTATCGTTAGGACCGATACCCACTTCCGCTGTCACGGGTGCGCTTTTCAGGTTTACTTTACCTTCACGCGCTACGTGCAAAATCGCGTTAGAAAAACACGCTGAATAGCCCGCGGCAAAAAGCTGTTCTGGGTTAGTTGCTGCGCCTGTTCCGCCCATTTCCTTCGGGTATGACAGCTCTAGATCGAGAAGACCGTCATCAGTTTTTACTTGACCATTACGACCAGCCAAAGCGGTAGCTTGAGTTTTGTATAGAGTAGTCATGCGAGTGTCCTTCTTAATTTAAGTTGTACGCAATTAAATTGCTTGCAATCTTATATCGAAGTAAAGATCGTTTGCAACTATATTGTGCACAATTTATTTTATAACTCTCTTTCTCTGTGATCAGGTAGGCAACGCCAATGAGCCAGTGTTACACCGACAACACCATGACCGACGACGATAAACTCTTACTCGAAAACCAAGTTTGCTTCCCGCTCTACAGCGCAGCAAATGCAGTGATCCGAGCTTACCGACCGTTGTTGGACGAGCTTGATCTGACTTATTCGCAGTACTTAGTGATGATGGTGCTGTGGGAGAAAGACGGTGCCAGCGTGAAAGAATTGGGATCTCAACTTCATTTGGACTCAGGCACACTCACACCGCTGCTTAAACGCTTAGAAGCAAAAGGCTATGTGGAGCGCGGCCGAAGTGAAACCGATGAGCGCGTTCGCGTACTCAACCTCACCGGGCAAGGTCGTGACCTTAAAGAACAAGCTAAGTCGGTGCCAAATGCCATGATGTGTAAAATCACATTAGAGCTGGATGAAATGATCATGCTGAAGAAGCTGTGCGGCAAAGTGCTCGACAATCTGAGCTAACAAGATAGAAGCATCCGCTTCACCACTTCCTATTAGAAAGAGCCTGCCGAGATGCAGGCTCCTTCGATCTTAGTTAGACGATCTACTCAAAGTAATCATCGGTATTCTCTATTGCTAATCTGCCTTCATCTTCAATAAAACCTATCAAAGCAAACTCATCTACATCGGATATGCCTATCAAGTGAAATAGGAAATGGCTATCAATAGGATAGTTACAAGCGATTTTCCTTAAACACACTCCGATGAGAATATACTTTCCGAAAGCAACAACAGCTCAGCTTAAAACATTCAAAGGAAAGTAAATTATGATTAATACTCAAATCAAACCATTTGCAGCTACAGCGTACAAAAACGGTGAATTCGTTGAAGTAACAGAACAAGACGTTCTAGGTAAATGGGCAGTATTCTTCTTCTACCCAGCAGACTTTACGTTTGTATGTCCAACAGAACTGGGCGACCTAGCAGACCACTACGAAGAGCTACAAAAACGTGGCGTAGAAGTTTACTCAGTATCAACTGACACACACTTCACTCATAAAGCATGGCACGACAGCTCAGACACAATCGGTAAGATTCAGTACTACATGCTTGGCGACCAAACAGGCAACATCACAAACAACTTCGGTGTGATGCGTGAAGGCCAAGGTCTTGCAGACCGTGCAACGTTCCTAATCGACCCAGAAGGTACTATCCAAGCAATGGAAATCACTGCTGAAGGTATCGGTCGTGACGCAGAAGACCTACTACGCAAAGTGAAAGCAGCTCAATACGTAGCAGCACACCCAGGCGAAGTTTGCCCAGCTAAATGGAAAGAAGGTGAAGAGACACTAGCTCCATCACTAGACCTAGTTGGCAAAATCTAAGCCACTGAAATTTAAGTTCTAATCAGTTCCGATTTCCTTTTTCTGATTAGAACTGAATTAGAGAGCACTTCAGGTTAGATACCTTGACGACCTTCTGCCTGATTTGCTCTCTCCCCCTCAGGTTTTATCTACAGTAACCACTTTTTATTACCTATCTGAATAAGTAGGTGTGCAGTAATTGCGTAGAAAAAATCGTTTAGAACCAGGCATAGATTTTCGATAGCTAGTTACTCTAACTACAAAATCTATAACGCAGTTATCAACGATTTTAGCTAGCAAGAATGAACAAATACTTGTTTTGATTGGTAACTATTTAATTAAGGTAGTAACAACTATGTTAGACCAAGCGATCCAACAACAACTCAAACAATATCTGGCTAATGTAAAAGAAGAAGTTCGTTTAGTGGTTAGTCTAGATGAAAGCAAAGCATCGAATGACATTTTGTCTCTAGCGAACCAAATCGCAGAGATGAGCGACCTAATCACTGTTGAACGTGACGACAACGCAAGCGCACGTAAACCAGTGATGGCGGTAACTAACCCAGCAAAAGGCACAGCACTACGCTTTGCAGGCTTGCCAATGGGTCACGAATTTACCTCTCTAGTATTGGCACTGCTTCACTCTGGCGGTCACCCAATCAAACTAGAACCAGAAGTGATTGAGCAAATCGAAGCACTAGACAAAGATCTAGACGTAGAAATCTTCATTTCACTGTCGTGTCAAAACTGTCCGGACGTGGTTCAAGCGTTCAACATGATGGCGGCGATCAACCCGAAAGTAAAAGCAACCATGATAGACGGTGGTTTGTTCCAAGATGAAGTGAAACAACGCGACATCATGGCTGTACCAAGTGTATTCGTGAACGGTGAGCTATTCGGTCAAGGCCGTATGTCTCTGACTGAAATCCTAAACAAAGTGGATGACGGCGCGAGCGAGAAAGCCGCGAAAGCACTGAGCGAAAAAGACCCATACGATGTACTTGTTGTCGGCGGTGGTCCTGGTGGTAGCGCAGCTGCTCTATACGCTGCTCGTAAAGGTATTCGCACTGGCGTTGTTGCTAAACGCTTTGGTGGTCAAGTTATGGACACCATGGCAATTGAGAACTTCATTTCGGTAAAACGCACTGAAGGTCCAAAACTGGCAACTGACCTAGCAGAACACCTAAAAGAATACGATGTAGACGTCGTGACTGAGCAACAAGCTGAGAAGCTAATGGGCGCAGCACATACAGAAGATGGTTTGATTCACATCCAACTTGAAAGCGGCGCAACGCTGAAGAGTAAGAGTGTCATCTTAAGCCCAGGTGCACGCTGGCGTGAAATGAACGTTCCGGGTGAGCAAGAGTACCGCAACAAAGGTGTCGCGTACTGTCCACACTGTGACGGTCCACTGTTCAAAGGTAAGAAAACTGCAGTTATCGGTGGTGGTAACTCAGGTATCGAAGCAGCTATCGACCTTGCTGGTATCGTAGAACACGTAACGGTTCTTGAATTCGCAGACGTACTTCGCGCAGACCAAGTGCTTATCGACAAAGCGAACTCACTACCAAACGTAGACATCATCACGATGGCGCAAACAACAGAAGTAGTGGGTGACGGTACTCGCGTAACAAGCTTGAAGTACAAAGACCGCAACACAGATGAAATCAAAGAGATTGAATTGTCAGGTATCTTTGTTCAAATCGGTCTAGTACCAAACACAGAATGGCTAAAAGATTCAGAAGTAGCCCTATCTGAGCGCGGCGAGATTGAAGTCGGTAGCCGTGGCGATACTAGCTTAGAAGGTGTGTTCGCAGCGGGTGACGCAACAACCGTTCCTTACAAGCAGATCATCATTGCGATGGGTGAAGGTGCAAAAGCAAGCTTAGGCGCATTTGACTACCTAATCCGTAAGCAAGGCTAATCTCCAAATTTCTTGGACACAAAGCGCACGGTGCTGTGTTTTCTTCCCCGGAAAACCAATCGGGGCACCGTGACAGCGATGAGTAACAAGAAATAAAATCAAAAAACCTAGAAGCCCAAAGACTTTGCCAGCAGGTACTAACTGCTGGCTTTTTTGGTTTGGGGAGAGGTGTAAGCAAATCTCTCAGCGCTCCGAGTTCAAACTGGAGGGAATGGCTCTACAATCACGGATAATTCAGTTCACTCCACCAGCATCACAACGCGCTGCGAATAGATTCTGAATACTCGCTTAGGCTCTTGCAGAATGACGCTGTTCGTTTAGCGTTCTCTCCCCGTCATTCCCGCGAACCTAGGTGAGACTCGGAATCTACTCACCGTAAACTCGGTCGAAAATGAGTAGCACGAACAAACAAAAGTTGAAACAAGGTTGCAAGCACCTTACCCAACATTCAACCTCAAACCAGCAACCCCACCTAACCTCCCCTTGTATCAAACTCCGAAGCTCTCAACACGCAGAGCTCAAAAGGGAGGAACTGGTTCTGTGCTCGCGGATAATTCAATTCACAACGCAACATAACAACACACTGAAAGTAGATTCTGAATACTCGCTTAGGCTCCTTCAGAATGACGCTGCTCGTTTAGCTCTCTTTCCGTCATTGCCGCGAACCTAGGTGAGGCTGGGAATCTACTCACCGTAAACTCGATCGAAAATGAGTAGCACGAACAAACAAAAGGTGAAACAAGGTTGCAAGCACCTTACCCAACATTCAACCAGCAACCCCACCTAACCTCCCCTTGTATCAAACTCCGAAGCTCTCAACACGCAGAGCTCAAAAGGGAGGAACTGGTTCTGTGCTCGCGGATAGTTCAATTCACAACGCAACATAACAACACACTGAAAGTAGATTCTGAATACTCGCTTAGGCTCTTTCAGAATGACGCTCTTCGTTTAGCACTCTCTTTCCGTCATTGCCGCGAACCTAGGTGAGGCTGGGAATCTACTCACCACAAACTCGATCGAAAATGATTAGCAAGAACACGAACAAACAAAAGGTGAAACAAGGTTGCAAGCCCCTAACCCAGCTCTCAGATTCAAAGCACCAAACCCACCGAATCTCTCAATGTATCCAGATCCAAAGATATCAACCCTAAAAAATTTTAAAAAAGCCCTTTACCTCAACTTAACTTGAGGTTTTAGCATATTCATCGTTGGCTAGAAAATGACAAAAAGGAGCACATCATGATCCAACTAGAACATATTAACTTAGTCGTGAAAGATATCCCTGAAATGCTGAAGTTTTACCAAACTGCATTTCCACATTGGTACGTGCGTGATGAAGGTAAAGGCGAATGGAGTGGCAAACCAAGAAACTGGCTACATTTTGGCGACGAGTATCAATACATAGCCATGAGTGACCACGGCGAAGGAGAAAACCGCGAGTTGAGCGGGCACCAAGTTGGGCTAGCGCATTTTGCTTATGTGACCAACAACGTCGATGCAATCATCAAAAGACTAACCGATGCAGGTTATCCGATTGCCCAACCTGGCGCTGATGAACCATACCGCAAAAATGTGTATTTTATTGACCCTGCAGGTTTTGAGATTGAATTTGTTGAATACCTGGTGGATGACCCAAAACTTCGTAACCTGACAAGCTAAAAGAGATGTAAATAATAAAACGCCAGCAGATAGTGACTGCTGGCGTTTTATTTTTTATCTATCGGGCTTCTTTATCGCATTAGCGCTGTTTGGCAAAAACCTGAGTCCAGTAATACCCGTAACGTGCAGAGTGATTTTCGACAAGCGACGCGCCCATCTGATCAAAATCCGCACTCATGATATTAAGGCAGTGACCTTCACTCGATAACCACGCGTTAACGACGGCGTTAATGGTGCTTTGCCCTACGGCGACATTCTCACCAATGGCGCTCCAAGCATAACCCGTTGCGTTAACTCGATCTGACATTTTGCTGCCATCAGAGCCTGTGTGGCTCATGAAATCGCTGTTCGCCATATCGCTTGAATGTCGATAAGCGGCGCTTTCCAAATCGTAGCTCCAAGTCAGGGCCCCAACAGGTGGCATGGTGGTTGCGCCACACTGTTGTGTAGTAGAGCGGGCGCTGTTGACCGCTGCAAGCATCTGCTCGGCAAATGTGCCTTGTGACGATGTGGAACCTGTGTTTTGTGAGCCGCTTTCTGCTGGGGCTGACGACTCCCCATCGCCGCCACATGCGCTGAGAAGTAGGGCCAAAGCAGGCACTAAGATCTTAGTTGGCATTGTCTTTCCTTTATGAGTGACGAAGAGCAAACTGCGCTTTTCGATAATAACGCCCAATAAACTAACAAAAACCAATAAAAGCGCCATATAGCTTAGGGGGTTTTAACCAAAGACTCACATGAAGTTTTCAATCGCCTTGGTTCGGTCGATAAATCGGCAACGTTTCAGCCCAAGTATGGAATGGCGTTTCATCCATATCCTGTATTGCTTGAGTGATAAAATCGATGAACACCCTCACTCGGGCAGGCACATATTCCCGGTTGGCATAGAGAAGATACACGCCATTTCCTGCTTGGCGCATGCTCGGAAATATCGGCACTAAACGCCCCGCTTTAAGCCAGTCTCTCGCGATAAAATGAGGGATCTGAGTCAATCCTAAGCCTTCTGCGCAAAGCTCTGCCATAGATTCACCGTCATTTACAATGTAGTTTCTTTCGGGGTCATATTCACTCGCACCGTCTGGTTCTGGCATCCGAATCGGCAACAGTTTCCCCGTTTGTTTAAAACGAAAACGAACCCAAGAATGGTCATTGAATACATCCGAGCCACTCGGAACACCATGGCGCGCTAAGTAATCCTGACTGGCACAAATGATAAAATCGATAGGGCTGAGCTGACGCACAATCAATTGACTATCGTGAACGACACCAGAGCGAATCGACACATCAATACCTTGCTCAATAATATCAACGTAGGCGTCATCGTAATGAATATCGATAGTGATGTTAGGGTAGCGGCGACAAAACTCTTTTAATAAAGGACGAATATAGAGGCGACCGTACGAGACTGGCACATTAATCTTAAGCTGCCCTGAAAGCGCATCATTGTGACTTTTTAATGAATCCTCACATGCCGCCAGCTCCTCCAGTACAAACCTAGCAGTATTTGCGTACCTACGACCAGCTTCTGTCAGGCGGCTCTGTCGCGTAGAACGTTGAAAAAGCTGTATACCCAAATCGCTTTCAAGACGATGTATGGCTTTACTCACGGTCGAAGGGTCAGTGCCATACACTTTGGCAGCCGCAGCAAAACTACCGCCATCTAAAGTGGCAATAAAAAATCGTAGGGACCGTATCTTATCCATATAACCAATGAACTCTATTCATGAATTTTATTCACTTTAGTAAAGACCAAGTGGCTCTTCAATCACTAATTAGCCTAAATATAATGAACCTCAATAACTTGATGCTCTGTTAGCGAGGAAAAAACCATGGGTAAAAACGGATTGAAGAATGCACTACAACTATTGATAGCGACACTAGTCCTATTCTTTGGGGTGCTTCAAACAGCACATGCCGCAGATAAACGAATTGGTATTCTGGTTTACGATGGCGTACTGACCTCTGATGTTACTGCGCCTTTAGAGGTCTTTGGCGTCGCAAGTCGTCTCACTTGGTTTAGTGATTATGACGTGCTCACCATTTCCGTCTCAGATCAGAAAACCATCACCACTGAAGAAGGATTAAAAATTGGTGTGGATGCTTGGATTGGTGATCTGCCGGAACTCGACGTATTGGTTTTAACATCCAGCTATGACATGGATGCACTAATCGAAAATAAAGATCTCATTCACTTTATTAGAACTACCTCAAAGGCGGCAGATTGGATGGCAAGTAATTGCTCTGGCGCGTATTTGTTAGCCGAAGCTGGCCTTTTAAACGGTAAAAAAGCAACAACTTGGGCCGGAGGTGAAAACGGCTTTCAAAGAGATTACCCAGCAGTCAAAGTACAAGTCGACCAGAATTTTGTCATTGATGATGGCGTTATCACTTCGAACGGTAGCCTAGTTAGCTATCAAGCTGCTCTTAAGCTACTTCACCTTATGACTTCAGAGTCTAAAGCTCAGGAAGTCGCAGATGCCATCCAGTACTCACGCTTTTCCAACCAACCATTTTAAGCGTGTAAGAAAGAAATCAGAGTCACCCTTCGATATTTGGAAGGTTAACTCTTCGAATTTGTCTTCCTAATCGAACAACCCTTTTTATCACTGTAAAAGCGATAAAAAGGGTTGTCGTTCATCTGGCAGACACAACGTGCTCTCCAAACTTTTTATCTTAATGCTATGGAAAAACATAAACGTTACGAAGCACTGACGAAAGATCGATACCAAGAGATCTACCGTCTCGCGTATTGGTTATGCAAAGATCACCACCTTGCTCAAGATTTAGCGCAAGAAACCTTTCTGAAAGCGTGGCGATTCTTTGATAAATTAAATGACCCCAACGCCGCGAAGTCTTGGCTCATTACTATTTTGCGTCGTGAGAATGCTCGGCGCTTTGATAGAAAACAGTACGATTTTGTCGACATTGATGAGTGTGCAATACAGACAAAAACCTACCCTGGCAGTGACTACGACATGGCCCAAGATTGGCTTCAAAAACAAATGATGATTCTCGAACCCAAATACCGAGAACCGTTGCTCTTGAGCTTAGTGGCTGGGTTGAATCATGATGAAATTGCCCAAGCCTTGAGGCTCAACCACAACACAGTGGCGACTCGATTATTCAGAGCGCGTAATCAGATCATCGCACAGAAGGAGAGTCATTAAGACACAAAAAGTAGTCAACCATGTAAACTAACTGGCTATGCTCCGGTCTATTTCATAAGTCGTTACACAACTCGACGCTTTAACGCTTTACATCAAGCGCGACTAGATGAACACTTCTTGTCAAAGTACAATAACAGCCGACATAGAGTAGAGTCAGTAAAACATTATGAGTAACACGACGGCGAAAAAGCCGAATCCCTTATTTGAAATCCTTTTCAACGTATTTATCCCTTCCTTCATTTTGATGAAGTTTAGTGGCGATGAGCATCTAGGGACAGCAATGGCGCTGGTTGTCGCTTTGCTATTTCCTATCATTTATGGCGGTATGGACCTTGTCCGTAACAAGAAATTTAACTTTATTTCTGCTCTGGGCTTTATCAGTGTTCTACTAACTGGTGGCATCGGCTTGTTAGAGCTTGATACACGCTGGTTAGCACTAAAAGAAGCCCTGATTCCTGGCCTGATCGGTTTAGCGGTTTTGGGGTCAACGTTTACCCGCTACCCACTGATGCAGAAGTTAGTACTGAATGACACAGTGTTGAATCTCGCGTTGATTAACCAACGTTTAAAAGAAAATGGTAAAACCGATGCGTTCGAACGTTGCCTTATGTCTTCTAACTACCTGTTTGCAAGTACTTTTGCGTTCTCATCTGCAATGAACTACTTCCTTGCGACTTGGATTGTGACTAGCCCTTCTGGTACTGCTGCCTTTAACGAAGAGTTAGGAAAAATGACGCTGTACAGTTACCCAATGATTGCCATCCCAAGTATGTTGATGATGTTTGGTATTTTTTATTACATTTGGCGTCAAGTACGTGCGATGACATCGCTCGAAACAGAGCAAATCTTCCATCTAAAATAGCCCTATCATTACAAATAAACCCATAAAAAAGGGAGGATTTTATCCTCCCTTTTCTCAACAGACTCACTGTAAATCATAGCGTCAAAATGATTTTACCTGACACTGCTGACGAGCGTCGCTCAACCATTTCAATCGCTGTTTGAAAGTCCTCTAACGACAGATCATATGCAACGTTTAACTTTATGTCGCTGCTAATAAAATGTTCTAACATTTCAGCGAACACCGTCTTTCTCCCGCCTTTACCTACCGATTCTTCCCAATACCGCAAAAAGAATGTACTAAAGTCGATGTTGTTGGCCTTCATCGATTCAAAAAACTCAGGCGTATAAGGCGTTAACGACAATGTTCCGTAGTTGATGTATTGGCCGTTTTCTTTCAAGGTACGAATGAGATCCGTGCCAGCCTCACCGCCTATCGCATCCAAAGCGACCGTTGGTTGTGGCAGTTGGCGCGTTTGCAGCTGCGCTTGTAAGTTTTTCTTCGCGTCCAACACTGGAATGGTATCGTACGGATACTCGTCTCGCTTTGAGGTCACAGCAATCAGTGCAAAACCCAGTGAATGGGCGAGCTGGGCAAATATCTTACCGATCGCTGACCCTGCTGCATTGATGATCACCACATCGTCTTTGTTCAACTTAGCTACTTTAGTGGTGATCACCCACGCGGTTAACGCGTTGATGTACAACTGACAGGCATAGCCGTTCTCCAAACTCTCAGGTAGCGGAAAAAGATTCTCAGGCGAGGCATCTATGTAGTATTGCCAAGTCCCACTCATCGCCACCAACACCTTTTGCCCAACTTGAAGGTCAGTTTGATCAACTGCACTGACTTCCACCACACGCCCAACCGCTTCAAATCCCGGCACGCGAGGTGGTACGTGAACGCGGCGGTATTGCCCAACACCATGAATGGAAAGCAAGTCACTTGGGTTAATATTGGTGGCTTCCAGTCGCACCCGAACCTTGCCCTGAGCAAGCGGTTTGAGGGGCTCTTTTTCCAACGACAGCGACGTTTTGGGTTGACCAAAACAGAATTGATTCACTCGAGTATTTATCGTTGGTGCCATTGTTATTCATACCATGTAATTGAAATTCAAAAAGGAAGTTTCGTAACTTCTACTCAAAAGCATTAAGTGAAGTCGAAACTCTGTATTTCTACCTGCGCGATGCGCCGTTCACTCTAAACTGTTGTGGCGTCATATCAAAATAGGCTTTAAATGCTTTGATGTAGGATGAGTCGTTTTGATAACCCACTAGGTCTGCAATGGCTTGGATTGGCAACGATTCATCTAACAAAGAAAGCGAGTAAATTAGCCGAATTTGTTGCCGCCAAAGTAGAAATGAAGTGTTGAATTCCTTGGCGAACAGCCGTGATAAAGTACGCTCAGACGCCCCAATTTTCTCCCCCCACTCTTTTAGCGAACAGCTTAACGCGGGCTCGTCAGTCAATTGCTCGAAAATCAGTTTTAGTCGTCTGTCTTGTGGCAGCAATAACTGAAATGTCTGCACGTTGCTTTTCAAAATTTGATCATGCAACACCGCCAGCAAATGCAGCACTTCTTCGTGGCTTGTCTCACCTTCACACTGTCTGCGGATCTCTTGTAAAAGCTCATTTAAAAACGGCGTTAAAGCAATGGTTCTCACTTGTGGCTCGTACGTTGCGCCAAACTCAGGGTTGAGGTAAATACCAACAAATATCGTATTGCTTAGAGCAATCGACTCGTGTTGAACACCCGCAGGAACAAATAACGCAGAAGTGTGCGGAACCAAATGCTGATAATGCTCCGTTTGTGTTTGCAATAACCCTTTGATAGGAAAGATGATTTGATGCCAAGTGTGTTGATGCAGCGCATCAATGTAACCTTTTGGCATGTCGATGGTTTTCACTAAAACAGGAGAATGGGAATTCGCGGCCATCATCTCATTGGAGGTGACGACGCCTGACTTCGAATCAATTTGGCGAGTTAGCATTGTTAGTTGTCTTTTCACCCCTACACCGACACAAGTTTACTAGGCTATCATGCTCCGCATCGCGAATGAAGGTAAACACTTTATCTCTCATTCAAATAATAAGGAGGTTACATGAAGAAAATCGGCGTCGTAAAAGCTGTGCTAGCAGGGAAAACCGTCCCTTATGCTCATGGTGCGCAAAGCGCAATCAACAAACAAGTGCTGCCTGAGCGCCAGCATGCAACAGAGCTCGGTTTTATCAGTGATGAGCAAGGTGATCCACGCTTTCATGGTGGCATTCAAAAAGCGCTTCATATTTACCCAAGCGAGCACTACCCAATCTGGCAACAAGAATTAGGCGAAAGAACCATTTTCCAATCCGCCGGCGGCTTTGGCGAAAACATCAGCTCCGAAGGCGTAACCGAATCCACGATTTGCTTGAAAGATAAAATTCGCATCGGCTCAACACTACTGGAAGTGTCGCAAGGTCGCATGCCTTGTTGGAAACTTAACGTACGCTTTGACCAACACGATATGGCGAGAAGACTGCAAGATACGCTTCGAACAGGCTGGTATTTCCGAGTGTTGGAAGAAGGCGATATCGGTGCAGGCGACGAGATTATTCTGTGCGAAAGACCTTATCCAGAATGGCCACTGGCTCGCATCATGGGCGCGGTTTTCACTGGCTGTTTAGATAGAAAAGAACTCACTCAGCTGTCTGAGCTGCCGTTAGTCGAGTCTTGGGGCAAGTTGGTCGAGCGCCGCCTAGAAACTGGCGAAGTTGAAGATTGGGAAATGCGCTTGGTTGGCCCAACTGTGAGTTAACACCCCAAAGTAAAATTTTAAGCCACGCTCTGAACCAACTATGCCGCCAGAGCGTGTTTTTTTGGTTTACTTCGCACTCGGGGCTGGGCGTTTCGACTTACCTTGAAACTGCTTAATGCTCTTCTTAGCATGAGTTCGGCGGTTGGCTTTTTTATCGCGTGGCGCGCGTTTGCTCTCGCCAGTTGATGGCTTATCCGTTACTGGAAAACCAACCAGATCTTGCACTAGCAATGCACGTTGAGTCAGGTGACGAATCGCGTTTAGTGCGTCCATTTCACCATGACAAACCAATGACACCGCCACGCCTTGTTCGCCTGCGCGAGCGGTACGTCCTACTCGGTGAACGTAAGTTTCTGCATGCATTGGCAGTTCAAAGTTGATCACTACAGGTAATTGCTCAATGTGAATGCCACGCGCTAGTAGATCGGTGGCAATCAACACCTGAATTTGCCCAGATTTAAACTGCGCCAGTGCTTCTTCTCGCTCATCTTGACTCTTATTGCCATGCAGCGCATTGGTTGAGATGCCCGCTTTATTCAGCTTCTTCGCTAAGCCATCGGCGTTCTCTTTCGCACCAATAAAGACTAATGCCTTAGTCCACGCGTTTTTTTGAATCAGTTCAATCAATGCCTTGGTTTTACTGCCTTTGTTGACGAGGTACAGCGTTTCAGCAATATCTTGGTTGGTGCTGTTTTCTTGATGCGCTGCAACTTGCTTTGGTGCCTGCATAAGCAGCTTCGCTTTACCCTTCAACTCATCTGAAAACGTTGCCGAGAACATTGCGGTTTGACGCTGGTTTGAAATCTGCCCCGCAATATTTTGCACGTCAGGCCAAAAGCCCATATCCAACAGACGATCCGCCTCATCCAACACTAGGTAATGGATATTGCTTAAGTCTAAACCGTTGTTTGCCAGATCAACCAAACGACCTGTCGTCGCGACAAGGATATGAGGATTTGTCGCTAGCGCCTGCTGCTGTTGCTCTTTATCAACGCCGCCACACAAACACACTGCGTTGAGTTCAAGAACTTGACCAACTTGGTTAATTGCTTCACTCACTTGCATTGCCAGCTCACGAGTTGGCACAAGAATCAGCGCTTTTTGCTCTGGATTGACACCCAGCTTTTCCAACAAAGGCAAACCATAAGCCAGGGTTTTGCCGCTGCCTGTATTTGCCAAAGCCAATAGATCTTGACCAGCCAACAGCTCAGGAATGGCCAACGCTTGAATATCGGTCGGTTTCTTGAAGTCTTTTGGCAGTGCGTGAATCAGCTCAGAACTCAATGAGAGAGTAGAAAATGGCATTAACGAAAACCTTGTACTTTGGGTTGAAGAAGCAATAAAAATAATGAAGATGCGGTAAAACGCAGGCGCGGACTTTACCACAATCTGCTAGGTGAACCATCCTACTTTAGGCGCTTAAACCAAGCGTCACCTACGCAAATCGTCAGAAAACTAAAAAGCGCAAAAAAGCCGTTAGTCTGTACTGCCACAGAGCTAACGGCTAAAAACCCTTGAAGAGAACGCTTCGTCAGCCTTTCACTGCGGCTGAAAAGAAATGTGCAGTTTATTAAAGCACAGCTTTACGATTCGGTAAGAACACTTCACCCAACATGCAACGAACCGAACCACCACCAATAGATTCTATGGTAGAAACGTCGAATGGCAGCAATTTACCGTGCGTTGCCAATTGGTTTCTTTGTGCTGGTGAGAATGCATCGTACGCCGATTGCGACATCGCAATCACCTTGTCGCCGTTGATCGTTTCCAGTTGCAGAATGTTACCGCAGAACTGGTTCATCTGATCAAGCGAAATTGAGATGACTTGCTTGTCTTTGGCGAGTGACTTCATTACAAAACGACGCTCAAATTCTGGGATCACTTCGTCACAAATCACGCAAAACTGTTCGCCAACCGCCATCATCACATTGGTGTGATAAATCGGCGCACCAGACGGCAAACGAGTTTGGAAAGAAATCACTCGTTCATAGCCAATACGATCGGCGTAATCTTCTAAAACCAGACGATCACAACGTTGTGAGAGTGCGGCGTAGACCGTTTTATTTAGGTGGTCAAACACCATCACACCCGTGCTTTCTAAATACGCTTGCTCATCAAGATATTCAGTTAGACTGCTGCGTCGATGAACTTCTCGCCCTGCTTGCGCTAGTGCTGCCACAAGCGCATCGGGACGTACTTCTTTTTGACGGTTTTCACAGGCCATTGGAAAGGTGTACAACGTGCCATCTGGCGTAGTGCTAAACCAATTGTTTGGAAATACCGCGTCTGGCGTTGCAACATCTGAAGTTGGATAATCAAACTCAACAACTTGAACGCCCTCTTGACGCAGCGTTGCAACCATACTCGCGAACTCGGCCATTACTCGACGTGAGACTTCTTCTTGGCTGAGTGACACTTTATGTTGGAACTCATTATCTTGTGCGGTTTCTTCATTAAAACGAAACTCTTTCGGTGGCACCATCACTACGCAGTTTGCGGTTTGGCGCTGAGCACTTTGCGTGCTTTCTTCTTTCCCATTAGCAAATTGGGTCACTGATTCGTGTAATAGCATCCAATACATTCCTTATCACTAGAATGAGGAGATTGTAAATTTATTGTTAACTTCAGTTTTGCTGTTTTGACAATTAATTTAATTGCCCAAAAGTAATTTTTGCTGCATTAAGTTCATTTTTCCCTAAATTTTATTGTCACCTTGCAGGTTTAAGCTTTTATTGCACCGTGATGAACATGATAAGAATTCATCATAAGAATCAGAACCATAGACAATCACACTCATAACCAACTAGTTACATTTAAGACACAATCGGTTAGACTATTTTTTCGCCCCTCTCGTCAATCGGTCTGCTTTATCGAGGAGCAGGCAAGAAACTCTCATACACGCGGTTTCGTCCAAAGCAGCGTGAATCGATGGATTTAGCCACCCCAAATGGCACTGTTTTAACTTTAGGATGAGTTATGTTTAAACGATTTGAAGGCTTTACAGAGCCGTTCCCCAAATCTACGCCGGATCAGCCTCCTTCAGGGATGTTCGCTTTTCTGCGTTATTACACTCGTGGTTATGAAAAGCCTTTGATCATCATGTCTTTGATGGCCACAATTGTGGCTGTTGTTGAGGTAATGTTGTTTGGCGCCATGGGACAATTGGTTGATTGGTTGTCTACCAGCAATCCAGAAACGTTCTTACAAGACAACAAATCGGATTTGATTTTCTACGGAGCCTTATTGCTGGTTGTCATGCCTATATTGGTGATCTTGTACTCGTTGCTCGTTCATCAAACGTTATTGGGCAACTACCCAATGTCTATCCGCTGGCTTGCACACCGGTATTTGCTCAATCAAAGCTTGAACTTCTATCAAGATGATTTTGCAGGCCGAGTCGCAACGAAAGTCATGCAAACCTCATTAGCTGTGCGCGAAACCGTAATGAAAGCTATGGATGTGTTTGTTTACGTTACGGTTTACTTCACCAGCATGATCATTATGTTAGCGACGGCAGACTGGCGTTTGATGATCCCAATGATCGTCTGGCTGCTCGCTTACATCGCTATCCAAATCTATTTTGTCCCTAAGCTCAAAGACGTCGCTTCAGCGCAGGCCGATGCACGTTCGACAATGACAGGGCGCATCGTAGACAGTTATACCAATATTCAAACCGTCAAACTGTTTTCTCATAGCCAGCGCGAAACCCAATATGCCGAGCAAGGCATGAAAGGATTTTTGAATACGGTCTATCGTCAAATGCGCCTAGTGACCGGCTTCGACGTCGCTGTAGAGATCTCAAACTATATTTTGGTATTTTCCGTTGCTGCTTTATCGATTTACCTGTGGTTGGATAGTGCCATTAGCGTTGGCGCGATTGCGATTGCTGTTAGTCTTGCATTGCGCGTAAACGGTATGTCTATGTGGATAATGTGGGAAGTTGGCGCCCTCTTTGAAAACATGGGAACCGTTGTCGATGGAATGAAAACGCTCTCTAAGCCTATTGATATTAAAGATAAACCAGGTGCAAAAGACTTGGTTGTCACTGAAGGAGGCATTCACTTTGATAACGTCAGCTTCCATTACGGTGAGAACAAAGGCGTGATTAGCCATCTCGACCTCAACATCAAACCAGGAGAGAAAGTAGGCTTGGTCGGGCGCTCCGGCGCCGGAAAATCGACTTTGGTGAACTTGTTACTTCGCTTCCACGATGTCGAAGACGGCAGCATTAAGATCGATGGACAGAACATCTCAGAAGTCACACAAGACTCTTTGCGTTCAAAGATCGGTATGGTGACCCAAGATACTTCTCTGTTACACCGTTCAATTCGAGACAATATTTTGTATGGCAATCCAGATGCGACAGAAGAAGATTTGCTGAAAGCCACTAAGCAAGCGCATGCCCATGAGTTTATCGAAACTCTGACCGACCCATTTGGTAATGTCGGATACGATGCGCAAGTTGGTGAACGTGGTGTGAAACTGTCTGGCGGCCAACGTCAGCGTATCGCAATATCTCGTGTGCTACTCAAAGATGCACCATTGCTGGTATTGGATGAAGCAACATCGGCTCTGGATTCAGAAGTCGAAGCAGCGATTCAGGAAAGCTTGAATGAATTAATGCAAGGGAAAACGGTTATTGCTATCGCTCACCGATTATCGACCATCGCACAAATGGATCGCCTCATCGTGCTAGATAAAGGCAGCATCGTTGAACAAGGTTCTCATCAAGAACTCATTGCGAATAACGGCATTTACGCCCAGCTTTGGGCGCATCAAACTGGCGGATTTATCGCTGAAGAACTAGACAATCAACACGCTTCTTAACTAGTGATAAGCTCAATAAAAACGGCGCTTTAAGCGCCGTTTTTTATTTTAATCCATGGCTAGACGCTCATATAGCCATTGTGGTTTCTCATATATGAAACACTCTCCATGATAAAGCTCACACTTTTTCTGCTAATATACCGCCTCGTTGCGTATCCATTGCAATGAACACAATACAGAGTATTGAGCCGTCTTCATTTGTCATTTCACTTTTTGAGAAACAGCTATACTCAATAGATGGCTTAGTTATTATATTAACAATAAGGTAATTAGCTTATGTGTAAATGTGGTTCAATGCAGATCGTACAACTCAAACCAAGTTGGGCTGACAAGCTATTTGGCTACTCAGAAAGATGGAAATGCCAACTTTGTTGTAAGATCTACCGCATCTAAAATTAAAAATAGAATCTTAGTTTTTCTAAGAAAAAGCAGTGGCCCGACAATGATTGTCGGGTTTTGTTTTTCTGAACATTCATTTTTTGTCCCTTCTCTACAAGACTACTCATCACGGCAAAACCTAGCATCTTAATGTGACTTAGGTATAGAATCAGGCCCACTTATTCTTTCCGATATTCATATATAACTGGTCACTATGAACAAAAGTTTGCTAACGAATGTCCTCGCTATCGCTTTGATGGCTGGAGGTCATCAATTACAAAACGACTATCTTTGGTATGCAGGGCTGTTTGCGTTCTCAGGCGCCATCACCAACTGGCTTGCCATCCATATGCTGTTTGAGAAAGTGCCTGGATTATACGGTTCTGGCGTGATCCCCGCGCGATTTGAAGAGTTTAAACTGGCTATCAAAAACTTAATGATGGAACAGTTTTTTACTGAAGCGAACATTGACCGATTCTTGAATAAAGAAATGGCGGGCGGTGTGAACATCGATCTTCAACCAGTAATTGAGAAAGTAGATTTAAATCCAGCATTTGATTCCCTAGTGGAAGTAATTGAAGGCTCTCAGTTTGGTGGCATGCTAGCGATGTTTGGCGGCTCGGAAGCGCTACAACCCATGCGCCAACCTTTCGTCGAAAAGATGCAAGAATCCATCATTGAGTTGAGCAAGAGCGATAACATCAAAGAAGCACTGAAAGAGCAATTCGAATCTCCTGCAATGATGGATGAGATAAAGCAGAACATTGAAGGTATCATCGATCAACGTTTAAGCGAATTAACACCGGCATTAGTTAAAGAAATGGTGCAAAAGATGATCAAACAACACCTTGGCTGGCTAGTCGTTTGGGGCGGTGTTTTTGGTGGTTTAATTGGCGTTATCAGCACCTTTATCGGGGCATAATCGCTCACCGATTTATTAAAAAAGGAGCTTCGGCTCCTTTTTTAATCGTGAAAAAGTAATATACCAAGCCACGCTAAATAAGGAGGCTCAACACATGCCTCGCCTAACCAAGGAGCTCGGGATTAACACCAAATCCCGTTTTATGTTCTTCTATGACCACTTCACTACGAGTTTGAATCACGCCCGGAAGCGTGCCTAACTTACTCGACATAAACTCCTGATACGCTTTCATGCTCTTAACACGAACTTTTATCATGGTATCGAAATCTCCAGAGAGCGAGTAGCACTCTTCAATTTCAGGCATCAATTCCACCGCTTTCGCAAACTTTTCAAAAATAGAAAAACTGGTTTGGTCTAAACGAATATGGATGAATACTTGCACATCCAGCCCCAACTTTTCCGCATTCAACTCTGCATGGTAACCATTGATATACCCTTCTTTTTCTAGCCGCTTTACACGGTCAGAACATGGAGAAGTCGTTAAGTTAATCAGCTTTGCTAGTTCTACAACTGGAATTCTGCCTCTCGAATGAAGCACTCTCAAAATATGTAAATCAATCCGGTCCAATTGATAACTCATTAACCCACTTCCTTGTAACCACTTAGAAAGCATCACATTAATCGTTGCTCAAACAATTGCAAACCATCAAATGCACAGCATGTGAAATTCAGCAGAGAATAACCAGAAAACAACGAAGGAGGGAAAGAGCTATGATTATTGCCGCTCACTTAGTAACCGTGATATGAAGAGAAAAAGCAACCTAGCGGCTCCCGCGGAGTCGCAAATTTGAAAGCGCATGATACGCCTGTATAGATCTGTCGTTCGGGCAACGCCCCCCTAATTAGCCATTAATCATGGCTATCACTCAGAATTAGAGTGCGGCCGATGTATGCCGTGTAGGATGTGGAACAACCTCTCCAATTGCACGATGATTACAACAACGGCAGTAGTATTGAGGCTCCATCTCGTAATAATGTTCACCTGATACAAATTTCGCCATCAGCTGTGTAAAACTCACCATTTTGCCTGTTAACGACTCAACAGACTGAGGCTCGCAACGCTTCATAATCACTTTATGTTGCGTTGATTTTCTACAAGCTGCGCAATATATATCCGGCATTTCTCTTCTCCCTACTTTTTCGTCCTACTGACAATTGACATATTTTGTTCAAAATAATTCCACAATTAAAAAGCTCCTTTAATTTTTTGTGCCCTATCTTCAAAAAATTGAACGAAAGTATCAAAAAACTGAGACATTGGTCAGACCTCAACTTTTGTACCATCAATATGAGCAAACGTGCTTATGTGTGTAATAATACGACACATTACACATAAGCAATTGTTCGGGCTTATTATTTAGTAAGGCGCATGACAACTACACGCCTGGCTAGATCGAGCTTTCGAGACGCCTTGTTATCTCGATTTACCCCGCAAACCAGTTGCTAGCAGCTATAGCCGTCTCATCAAGGAAGAAATGCATGACGATACAACCGATTCTCACTACCGAAAGACTCATCCTCCGGCCATTCAATATCGATGACTGCCAACAAGTGGCTTTACTCGCTGGAGATAAGCGAATTGCCGACATGACAGCAAACATCCCTCATCCTTATGAGCGACCGATGGCGCAAGCATGGATAGATAGGCACGATCCGATGTATCAGCAGCATCAAGGCGTGGCGTACGCTATTACCTTGCGAAACACTGAGGAGTTACTTGGTGCGGTGAGTTTACCGCGTATAGAAGAGGGATATGTCGGATGATCATCCATGAAACTTCACAAAATCTGCCCAAGAACAACCCTTTCTTGCTAGGAACTGTATTGTTGTCGCTGTTCTATTTTTCCTGCCTAGCAGACAAGATCGTCGAGTTTGGACTCGTAGCACTCACAATAATAGGATTGAAACTGCTCTCAACGTACTTCACGCGCCGCGCGTTCAATCCTAAAACGCTAGATATCGATGCAAGCACCAACACCTTGAAGTACCGCCAGGGCTCAACGGTTTACTTCCGTCTACCTCTTGATGACATTGTCAAAGTCCAAATACAGAAAGAGTTCTTCTCTAGCAAAAGTTTGATGCTCTACACAGTCAACGACGCTTACCAAGTGCCGAATTCAGACAATTTCGATTCTCTACAGTTAAAGGATTTAATGAAACAACTTGAAGAGAGAATTGATGATCAATCTCGCTAAAACGAAAAGAGAAGACATTCTAGAATGTTGCCAATTTGGTCTCTAAATAGAAAGACAAAAAAGCCAGCAATAACGCTGGCTTTTCTCTGTGTTAGTCTTGTGCGACTTTCACGCGAATTTTGCTTTTTTCTACGTTCGTCAAATTCAGTGCTTCAAGAGCAGAAATGGCTTCTGCTTCGTCCGGCATGATGACAAAACCGAAGCCTTTCGACAAACCCGTGTCTTGATCAAGCACTAGCGAACACAGTTCTACTTTGCCGTACGCTGAGAATAATTTGCGGATATCTTGCTCGGTCATGTGACGAGCCAAGTTTCTTACTAAAAGTTTCATAATGAACCTAGTTGGTTTGATAACGGTTCGATTCTCTCAGTTTCTCTCTGGCAAACCAAGTGAATAATATGACGGCGTTGACTAGATCATTCTAAGTACATCTGTTTAAATGATTTTCCGTTCATTTTTCACCCATAGGAGAGTCGGCATGGAAACGAAACGTCTCAAACTCATCCCTGCTTGTTTAGAACGAGCCGAAGAGGCGCATCAAGCTGTCGTTCGCAGCCAAAAGACTCTCGAAGTCTATCTGCCGTGGGTGCCTCATGTGCTGACATTAGAAGCGATGATAGAAGGGACAGAGAAAGCCATCGCAAACTTTGAAAACTTCGAAGAAGAGCTGCGTTACTACATGATTGAAAAGGAAAGCGATCGCTTACTGGGTGCGGTCGGCTTGATGATTCGAGATCCCGACGTACCATCCTTTGAGATAGGTTATTGGTTAGATAATGCTGCCGTTGGCAATGGTTATGTTGCCGAGGCTGTGCTCGAAGTTGAGCGCTATGCGTTTGATGACTTGGGCGCCAAGAGAATCGCAATTCATGCTGATAGCACCAACCAAAAGAGCCGGGCTGTAGCCGAGCGCTGTGGTTATGAGTTCGAAGGAGAGCTCAGAAACGAACGTCTTACCACATCGGGAGAGCTGAGTAACACCGTTATTTACGCCAAAATTCGTCGCGACTAACACTCCAATCTAACCGAGCAATGCTAAGCTCTGATCTCAAGCTACCACCATTAACGTTAATTAAGTTTCAGATAAAACAAAGCCCGCTAAAATAGCGGGCTTTGTGTTCATATACGGGAAGTTACTAGTCTAGTTCAACCAGTTTTTTCTCGAACGACTGGTGTTGGTCTAACACGTCTTGCGCAGCACCACCCGTTGCTTTACTTACCACAATGATGGCAAGCGTAGAGAAGATGATGCCCGGTACGATTTCGTACACATCAAACCAACCGCCAGTTAGCTGCTTCCAAACTACGATAGTGATACCACCAACAAGAATACCTGCTAACGCGCCGTTACGGTTCATACCGCTCCAGTAAAGGCTAAGTACAACCGCAGGACCAAATGCCGCACCAAAACCAGCCCAAGCGTAAGATACAAGACCGAGTACTGAGCTATCAGGCGTCATCGCTAGGAATAGCGCAACAAGCGAAATAACGATAACACCGATACGACCAATCATTACGATTTCTTCAGAAGACGCTTCTGGCTTGAATACTTGCTTGTAGAAATCTTCTGCAAGCGCTGAAGATGAAACAAGGAGCTGTGAGTCAGCGGTACTCATTACCGCCGCTAGGATTGCTGCTAACAACATACCCGCAACGACAGGGTGGAATACTGCGTTAACCAATAGCATGAAGATCTTCTCACCGTCCTCTAGTTGAGTACCCGGATGACCCGTAACCCAAACCAGACCAACAAGACCAACAAGCATTGCACCAACCATAGATAGTGCCGTCCAAATCACTGCGATACGACGTGCAGTCGTTAGATCTTTGTTTGAACGAGACGCTTTAAAACGCGCTAGGATGTGTGGCTGACCAAAGTAACCAAGGCCCCACGCCGCTAGAGAGATAATGGCAATCGCAGACAATGGTTCGCCTTTCGCGTCATTCCATAGCGTTGCAAGTTCTGGGTTGATGTCATGTAGATCAGAACTTAGCTGACCTAAACCACCGTCCATTACCGCTATAGGAACAATCATTAGCGCAGCCGCCATTAGCAGACCTTGCACTAAGTCAGTCCAAGATACCGCTAGGAAACCACCGAATAGTGTGTAAGAAACGACACACACCGTACCGATGATAACAGCGTAGGTATAATCTAGACCGAATACCGTCTCAAACAGTTTGCCCCCTGCGACCAAACCTGAGCTGGTGTAGAAAAGGAAAAATAGAAGAATGAAAAACGCAGAGATTGTCTGAATCAGTTTCGACTTATCGTTGAAGCGACGTGACAGGAACTCTGGCAACGTTAGCGCGTCAGTTTGGATACTGTAGGTACGGAGGCGTTTTGCACTGATGAGCCAGTTTGCCCATGTACCAAGAAGTAGACCGCCGGCTAACCAGAAGGCCTCGATACCCGCAGCGTACGCATAGCCAGGCAAGCCTAGCAGCAACCAACCACTCATGTCTGAAGCACCTGCAGATAATGCAGCAGGCCACGGACCTAGGCTACGGCCACCTAGGAAGTAGTCAGATGAATTGGAAGTCCTCTTATACGCGTAAACGCCAATAGCAACCATAATCAGTAAATACGCCACAAAAGTGGACGTGATAGCAAAGCTATTTTCTATCATTAGATAGTCCTCGTTATAATTATTTCCTTCCTTGCCTGCCCTGATATTTTACCGTCTCAGCAATACATCAGAGTATAAAAAACCAATCTGGACCGGCTCTCAGTCCAGTTACTCCAGATTGGCATTACAAGTCAGGTTAGTGAGTTTCGTTCCCCAACTCGAGTAGAGTTGCGTTACCACCCACCGCGGTAATATTTATCGTTCGAGTGCGCTCAGTAATGAAGCGCAACGAGAGATGAGGATCATGAGCCAATTTCGGTGACTCTAAATCCGTTTCAGAAACTAAGCCGACGATTGCACCGTCACGCTTAGCTAGTTGAAGATTGAGCGCATGCTCAACCTGTGAACGCCCAACATAACCCACACTACGTACATCGCTCTCAAGCAACGGGGCAGACGCATCGTACGCAACAACCTGGACTAAGTTAGATGGGAAGTTTGCCAACGCTACAGCTTGCTTAACCAATTGGTTTAGCTCTGCATTGTCACTGCAAACGACCACACTGTTGCCTGCAATTAAGGCACAGGTGATCATCGCAAAAGCACTGTATAACGCATTATCAGCAGGCTCGATGTTGTTTTCACAAATCACCAAAGCCACACCGCGTCCTGCGGCATACAGTTCGTTAGTTTCCCCTGTAGGGCCAACTAACTGGTGAGTTTCTGCAAGAAGAGCTGATGCTTGTTGCAAGTGGTAAGAAACCACTTTGGCAACGGTAGACTGCTGCCCTTCTAGTGCAGATTTAAATGCCAGAACATGCTCGCATTTGTAATCAAAATCAGTCAGATTCCACTGCTCCCACGCAGAGAATGCATCTTTAAAATAGGTGATCTGATGAACCATAATGCGACTCCTTATGCGTTTTCTGCTTGAGCAAGAAGATGTTGAGTAAAGCGGAATAGGTAGTGTGGACCACCAGCTTTCGGGCCAGTACCCGACAAGCCTTGACCACCAAACGGCTGTACACCAACCACAGCGCCAACTTGGTCTCGGTTGATGTAGCAGTTACCTACTCGTGCATGTTTCTCAATCCAACGGTACGTGGTTTCGTTACGGCTATGGATACCCATCGTCAATCCAAAACCCGTTTTGTTGATCTGCGCAACCACGTTCGGTAATTCAGACGCTTTAAAGCGAACAATGTGCAAGATTGGACCAAATTGTTCTTCTTTCAGCACATCGATGCCCGAGATTTCAAACGCACTTGGTGAGACAAAGTCACCATGCTGGCACGACTCATCCAGCTGTAGCTGAGCGACTTTAGTCTGTGTTTTGCTCATTTGCTCAAGGTGAGCGAGGAGTTTTTGTTTTGCATTGCTGTCGATAACCGGACCAACATCTGTTTTGTGTAGGTAAGGTAAACCAACATGCAGTTCATTCATCGCACCTTGAATCAGGTTGATCATACGGTCTGCTACATCTTCTTGTACAAATAGAACACGAAGGGCAGAACAACGCTGACCAGCAGATGCAAACGCCGAACGAATCACATCACGCACCACCTGCTCTGGCAATGCAGTACTGTCCACAATCATTGCGTTTTGACCACCTGTTTCCGCAATAAACGGAACCGGTTTCGCGCTGCGCTCCGCGAGCGTGACGTTAATGCGTTGCGCCGTTGCCGTTGAGCCAGTGAATGCCACACCAGCAATAGCATCATGAGAAGTCAGTGCATGACCAATCTCAGCGCCGCGACCAGTAAGTAACTGAATCACACCTGCAGGGAAGCCAGCATCAAGCATTAGTTCAATAGCGCGAGCGGCAATTAAGCTTGTTTGCTCAGCAGGTTTTGCAACCACAGTGTTACCTGCAATCAGTGCTGCCGTTACCTGACCAAGGAAGATAGCCAACGGGAAGTTCCAAGGGCTGATACACACAAACACACCAAGACCTTCACGGCTAGAAATGCGTTTCACACCGTCAAAACCTTCTAGCTCAAATGGCTGTAGGTTTTGCGCTTGTTTCGCGTAATAACGACAGAAATCCACTGCTTCACGAACTTCATCAATACTATCGTGAATCGTCTTGCCCGCTTCTTTGTGACAAATCGCCACCAGCTCAGCCAGATTTTCTTCCATTAAGTCAGCAAGCTTTTCTAAACAAGCCGCTTTTTGCTCAACAGGAACACCTTTCCAATCAGAGAAAGCAGTTTGCGCCGCATCAATTGCAGCGGAAACATGATCAAGTGTTGCAAATGCCACTTTGCCGACTTCAATTCGGCGATCGTACGGTGCGGTGATGATCTCAGCCGCATTTTCCTTGATCATGCTTTCGGCAAAACACTCACCATTGATCATCGGGCCTGCAACCCACTGATTGTCCATGAAGCTTTCTACCTGCGCTTCAAATGGCTTCGCTTCACTGTCGATGTCAATGTTGACGCCATATGAGTTCTTACGCTCAGGGAAAATATCGGCAGGCAATGGAATTTTGTCGTTGTGTAGCGTGTCAAAACCCGTCAACACATCCACAGGGTGATGGGTCAACTCATAAATCGGACAACGCGCATCAACTAGACGGTGTACAAACGAGCTGTTCGCACCATTTTCAAGCAGACGACGAACCAAGTACGGAAGAAGATCAGCATGGCTACCGACAGGAGCATAAATACGTACTGGCTGACCGTACATTTTCATAACATGGTTATACAGTGAATCACCCATACCATGCAGGCGCTGGAACTCGTATTCTTTGTGCTCCGCCATGACAGCAATTGCCGTAACTGTGTGAGCATTGTGGCTTGCAAATTGTGGGTAGATATTACCGCGAACACCTTCGCTAAGTAGGAAACGAGCACAAGCTAGGTATGCAACGTCCGTCGCTTCTTTGCGAGTGTATACTGGGTAGTTTGCATAACCCGCTTGTTGAGACCACTTGATTTCGCTGTCCCAGTACGCGCCTTTAACCAAACGCAGAGGAATAACGTCACCTTGCTCTTTTGCGAGTGCATTTAGCCACACCAAGACTGGTAGCGCACGTTTTGAGTAGGCTTGAATAACCAAACCAAACTTGCCCCAACCTTTCACAAGATCGCTACGGTACACTTTCTCAAATAGCTTCAGGGAAAGCTCAAGGCGATCCGCTTCTTCTGCATCGATTGTGATTGCAACGTCGACTTCAATTGCACGTTTCAATAGCTGCATTAGTGAGTCATACAACTCTGTCATTACACGTTCTTCATTTGCGACTTCGTAGCGCGGGTGTAATGCAGAAAGCTTGATGGAAATCGAAGGCGCTGGACTAGTGTCGCTACCGTAAGTCTCGCGACCCACCGCTTCGATCGCCATTAGGTAATCTTTGAAGTACTTGTTCGCGTCCGCTGTAGTTAACGCCGCCTCACCCAACATATCAAACGAGTAGGTGAAACCTTTGTCGCGCATTGGGCGACCGTTCTTCTGCGCTTCTTCGATCGTACGACCACGAACAAACTGGTGACCCATGATCTTCATTGCCTGATACATGGCTTTACGAATCACGGGCTCAGAGAATTTATTTACCAGACGGTTTACAGCCTGACCTGGGCTCTGGGTGCCTTGCTCACCAAGACCAACCACTTTACCTGTTAGCATAAGGCCCCATGTTGATGCGTTAACAAACACAGAGTCAGAGTTTTTCAGGTGAGATTTCCAGTCTGCGACACTCAACTTATCTTTAATCAAAGAATCTGCTGTCGCGGCATCTGGGATGCGCATTAATGCTTCTGCAAGACACATCAGCAAGATACCTTCTTGAGTATCTAAGCTGTATTCCAGCAATAAAGCATCAATCATCTGGATTGACTTCTTATCGGCACGAATGGCTTCGATAAGGTGGGTCGTTTGGGTAGTGATCGCCGATTTTTCATCCTCTGTCGGCGTCGCTAGTGGCAATAGTTGCTCTAGCCATTGAGACTCGTCCACCATATATAATGGCGAGATCAGTGACCACAACTTATCAAGCGGCTGCCCGATAAATTCCGGTGTCAACACGTTCGTAGCTGTAAACATGTGTGTTCCTCAATCTCACTCCTCGAAAACCGCTTCGAGGATTATCAATGGCTGGCAGTGTATTTTGAGGCCGATAAGAATACTTGTCAAAAACTACGACATTTTTGCCAAAAACTCGCTTTTATAACAAAACATCCACATAGTCACATTCAAATAGGTAATATTTTGTGTTGTAAATTTTAATTTTTTCATTGCATTCACAACAAAATATCAAGAATATCAATAAGATTTTTGTGAAGAGCTCGTTCTAAGAGAAAATGTAGGATCAAGTGGCATATCAACCACTGCAAAGAACAGAGAATTTAAAAAAACGAGAGATAGGTCACGTGAATAAAACATAAAAAAACCATGCATAGTGCATGGCTTCATTCTGATTGATGATTATTTGACCTAAAAAAACGCGTTGTTATCCAACTTGTTTTTTATAACGGGAAGGTGATATTCCCTGTAAGCGAGTAAAAGTATGAGTAAAAGTACTCTGGCTTGAGAAGCCAGTAAACTCGGCAATTTGCCCTAAAGAAAGGTGCCCTTGCTCGATTAATTCACGAGCCATGTCGATTCGCTTTCCGAGAACATATTGATGAGGTGTAATCCCCATCTGCTCTTTAAACAAGCAATGGAACTGACTTTCCCCAAGAAACACTCGCCCGGCCAATTGAGCCACACTAATCTTATGACTCAGGTGCTGCTCAATGTAACGATCAATCGCCTCCAAATCAAAGCGCGACTCTTTTCGACTGGTCTCAAATGCCGAGATATGGCGCTGCATTAACGCAATCACAGTGTCGTTACACGCACGACTTAACAGCAGGTCATCCGGATGGTTTCGCATTTCCTGAACCAACATCTGTATCAGCTTCTGAATTTGACTATCTAACTGGAAGTAGACATGGTCTCTCTCCAGGTTATTGATTTTTTGAAGCATTTCGGGATCATCATTTGTCGGTTTGGGCATATTCAGCACCAAAATATCCGATTGATTGATGACGCCACCGAAAGCATGATCAGAGCATGCGGTAACCACACAACCTTGACCAGGGCCGACAAGATTACCTCGCCCGCGCACTTCAAATTCGGCTTGCCCTTTTAAACCAATCACGATCTGTGTATAAGAATGATCGTGGCAATCCATATAAGACGGAAGTGTGATCAGCTCCGCCGGCTTTGGCAGCATAATCTCTTGATATGAAAGGATTTTTTGGTTATCTGAATCACTCATTTTAAACAGTCGTCTTTACACGGTCAGCTTACGTCTTCGCATCATATACCTTCTTTGTTGGGTTGCAACTTTTACCCAACTCAATCGACAAGATCAAATCAGCATGCTCAAGTTCATTTACATGATCATAGTTCCGGAACGATGATCATGCGAGGTTAATTTACGGTCAGTGAGCAACCAATTTTATTAACAAAAACGGATAGATAGGCAACACCTTACGTATACATAATCAATCAATGTAAAGATCCTTATTACCGAACAATCTGTTATTTTGTAAAACACCGTGCTCCATATTAGATAACTCGTCCCTGAAACGGATCGAAACCCACTCTTAAACTCAACATAGAGGGATTTCCCCCCTTACTAATATGCTTCTGATTCAATACATTAGTTATCGAGCTTTAAGATGCATACGATCTAAAGCTCTCGGTATCTCATTGATACCTCTAACTTACTTAGCAGACCCTCGCTAGGTAATTTAGAACCTCTTCTACACGTCGACAAGATTATATCTTGTGTTGCCAGCCCGTCTTCAGGCTGGCTTTTTTTTTCGCTTCTCAACAATGAAAACAATGGCATAAGCTGATATCATAGCGTTTGTCTCACTGTCCCTCTCATATGCTTAGGTGCTGCTCTTTCGCTCACAAGTGATATGAACGTCAACCACATTACAACTGAGTTGTAGGAAGCATGATCAAGGACGATACGAGTTGTAAGCCGAACATTGGCGGACATCCGTGAGCGCACATATCTGTAATGAAACAGACCATTTTCCCAATTAAACTCTTCGTTCCATTTCGTCGTTGTCTATGACTACCTGACGAAAACATCGAACACCACGAATTTAATTGGATTGAGCGCCAATCAACGAACGTGTTCTAGCAACGTAACTGCCTACTTGGCAACATCAATACGAGCCATGTAACACGGACGTCTCTGTATTGGTAAAAGCAGTATGTAGTGAGTCCTTTTGTGAATATTTCAGTCGATACCATAGAACAATCCCTCCTTAAACAGCTACCAGGTTGTTGGGGATGCAAAGATAAAGATTCGGTATTCCTATACGTAAACCAGGAATACGCAGAACTGTTAGGGCACACGTCGCCCGAGGAGTGCTTGGGTAAAACTGATTTTGATATGGCCAGCCCAACCACTGAATGCGCGCAAGAATTTCAACGCCAAGATAAACACGTTCTCGAAACTGGCGAGTCACTAAAAATTCTGGATATCCACCCTTATCCAGATGGCCGCTGGCGAGCACATATATTTACTAAAACACCGTGGCGAGATGACAAAGGCGACATCGTAGGCACCATTTTCTACGGAAGGGAACTCACCGACACCGCCGTGATTGAAGTCGGGTATTGGGTTTGTCGTGCAATCAGTACCAACCCAAATCAACAATCCATCTTTCGTTTTTCTGACTTACAACCAAAACCAGAGAAGCTCACATGCCGCGAGCAAGAAACGCTTTTCCTCTTGCTCTATGGCAAAAAGCCTCAATTTATCTCTCAGGTCATGGGCATATCAACAAAAACCGTTGAAGGTCACGTCGCACGCTTACGTAATAAGTTTGCAGCGAACAGCAAGAACGAGCTAATAGATAAAGCAATGGAAGCAGGCTACGGCTCTGTTGTACCCAAAACGCTGCTTAAGCATCAATTATCGGTTGTGTTGAATGGAGAGCGATAATTCGCATCGCTTCTACCTACAAAAACACCGCCCCAATTCGGCGGTGTTTGTTTATTCATGAGGGACCATAAGCCTATGGCGCTAGACGATCAATGTCCCAACTTCCATCATGCTGGGAGAAAAGAAAACGATCGTGAAGGCGATGTTCGCCACCTTGCCAAAATTCGATGCTCTTTGGTTTTACGCGAAAGCCACCCCAAAAGGTTGGTACTGGTATTTCACCCTTAGCAAACTTCTGTTTTAGCTCTAAAAACTTACCTTCCAACACACCTCTGGCAGAAATACGGCTACTTTGTTTGCTCGCGATTGCGGCCAACTGGCTCTCTTTAGGACGAGAAGTAAAGTATTTCATATTCTCTACGGCGGTAAGCTTTTCAGCCACACCAGTAATATGAACTTGGCGCTCTAACGGGTGCCAAGGGAAGTGCAAACTAATATTGCTGTTATGCTCTAGCTGCTGGGCCTTGCGACTGCCTAGGTTGGTGTAAAACACAAAACCATCTTTGTCGACGTTTTTCAATAGAACAATGCGTTGAAACGGCATGCCATTTTCATCAACCGTTGCAACTGTCATCGCAGTCGGGTCCGTTAAACCCGCTTCAACTGCTTGCTCTAGCCACAGATTAAATTGATCAATAGGATCAGCTTTCAAATCTTTACGACGCAGCCCACCTTTGGTGTACTCACGACGAATATCAGCAAGTTCCATCTTTACTCCTTCACTCGTTTTTGTCGATTGTGCTCCCGATACTGAGGAAATACAAGGACATCATTGTGCTTGTTATCGTTGCCGCTCACAGCATCACAGTGCGTCATTTGATACCATGACACAAAAAACCAGTGAGCCGATCGTGAACTTACTCAACCCCAAAGCCCTACGTCATTTTTTACTGCTACTGTGTGCCGTCGGCATTTCAGGGCTTGCGCTTACTCATCATTACGCAACTCAATACCAACATGATCAATGGCAACAAAAGCTAGAGAGACAAGCCGCGCAAGTGTCACAAGAAGTGGACTACGAACTGGCAAAGTTTGAACAGATACCAAACCTATTAAGTCACGACCCAAGACTACTCAAAGCAGTCGAGCGCGGAACGCCCTCTCAAGAGCTCAACCTACTGTTATCAGATTGGTTGAAGCAAAGTTTGGCCGATACGATTTACGTTCATGACCGTACCGGGTTAGTCATAGCCTCAAGTAACTTTCAGCAAGAAGATACGTTTGTTGGCTCTAGCTTTAGCTATCGCCCCTATTTTAAAAATGCGCGACGCGGTGAGCCCGCTCAATACGTTGGATTAGGCGTACGCTCGAATAAACGTGGGTACTTCTTCTCATCTCCGCTGTGGGTAAATGAGGAAGTCGTTGGCGTGATCACAGTAAAAGTGAATTTGGAGCAATTAGAACAGCGCCTTTCGCAAACCACGACTGACGTACTCATTACAGATAAACACAATGTCGTGTTTATGAGCAATTTACCAGACTGGCGCTATCGTGCACTTTTCCCACTGTCATCGAGTGCAATAAATGAACTTACCGAAACGCGTCAATATGGCGATACCTTACCCGAATATTTTGGTGAGTTAACGGCACACAGTGGTGTCACGGAGTTTGATGACAATCAATTGCTTCTATCACCGAATTACCTCGCATACGCAACACACTTATTGGATAAAGGGTTTCGCGTCGTTGCCTTAATTAACCACAACAGCGTTCTTGCCGCCGTTTTACAGGCCGATATCGTCTTCCTGATCTTATATGCGCTCATTGCTCTAATTGCGTTAGCGTGGTTCCAAACCCTAGTTAACAAAGCACGCCTTGCCCATCTCAATGTGAGCCTAGAAGAAAAAGTAGTGCAACGGACACTAGTTCTGAGTGAAGCCAACCAAAAGCTACAACAGACCATCCGCCAATATGAACAAAGCCAACAAGAGCTTAAACAAACACAACAAGAGCTGACGCAAGCCGCGAAATTGGCACTGTTGGGCGAGCTGTCTGCCAGTATTAATCATGAGATAAATCAGCCACTTTCCGCACTAAGAACCTATACCGAAAACTCGCAGCGTTTGTTGGCAATGGAAAAATACCCAATGGTCGCCGACAATTTGGGCAAAATGCTGACACTTAATGACACCATTTCGGAAGTCATTGCCCGCTTAAAAGTCTTTACTCGGAAAGCCACGCACGATTCACACAATGAAATCTCAGTACTGCACGACGCGGTACATACTGCCACCAGCATTTTGAGCAACAAGCTTATTAAGCAAGGAGTAACACTAAAAGTTCCGGCCATCGACTATGATGTGAAGCTGGCCATTCACAGCGTTGAATTAGAACAAGTGCTGATAAACCTCTTCCACAACGCGGCACAAGCGATGGAAAACCACTGTATCGATCCGCAAATATCCATTGCTGTTCAGTGTCATGATGACAGTTGCGACATTCTTGTTTCCGATAACGGGCCTGGCATGTCGGACGAAGCCCTAGCAAAAATCTTTGATCCATTTTTTACGACTAAGCCAGAGGGCTTAGGATTAGGTTTGACCATCTCCAAACGCATTTTAGAGAGCTATCACGGCTCCCTCTGTGCCTATAAACATCAGAGCACAGAACAACAAGCAGGAGGGATGACCTTTATCGTGACGCTACCAATAGTCAATCAGAATAAACGTACCCCAGAAGTGGAAAACGACCATGAATAACCCAGTTTTCTTTGTTGATGACGAACCACACATTCGTGATGCCGTGTCTCAAGCCCTGCTGATTGAAGGGATAGACGTCACCTGCTTACCAAACGCAGTAGAAGCCTTACGCGTAATCGACTCAAATATGCCTGCGATTATCATTACCGATATCCATATGCCCGTGATGGATGGCTTGGAGTTTATGCGAACTTTGCGAAGCAAAAACGATCACTTTCAATTCATCGTACTTACTGGACATGGAGATGTGAAAACCGCGGTAGATGCGATGAAAAGCGGCGCGTACGACTTTCTAGAAAAACCGTTTTCAACGGAACAGCTCATGAAATCGCTCAACAATGCCAGCGATAAACTGAACTTGTTGCAAGAAAACATCTGGCTTAAGAAAGAGCTCGACATGCAAACTCATGTTGGTCCGAAAATGATTGGTCACAGTAAGGCCATGGTTAGTATTCGTCGCGCCTTGATCAGTGCGCCCACAAGCCAGCCGCTCATTTTTGTAGGTCAAGATGGTACGGGTCGGCGACTCGCTGCACAATTTGCCCACGACATACATGCAACACCGGATAGTGAGCTAATCGCCGCTTCTGGTGAAGACCTCTATGAGCTTTCATTAGAAGCGCTCGACAAAGCCATACACCGCTTAAGTGAAGGAAAACGCCACTGCAGTTTGTACTTACATAGCGCAGAGCATGTATCATTTGAGCAATGGGAATACTTATTCAAGCACCCAAAACTTGAACGTGTTTTTGGCGCGACCACCCAAGCCGAGCCGCCTCTAAAATCCCTGGCGACTCTAATTCACTTACCGACGCTCGATGAGAGAAAGGAAGATATAGGGCCTTTATACAAGCACTTTGTGCGCCACACCGCGAGCCGATATCAGTTACAGCCGCCACATATCAGCCTAGAAGAGGTCAAACACCTCACCAGTCTCGAATGGCCAGAAAACGTTAAGCAGCTACGCCAATTTGCTGAACTTCGTGCCCTCAAGCCAGATACTTTTAGAATGGAAGATTGGAACAGTGAGAAAAGTCTTGAAATTCAGAGTATGACTCAGCGCACAGAATACTTTGAATATTGCTTGTTATTCGATGCATTGCAAAGACATCGCGGCAGACTCAAAGAGGTTCAACTAGAATTACAGGTATCACGCAAAACCTTGTACGACAAACTAAAAAAACATCAGTTGGATAAAGCCAAGTTCAAGGCGTAATAGCTATACTCCGGCGCTAATTATGCTTTTGTTTGATTTAGAAAGTGTAAGAAAGCTCATTTGAAGAGAGAATAACCCTCTTCTCATATTTTGTTAGCCGAGCATGCTGACATGATCGGTTAATAATAATAAGATCATAAAGATAATCCGTAATTATATAAGCAGGGACTGTGATGAGCCGAGATAACTACAACAAACTCAACGATGAAGAGTTGGATTTTGTTGATGACAAAACTGCAGCATTGCTCCTCAATACCCCCAACAGCGCGCGTTTTATGCTCTGGGTTATGGTGCTATTTTTCATTGCAGCAATAGGTTGGGCATCTTGGGCTGAAATCGACAAAGTCACGGTTGGTCAAGGCAAAGTGATTCCCTCCTCACAGATACAAGTAGTCCAAAACTTAGAAGGTGGCTTAGTCAAAGAAATCTTGGTCAAAGAAGGTCAGTTGGTTGAAAAAGGCCAACAGTTACTGCTTATCGACGACACCCGCTTTCGCTCGGATTTTCGTGAACGTGAGCAACAAGTTGCCAACCTTACCGCATCTGTGCTGCAACTATCCGCTTCTATTAACAGTGTTGCCGTTAATCGTGATTTTGAAACGGAAAACTGGCGTCAAAGTGTACTACTTGATTACGGTAAACTGACCTTCCCACCAACCTTGGAAGAGACTCGACCTCAACTCACACAGCGTCAAAAAGCAGAATATCGCGAAGATCTAGATAATTTACGCAACCAACTTTCTGTTATTGACCAACAAGTGCAGCAAAAGCAGCAGGACTTGGTAGAGATCCAAGCACGAGTAAGGAACTTGCGTCAAAGCTACCAATACGCGAAAAAAGAACTCGATATCACCAAACCTTTGGCAGACGAGGGCGTTGTTCCTCGTATTGAACTGCTCAAATTACAGCGCCAAGTCAACGATACCCGTCGTGAAATGACGTCCAGTGAGCTCAAGATTCCCGTATTGCAATCAGCGATTCGAGAATCCATGCTCAACCGTATTGATGTTGCACTCAAATTCCGCTCTGAACAGCAAGAGAAACTCAACAGCGCCCAAGACCAGTTATCTGCCTTGGTTGAATCAGCGGTGGGCTTGGAAGATAGAGTAAACCGAACGGTTGTGAATTCGCCAGTAACAGGCAAAATCAAAACACTGAACATCAATACTGTCGGTGGTGTTATCCAACCTGGTATGGATATCGTCGAGATCGTACCAACAGAAGACACACTATTGGTAGAGGCGAAAATTGCGCCAAAAGACATCGCATTTTTACGCCCAGATCTTCATGCTATCGTGAAATTTACAGCTTACGACTTCACAAAGTACGGCGGTTTAGAGGGAGAGTTGGAACATATCAGCGCGGATACCACTCAAGATGAAGAAGGCAACAGCTTCTACATTGTTCGTGTACGCACCGAAAAAACAAACTTTGGTCAAGATGCAGATTTACCAATCATTCCAGGAATGACAGCATCGGTCGATATCATCACAGGGAAGCGAACCGTTTTGGAATATCTACTTAAACCGATTTTAAGTGCCAAAACGAACGCCTTGAAGGAGTAAACCACATTAAGATACTCGCGATAGGGAGTATTGAGCGATAAGTAATTAAATAAAAAGCACTTATTTCTCACTGACGAACTCTCTAGAAGAGTATACTTGTGATACGAGTCGAATATGCGATCCAATTTGCAGCGTAAAGTTACATTATTAATCAGCTTAAGTTGTTTGTCGTTCCAACTTGGTGCGCTGAACAGTAAAGAACAACGATGGGTCAATACGGTCACAGCGGTGTACGGCGAACGTGCGGGATTGCGCGTAAATACATGGCGAAAGAACCTCGACTTATTTAAACAATTAGAGACTCATGAACAGCTCGCTGGCGTTAACGACTTTTTTAATCAGCTGTATTTCGTTGACGACATAAAACTGTGGGGAAAGACAGATTATTGGGCTACGCCACTCGAATTTTTAGGGAGTAACGCAGGAGACTGTGAAGATTTCACTATTGCTAAGTACTTCTCTTTACTCGAGCTAGGAATACCAGATTCAAAGATGCGGTTAATATACGTAAAAGCCATCGAACTGAATCAGTTTCACATGGTATTAGCTTACTACCCTACCCCAAGTTCTGAGCCGCTCATTCTCGATAATATCAATCCTGACATTGTCCGAGCCTCTAAGCGTAGCGACTTGCTACCGATATACAGTTTTAATGGTACAAACCTGTGGTTGATGAAGTCATCTGCTAGCACTGGAGAGCTGGCAGGGAAAGCATCACGGTTGAGCCTTTGGAATGACTTACGCTCGCGCGAACGTAAGTTGCAGTTAAATAAACCTAAAATTAACTATGACGAGTGAGAAACATGACCCTATATAAGAAGCTTGTGGTGGGGATGGTTACGGTCTTTATACTCTTGTTGGCATCAGTATTCGTAATCCAATTCAACACGACTCGAGACAGCTTGGAGCAACAGCAACGTTCAGAGGTCAACAACACTATTAACACCGTAGGTTTGGCACTGGCTCCTTACCTAAAGGACAAAGATAAAGTAGCGGTTGAGTCCGTGATTAATGCTCTGTTTGACGGCAGCACCTACTCCGTTGTTCGTCTTACAGCATTAGATTCTGACTACCAGATCGTGCGTACCTACCCAGTTAAACCAAGTACGGTGCCACAATGGTTTATCGACATGAATCTATTTAAAGCGATTCACGATAAGCGTGTTGTGACCAGTGGTTGGATGCAGCTCGCCGAAGTAGAAATCATTAGCCACCCAGGCGCAGCTTACGAGCAGCTCTGGCAAGGTTTTATTGGGTTGCTGTCTGTATTCAGTGTCATTTTTCTGGCTGGTTTAGTGGCAATTTCATACATCCTACGTCGCTCGCTAAAGCCGTTAACGGCCATCGTGAATAAAATGCATGAAATCGCGAATAACCAATTTGGTGAACCGCTTGCTCGTCCAAGAACCAAAGATCTTATCGCGGTGGTAGATGGCATTAATATGATGTCTGCTCAAATCGAGCTATCATTCAAAGAGCAAGCCAAAGAGGCTCAACGTCTGCGTGCTCAGGCTTACCTCGATCCTATATCTAAATTGGGTAACCGCTCATTCTACATCAACCAAATCGACCAATGGCTTGCAGAGCAAACGCAAGGGGGTATCGCGCTACTCCATGCTGAATACATTGGCGACATTTACGAGACCAAAGATTACCAACGCGCAGATGCCCACGTTAAAGAACTGTCTCAACGTTTGAAAAACACCATTGATGTACCGGGTGCCACTATTGCTCGCTTGTCTAGTGATGAGTTCGGCTTGCTTTTCCCTCATATGGATGAGAGCGAGTTACGCATTTTATCGGACAGCATCGTCAATTGTGTGAACGGCCTAAATACTGACCCAACAGGCTTAGCAAAACCTAAAGCGTCACTAGGGGTTGCACACAGCAAAGATCAGAAAACGCGTTCTGAAATCCTCTCGATGGTGGACAACGCACTATCGAAAGCCAAAGCGCAACCAGACAAGCCATACGGCTTCATTGGCAGTGATACACCTTCTAGTTTGATGGGTAAACAGCAATGGAAAGCGTTGGTTGAAGAAGCCATTCATAGTGATTGGGTTAAATTCCGTTTCCAAGCTGCGAAAAACACATGGGGTAAAGTATTCCACAACGAAGTATTTTCAAGCATCGAAAAAGATGGTGAAACGTATCGTGCGAATCAATACCTATTCGCACTAGAACAGTTAGACGCCACCAACATCTTTGACCAGTATGTCATTGAATCAATGATTAAGATGCTAGAAAGTGGTGAACTTAATGACCCAGTCGCGATTAACATCGCGCAAAGCAGCTTGTCTCAACCATCGTTTATTCGCTGGACAACTAGCATGCTGGAAAAACATGCCAAAGTGGCCTCTAAGCTACACTTTGAAATTCCAGAGGAATGCTTTATCGATCAGCCTCACCACACAGCACTGTTATGTAATGCCATTCGCCAATCAGGTGCTGAGTTCGGCGTAGATAACTACGGACGTAACTTCCAATCTTTGGAATACATCCAAGAGTTCCGTCCGAACTATGTGAAGCTCGATTACCTATTCACACACAACTTGCACGACGAAAAACAGAAATTCACGCTAACGTCGATCTCTCGTACTGCCCACAACCTTGGTATTACGACTATCGCATCGCGTATCGAAACTCAAATCCAGTTGGATTTCCTCACTGAACATTTTGTTGAGGTATTCCAAGGATTCATCGTCGACAAGGAATAAAAAGGTTTATCAACGATGAAAGACCCTTTACTGAATTCGCTCATCTACGTTAGCCGTTACTATGGGTTAGCTAACTCGCCAGAAGCGCTAGTCAACGGACTACCGCTATCTGACGGTAAACTGACCCCATTTTTGCTACCAAGAGCAGCGGAAAGGGCCGGATTGGTTGCCAAGGAAAACCGCGCAGAGCTGGAGAGCATCTCCAGCCTAATTCTGCCGGCAATCTTAGTTCTTAAAGGCGGTGACTCTTGCGTTCTCAACAGCATCAATATGGAGAAACGCGAGGCCGAAGTCACCACCCTAGAAAGTGGAATGGTGCCGATCTCTATTCCATTAGAAGACCTACTTGAGCAATACACTGGTCGGTACTTTTTAGTTAAAAAGCAATTCCGTTTCGATGAGCGCTCTCCCGAAGTGCTCAAAACCAACGAAGGCCACTGGTTCTGGTCAACCTTGTGGCAGTCAAAACGCATCTACCGCGATGTTTTAATCGCATCACTTCTCATCAACCTCTTTGCGGTTGCCGCTCCGCTATTCACTCGCTTGGTGTACGACAAAGTGGTTCCGAATCTTGCGTTTGAAACCCTATGGGTACTAGCAAGTGGCATCTTTGTCGTGTTCCTGTTCGACTTCATTCTCAAGTCGCTGAGAAATTACTTCATTGATGTGGCGGGCAAGAAGTCTGACATTCTGATTTCATCCAAACTGTTCAGCAAAGTGATGGGGATTAGAATGGAATCGAAGCCGCCTTCGGTCGGTGCCTTCGCTCGCCATTTACAAGAATTCGAATCTATTCGAGAGTTTTTTACTTCAGCGACCGTCAGTGCTCTCATTGATTTGCCTTTTGCCATTTTATTCTTAGTGATTATATGGCTAATGGCTGGCGATCTTGTGTATGTACCGATGGTGGGCGTGGTCATTTTGATTATTCACTCGCTACTGATACAAGGGCCGCTGCGCCGCTCCATTGAGGAGGGTTCACGCCTAGCATCGCAAAAATATGCCAATTTGATAGAGAGCTTGGCTGGGTTAGAAACCGTAAAAATGCTCAGTGCGCAAAGCCAATTCCAATACCGCTGGGAAGAGGCAGTTGCGCACATGGCGAACTGGAATATAAAAAGCCGCCGAATTACGGATAGCATTCAAAACGCGGCAGGTTTTGTGCAGCAAAGTAGTAACGTAGGGATGATCATCCTAGGCGTTTACTTAATTGCAGAAGGCGACTTAACCATGGGCGGTTTGATTGCCGCAACCATGCTTAGCGGCCGCGCGATTGGTCCTTTGGTTCAGTTATCCTTACTCTCTACGCGCTACAACCAAGCGAAGTCTTCTATGACAATTATCAATCAAGTCATGGAAATGCCGGATGAACAAGAAGAAGGTAAACGTTACATTCACCGCCCAATAGTACAAGGCAAAATTGAACTTGAACGCGTGACCTTCCACTACCCAGATTCACCGGTGGCGTCGATTCGAGATTTGAGCTTGACTATTAACCCAGGCGAAAAAGTAGCGATCATAGGCCGTATCGGTTCGGGTAAAACCACGTTAGAGCGTCTAATCATGGGCTTGTATCAGCCGACGGAAGGTCATGTTCGCATTGATGATACCGACATCGCACAGCTGCATCATGTCGACATTCGCCGTAATATTGGTTGTGTGCCGCAAGATTCCAATCTGTTCTTTGGGTCTATCCGCGACAACATTACGCTAGGTCGCCCATTAACCGATGACCGTGACGTACTAGACGCAGCGAATCGTGCCGGTGTTACTGCGTTTACGCAATCTGACCCAGCGGGCTTAGAACGCCAAGTTGGTGAAGGTGGTGCAATGCTTTCGGGTGGTCAACGTCAAGCAGTCACGATCGCTCGTGCATTTTTGGGTCGTCCTCCTGTTCTACTCATGGATGAGCCAACCAGTGCGATGGATAATCGCTCAGAGATGCACATTAAACATCAATTAGCACAGTTGAAACCTAGTGAAACGCTGATTCTGATTACGCACAAAACGTCTATGCTCGACATCGTTGATCGCGTAATTGTGATGGAGAAAGGCAGCATCATTGCAGATGGCCCTAAAGCGCAAGTGCTGAACGATTTGAAACAAGGCAAAGTGCGTGCGGTTAGCTAGCCTGAATTCACATTGATAAAAGACAAAGGCCCCGTTTAACTTGTGTTTAACGGGGCTTATTTTATTGGGAGCCCGAGATAATTAAGTTCTTCAAGCGCGACCCAAACGAGTACAAGGCCAACAATCACGAATAAAATCATAATCGCCTTTTCATCTTCTTCCATTTTTCAACGCCCTAAAAGCTATTTCAATTAATACACCTTAGGTTATCAGGACAAAAGTCATATTCAGCTCGTTTATGAGGAACTAGCATCATAGAATGTCGGATATGGGATACAGCTCAAAGATTGCTCTCTTCAAAATCACGTCAGCTTTGATTGAATATAAGTAATGAAGCCAAAGAGTTCGTAATGCTCACTAAGTCTTTGATTAACTTATACAGTACTCTGTGGAACCTCAACACAGAGACAAATGGTGTAAAGAAAAATTGTGATTACTTACAGCAAAAAATCAGCTATAAAAGCCGCTTTCTAGATATCGTCGAGATGAAGAAATGAATGATTGGATCCAATTAGAGCAAGTGAGCCAGTATTTCACTACGGGCTCCCTCGGTTACAAACTATTGATGGGCATTTTTGTCCTGATCGCGTATCGCATCCTGAAGAGGATTGTAAATAGAGCCATCCTAAATTTGGCAACAACGAAAGGTGTAAAAAAGGCTCGTTTGAGTTTTATTCAGCGCTGTTTCAATGTCGCGCTGCTATTTTTGACCGCCTCTATTTTTGCCATTATCACAGGTATTGGCTATGGCGATGTGTCTTTGTTCCTATCGTCCATTTTTGCCGTATTAGGTGTGGCGTTTATTGCGCAGTGGTCAATTCTGAGCAACATCACTGCCAGCTTTTTGATCTTTTTTGTCTTCCCGTACCGAGTGGGTGACCGAATTAAAGTCGTAGACAAAGATGAAGACATCTGCGGTGAGATTCAAGAAATCAGCATGTTTCACGTGTTAATTAAGCACGACAACGGAAACTTGATCACTTACCCAAACAACCAGATTTTGCAAAAAGCGGTACTAAAGCTGGCGAAAAACAAGCCAGAGCCAAGTAAAGCCAAATCTCGAATTTATACTCGCAGAAAGAAATATGACCCGTCCTGATATGGGTTGACACTTTTTAACTAAAACGCTCGATGTACTTCATCGGGCGTTTTGTATTTTAAAG
>NZ_JAWPOL010000049.1:0-16091 GCF_033391095.1 Vibrio sp. Vb0667 | reverse complement strand
AAACATACTTAATCTTGTCCTAACGTTCTGTATTTTTCTCGTAAATTATTGCGAATACTGATTGCTGTTAAGTTTAGCCCGACAATCACTGTCACGAGTAAGAAAGAGGTGGCATAAACTAATGGTCGCGCCGCTTCGATGTTGGAGGTTTGAAAGCCAACATCGTAAATGTGAAAACCTAAATGCATGAACTTTCTATCCAAATGCACATAAGGGAATTGTCCGTCAACCGGTAAACTGGATGCCAATTTCACGACCCCCACCAGCATCAGTGGCGCTACTTCGCCAGCTGCACGCGCAATCGCAAGGATCAAACCTGTGATAATAGCTGGCGTCGCCATAGGCAAAACCACGCGCCATAGCGTTTCGAACTGAGTTGCACCAAGTGCTAGAGAGCCATGTCGTACGGAGCTCGGAATTCGAGTTAAACCTTCTTCTGTCGTCACAATCACAACTGGAAGCGTCAGCACGGCAAGAGTTAGTGCTGACCATAACAAACCCGGCGTACCAAAGGTTGGTGCCGGTAGCTTCTCCGCATAGAATACGTTGTCGATAGAGGCACCAATCGTATAAACGAAGAAACCTAAACCAAACACGCCATAAACAATCGATGGAACACCCGCTAGGTTTATAACCGCAATACGAATAACTCTGGTTAGAGCGTTATTCTTAGCATATTCATGTAGATAGATAGCGGCGATCACCCCAAGTGGCATCACAATGATCGACATAATGAGTACTAAGAAAACCGTACCAAATATCGCAGGGAACACGCCTCCTTCGGAGTTAGACTCTCTTGGATCTTCAGATAAAAACTTCCAAACCTGTTTTCCCCAATGCATGACTTTATCAGGCAGTGACATTTGGTTTGGATACCAGTAGTCCAAAATGTCTTCGAGCGGAATCGATACTTGTGACCCCGTCATATCCTCGACAATCAAGGCATAGTCAGAGAGCTGAAGTCGTAAACCATCAAGTTGCAAATCTAACGTCGCAAGCGCTTTTTCTATCTGCTCTTTTTTCGTCTGGTTTTCGTTTAAGAAGCTTTCTGTCAGCGTGTCATTCAATTCATGCTTGCGCTTTTCTAATCGCAACTGCTCTAGCTTCCAACCAAGCTCTTTAAGCTGATCGACCACCAAAGAATCAATCTCATGGCGCAGAGTTTCTGCATCATCAAGCTTTTTATTTAGTACCGATTGAATATCACTGGTGTATATATTATCACCATCTTGAAACGCCACCAGCTTACCAAAGAAATAACCACCGCTACTGCGCTCTATCACCGCCCACTCTTTTGGCATCGTGGGCTCATCCAACTGCATTTGCAATACGGAGATAAAATCGGCGGGATACAACTCTCGGTTAGCGATTTTGATACTGAGTCGCGTGGCAAAATCTTCATCGTCTTCTAACTGTTGTGCTGCGCTTTCAGGCAAATAACTCTTCGGTACAAAGCTGCGCTCATACACTTGACCAATCAGAATAGTATTTTCATGTAGCACTTCGCCTTGTACAGGAGTCAGCGCTGCAACATTCCACTGATACAAAGGCGCTGGCCAAAAGTAAGTCAGGCCTTTCCAGCCGATAAGGAGTAACAACCCTAATACCGACAACAAACTGATGCTGACTGCACCGCCTGTTAGCCATATCCACGGTGCGCCAGAACGAATCCAATTTAACACGTTATTACTCGCTCTTTATTCAAACCATTATTACAACGCACGGTACTTATCTCTCAGTCTCTGACGAACCCACTCCGCAAGCGCGTTTACTGCAAACGTAAACACAAATAAAATCAATGCAGCTAGGAACAGCAGGCGATAATGCGAACTTCCAACTTCCGACTCTGGCAACTCAACGGCGATGGTCGCCGACAGGCTGCGCAATCCTTCCAAAATATTCCAATCCATTAATGGCGTATTGCCCGTTGCCATTAATACAATCATGGTTTCGCCAACAGCGCGTCCCAGGCCCATCATAATGGCAGAAAAAATACCTGGGCTTGCAGTAAGCAAGACAACATAGATTAAAGTTTGCCAAGGCGTGGCCCCTAATGCCAAAGAGCCATCCGATAAATGCTTCGGTACAGAGAAAATGGCATCTTCGGCAATGGTAAAAATCGTCGGGATAACAGCAAACCCCATCGCTAACCCCACCACCAATGCATTGCGTTGATCGTAACCAATACCATGCTCGGTTAAGAATAAGCGCATATCGCCACCAAAGAACGTCTGCTCAATCGTAGGCGAAATCCACACTCCAAGCCCAATCAGTACCAATATGACAGGCATGAGCACTAAAGCATGCCAACCATTAGGCAGACGATTCCGCAAAGGTTGCGGTATTAATGCCCATAGCCCGCCCATAATCATGGTGCTCAAGGGCAAAACAAACAGCATAACGACGATCGTAATCAAATGATCTTCGACAATAGGCGCGAACCACAATCCCGCGAGGAAACCTATGATCACCGTCGGCAGTGCTTCCATTAGCTCAATCGACGGTTTTACTACACGACGCATGCGTGGCGACATAAAGTAAGCCGTATAAATAGCACCTAGCACTGCGAGCGGTACTGAAAACAGCATCGCAAACATCGCCGCTTTTATCGTTCCAAACGCAATAGGTACTAGGCTGAACTTAGCCTCAAAGTTATCGCTCGCCGAAGTCGATTGCCACACAAATTCAGGCTCAGGATACCCTTCGTACCACACTTCTTGCCATAATGAAGACAATGAAACTTCCGGATAGGCATTGTCCACTTCCGCAACATTTAACGCATTATTTTGCCAAGTGATTAAGTAGCGTTCATTGTTAGACATTGCTGCGATTGCGGGCGCTTGATTGTACGCACGCTTAAACAACACCAGTTTTTCACTGGTTGTATAATGGCTTTGCAACGTGCCGTTGGTGTAAAAGCTATAAAATCCTTTTCGATGAGAATCCGGCAACAAATACTTAAGCTCTGATGCCAATTTAAAATCACGAATATGCGTTAACGTGCGTTTTTCTTCTTGCAGCGTATCAAACCATTGCGACACCCGACCATCGTTGTGCGTCACCAAAAGCGAGTAAGCACCAGCCAATAAGTCTATCGTACGAACGGAATGCTTCTTATCACCTTGAGTGAGATCGACCACCTCTCGCACAGCAAATTTACGTGCGGTTTTCTTTAACACGATCAACTCAGAGCCATCGCGCAAATAAAGCGTTTCACCGTCAGGTGTCAACAACATTTGCTGAGGCGTATTAAAGCCTGAAGAGAACGTAAAATCGATCGTTGTAGGAGACGTACCCAAAGACGAAGCCACTTGCCAGCGAGCTTTCACTTCACCACTTTGCGTCTGCCAAACAACCGTTGGTAAGGGCGTCGAAGCTGCAAATACAAACTGAGTCACAGGATCTTGAGGCGTACTTAGTGTCAGATCCATGCTGGTGTCTAGCTCAATCACTTCCGGAGGACGTGTATTTTCTCTCAATGTAGCATTAAATTCTGGCTTGAAAAGGTTCGCTTTACCCTGCCCATCAACAAATCCATACCAACCTAGCCCAGGAGCAGATTGAGAGAAAGCAACGGGTTTCTGGGCGATTTGCTGTGTATACACCGCAGGTTTCGTAGGATCGTCCATCGACAAATATTGAATCTCACCACTTTGGGTTAGAACGAACGCGAGCTGAGCGTAATCATCCACTGAAATCGCAAGTGGTGTTTCAATATGAGTGGCTCGAATGGCTTGGTTGGTTTTGATCTCCGCATCAGAAAAAAGCGGAATGATCACCATGGCGAGGTAGACAAAGATCAAAATAAGCGCCGCGAGTACGCCGACACCACCAGATGTCACTGCAAGTCGAACTAAACGATCTTTTATCAGTCGTTTCTTATCTTTTTCCTGCAATGAAAACTCGGCTTGTGCCATTTAAATCTCTACCTTTTTTGACTTAGTACTAGAATATGTCGTTAAGATGACAATTATATTACAGATCACATTAAACACCTGAAAAGAATACAACTCTTATGCAATGCGTGGTATGAAATAAATCTGTAATGAAAATCTCATAATGTTCTCACTCATCCATTTTTCCAAGATGAGTACGTAATACTTCACTTTTGGCTAGGTAAGGTTATGAGCGCAGAAAAACTATATATAGAAAAAGAACTGAGTTGGTTGTCTTTCAACGAACGAGTATTACAAGAAGCTGCCGATAAAACCGTCCCTTTGATCGAACGTATTCGCTTTCTTGGGATCTTTTCCAACAATTTAGATGAATTTTACAAAGTACGCTTTGCGGACGTGAAGCGCAGAATCCTAATCAGCCAAGAGCGCGGTGGCAGTGATAGCCCTAAACGACTGTTAACCAAAATGCAGTCGAAAGCACTAAAGCTTAACGAACAATTTGATGAGCTTTACAGCGAGTTGATTCGAGAAATGGCGCGACGTCGCATTTTCTTGGTCAACGAGCAACAACTGGATGAATCGCAACAAAAGTGGATCGCGAAATACTTCCGTAGAGAGGTAATGCCGCATATCACTCCCCTCCTAATGAAAGACGAGATCGATGTTCTGCAATTTCTCAAAGACGAGTACGCTTACATCGCCGTAGAACTGCGTAAAGAAGAACATTACCAGTACGCTCTGATCGAAATTCCGACCGATCACCTTCCCCGCTTTGTGATGGTACCAGAACAGAAAGGAAAGCGTCGAAAAACCATCATCTTACTTGATAATATTATCCGCCACTGTTTGGACGAGCTGTTCAAAGGCTTTTTTGATTATGATGAGCTTAGCGGCTATGCGATGAAAATGACGCGTGACGCTGAATACGATTTACGCAATGAAATCGAGTACAGCTTGCTTGAACAAATGTCAGAGGGTGTCAATCAGCGACTGACAGCAAAGCCCGTTCGCTTCGTCTACGAACGCGATATGCCGCCTCAAATGTTAGAGTTTCTGTGTAACAAACTTAATATCTCTAACTACGATAACCTTATCCCCGGCGGACGCTATCACAACTTTAAAGACTTCATCGGCTTTCCAAATGTTGGACGAGAATATCTTGAAAATAAACCTCTCCCGCCAATGAAATGTGCCGATTTCGAAGGTTATGCCAACAGCTTTGACGCGATTAAAGCGAAAGATATTCTGCTCTATTATCCCTACCACACTTTTGACCACATTAGTGAGTTAGTGCGCCAAGCCTCCTTCGATCCCAAAGTACTTAGTATCAAGATTAACATTTATCGCGTCGCGAAAGATTCTCGCTTGATGAACTCTTTAATTGATGCGGTGCACAACGGCAAAAATGTCACTGTGGTCGTCGAACTGCAAGCTCGCTTTGATGAGGAAGCCAATATCGAATGGTCAAAAGTATTAACTGAAGCGGGTGTGCACGTCATCTTTGGTGCGCCTGGTCTTAAGATTCACTCAAAGCTACTGATGATTAGCCGCCGCGAAGGTGAAGAAATTATTCGCTACGCACACATCGGCACAGGCAACTTCCATGAGAAGACGGCACGAATTTATACCGACTTCTCCCTGCTTACGGCAGATCAAGAAATCACTAATGAAGTCCGTAATGTCTTCGGTTACATTGAGAATCCATACCGACCAGTGAAGTTCAATCACCTTATGGTATCTCCTCGTAATTCTCGAACCCAAATCTACCGCTTAATTGATAATGAAATTGCGAATGCCAAGCTAGGGAAAAAAGCCGCTCTTACGATCAAGGTCAATAACCTAGTCGATAAAGGCATCGTCAATAAGCTTTATGGAGCAAGTACTTCCGGTGTAAAAATAAACATGATCATTCGAGGTATGTGCTCATTAGTACCGGGCATTGAGGGGATCAGCGACAATATTCGCATCATCAGTATTGTTGACCGCTTTCTTGAGCACCCTCGCGTGGTGATCACCCACAATGATGGCGATCCGCAAGTTTATATCTCCTCCGCAGACTGGATGACAAGAAATATTGATCACCGTATCGAGGTAGCAGTACCAGTCCGTGATCCACGTTTGAAACAGAGAATTATTGATATAACGAATATCCATTTTACCGATACAGTAAAGGCTCGTTTAATAGATAAAGAAATGAGTAACGCTTACGTACCACGAGGTAATCGCAAAAAAGTTCGCTCTCAAATCGCTATCTATGACTATCTTAAAAATATAGAAAAGCAAACTAGAAAACAAAATTCAGATGCCTCAAATACTTGAACAAGATACTCGCTACATTGCCGCGATAGACCTCGGCTCAAACAGTTTCCATATGGTGGTGGCCAAAGTTGTTGGCAGTGACCTACAACTGGTTAGTCGTCATAAACAACGTGTTCGCTTAGCATCAGGACTCGACAGTGAATTGAACTTAAGTCACGCCGCAATGGAGCGTGCACTAGAATGCTTAGCCATGTTCGCTGAAAGGTTGCAAGGGCTTGATGAGTCAAATGTACGTATCGCCGCAACACACACACTAAGACGCGCTAAAAATGCCCACCTTTTCATCGAGCGTGCAAAAGAAGTGATGCCTTTCCCAATAGAAATTATCCCTGGAGAAGAAGAAGCCCGCCTGATTTACTTAGGTGTCGCGCACACTCAAGTAGAATCCAACTCCAAACTAGTCATCGATATCGGAGGCGGCAGTACCGAGATGATTATTGGACAAGAATTTGAGCCTGAGCTTCTCAACAGTAAACAGATGGGATGCGTCAGTTTTACAGAGCAATACTTTAAAAACGGCAAACTGTCAGGCAAAAACTTCAGTAAGGCGATGTTAGCGGCCGAACAAAAACTCGAGTCCATCGCCTCAACATATCGTAAAAAGGGCTGGGATATTGCTCTCGGCTCATCAGGAACCATCAAAGCGATTCAAGAAGTGCTAGTAGGATTAGGTTTTGAAGATGGCCTGATCACAGCGAGTCGACTGGATACACTTATCGAAACTCTGTGTAAATTTGATTCAATTGAAGATATTGAACTGACTGGTCTAACAGAAGAACGTAAACCCGTATTCGCAGCAGGCGTAGCGATTTTGTCCGCGATTTTCAAAGCGCTTCGCATTGAGCAGATGTTTTTCTCCGATGGTGCTCTGCGCGAAGGCCTGTTGTACGAAATGGAAGAGCGTTTTGCGCGCTCCGATATTCGCATGCGCACCACAGAAAATTTAGCCAACAAGCACCGGGTCGACTTAGAGCATGCCGCTCGTGTTAAGGGGCATGCACGTGAGATGTTATGTCAGGTACGCTCTGAACTAGGCATTAAGAAAAAGAGTGAGTTATTTGACTTACTAGAGTGGGCAGCGTTGCTTCATGAAGTCGGATTAAGTATTAACTTGCGTAGTTTCCATCGCCACTCTTTTTATATTCTGTTGCACTCCACCCTACAAGGCTTCAACCGTGAGCAGCAATTAGTGCTTGCAACATTAGCTCGCTTCCAGCGTAAAGCGCTCAAATTGCAAGAACTACCAGATTTCAACCTCTATAAACAGAGTGACGTTATAAGCCTCATCAAAATATTACGACTTTCTATCGTATTAAATGGGCAGCGTAATGAAGATCCATTGCCTGATATCACCTTATCTATCAAAAATGACGAATGGATTCTCACATGCACAGATGAAGCATGGCTAGAAAACAATAAATTACTTCACGCGGATTTACAGGAAGAACAAGAACGTTGGGACAGCGCGAAGTGGACACTCACTTTCTGATCTCGTACTGTCCATACCTAAATAAAAAGTCGGCTTACAGGCCGACTTTTTTTAACTCTTCTTCTGCAAAGTCTGCCGTAATGGGCACATAACCATCTTTCTCAACCAACGCTTGTCCCTGAGCAGAAAAGATAAAGCGAATAAACTCAGCTTCAATTGGTGTTAATGGGTAATCAGGGTGCTTATTCACGTAAACATATAAGTAACGTGATAGTGGGTACTTACCACTAACAATATGTTCTCGCGTTGGAGTCACGTAGCCATTTCCCATTTTAGCCACAGGGACTAAGCGCACGCCTGCCACTCGATAACCAACACCGGAATAACCAATTCCACTGATGGTTGACGCTACAGCTTGCACTACTGACGCGGAGCCTGGTTGCTCGTTAACTCGAGTCTTGAAATCGCCGCCACACAAGGCATTACTTTTGAAGTAACCATAAGTTCCAGAAACGGAGTTACGACCAAACAACTGGACGTTTCGCTTTGCCCACTGTGATTCAAGACCGAGTTGCTGCCAGTTTGTTACAAATTGACTTTCGCCACAGCGTAGCGTGGCAGAAAACAAAGCATCTAATTGACTAAAGTTAAGACCTTGAATTGGATTATCTTGATGAACAAAAATACCGATTGCATCGATGGCTACCCTAAGCGCCGTTGGCTTGTAGCCATGTTCACGTTCAAACGCTTCTATCTCTCTTAAACGCATAGGGCGACTCATGGGACCAAACTGAGCTGTTTGTTCGGTCAATGCTGGAGGGGCAGTAGAAGAGCCAGACGCTTGGACTTGCGCATTAATATTCGGGTAAATGGATTTAAACTCTTCAACCCAAAGCGTTGTCATACCCGCAAGTGTATCGGAGCCAACAGAGAGCAAGTTCCCGACAATCCCCGTCGTTTTATGATAACTCGGCAATGGTTTATCTTGAGCGGCAGCCATAAAAGAACAAACAAGCGCGAATAAACTGAATGTTTTTGCCAATCGTAAAGCCATTATTTCACCACCAAACGCTCAGGCAATACGAAAGAAAACTTACTGCCCACACCTACTTCACTGTGAATTTCTAAATGAGAGTCATGGTGACTCAGCGCGTGTTTTACAATGGCAAGCCCTAAACCACTTCCACCAGTATCACGTGATCTTGCTTTATCCACTCGATAAAAACGCTCAGTAAGTCGGTGGAGGTGCTGAGGTTCAATACCATCACCACTATCTTCCACCTCTAAGCATGCGCCTTGAGAGGTCTGGAACCAACGAACATTAATGTTCGCACCAGGCGGTGTGTATTTGACGGCATTATAAACGAGGTTAGAGATAGCACTACGTAACTGGTCATCATCGCCCAGCACGCGTAGGCTAGCATCAACATCAAATTTCAATTTATGTTGGTTGTCCCCACTAAGGCTAACCGCCTCTTTTTCTAACACTTCAAGCATCGCGGGCACATTCACGACTTCCTCAAGCTCATGCATAGGTGCCGCTTCAATTTTAGATAGTGTCAGTAGTTGGTTCACCAAACTGTTCATGCGGTTAAGCTGCTCCGTCATGACACCATGAGCTTTGCTCCACATAGGACCCACGACCATATCAGGATCTTCTGTCATCTCAAGATAACCTTGTAGCACCGTCATTGGTGTACGCAGTTCATGAGATACGTTGGCAAAGAAGTTGCGACGCATTCCCTCAAGTTGTTTTAACTGGCTAACATCACGCACCACCATCAAATGTTCACCTTCGGTATACGGTACGATACGTAGTTCTAGCATGCGTTCGACATTGAGTGGTGAACGCATTTCTAATGGCTCTGAAAAGTCTTTCTTGTTGAGGTACTTGATAAAATCAGGTGTACGAATGAGATTGGAGATAGGTTGACCTGAATCTTCTGGCCAATGGAAGCCCAGTAAGTGCTGAGCCAGCTTGTTGCACCAAACAATATTGCCTTCAGCACGGAATACCACTACCGCATCGGGTAGCGATTCTGCACCATTTCGGAATCGACGAATAAGATTAGTAAGCTCTTTTCGTTTGCGGCGTTGGCGCTGTTGTAAGCGATACAACCCATTGAACAAAGATTCCCAGTTACCGCTACCAGATGGTGGCGTGAGGCGTTTTTCATCCCATAACCAAGAAGATAAACGTACTTGGTTATGCAAATGCCACACAAGCTGCAATGCCGTAGCAGCCAAAAGCAACCACGGCATATAACCGAATATCCAACCTACTATCACCCATGGGGTGTAAAAAAAAGCCAGCTCCCAAGCCAGCTTTTTCCACGTTAATCTTTCAACCACTCATAACTCCAGAAATGGTACCGATAAGCTGCGTGTTAATTTATGCCTTCGTCGAGAAGCGGTATCCAGCACCACGAACAGTTTGGATCAGCTTATCATGCCCTGCAGCTTCCAATGCTTTACGCAGGCGGCGAATGTGAACATCAACCGTACGGTCTTCGACATACACGTTAGTGCCCCAAACATTGTTTAATAGCTGCTCACGGCTGTATACGCGTTCTTGATGCGTCATGAAAAAATGAAGCATCTTAAATTCTGTAGGGCCCATGTCTAATGGCGCATCATTAGCCGTAACACGGTGCGATACAGGGTCAAGCTTCAACCCCTGTACATCAATTACATCTTCTAGTGCAGTAGGGGTAACGCGACGAATCACCGCTTTTAGGCGTGCAACCAACTCTTTAGGAGAGAATGGCTTAGTAATGTAGTCATCCGCACCGACTTCTAAACCGCGCACTTTATCTTCTTCTTCACCACGAGCGGTAAGCATCACAACTGGAATGTTGCGCGTTAATTCCTCTCGCTTCATATGTTTGATGAAGTTAATGCCACTACCGCCTGGTAACATCCAATCCAGTAAAACTAAATCAGGGAAGGGTTCAGCCAGTTTGGTTACTGCAGTATCGTAATCTTCCGCTTCTACCGCTTGGTAACCTTTCTGCTCAAGTACGAAGCACAGCATTTCGCGAATAGGAGCTTCGTCTTCAACAACCAGAATCCTTCTAGACATAATTGAGTAACCTTATGTTCGTTGAGCTAATGAATTTAAGAGACAAAGCGCCTCTCTATGCATAAGCATTATCACTACCAATTATGACACTTTTGTGACCTTTGAAAACAAATTTTCATATAACTTTCTTTTGAGGTTCATTCGGATATTTTTCATTTCTATTAAGACATCAGCACAAAAATTCCCTATGATTAGTCCCTTGTCATCAAGCCTAGAGAAGATTTATGTGGTTTAAAAACTGTCTGGTATACCGCGTTAACCGCGAGGTTACTTTTAACGCCGAACAACTAGAAACTCAGCTGTCTGAATTCCGATTCACCCCGTGTGGCAGTCAAGACAAACAGAAATTTGGCTGGGTCAGTGCAATGGGTAGACATGGCGATATGATGACTCACGTGTCAGAAAACCGCATTCTGATTTGCGCCAAGAAAGAAGAGAAAATGCTACCTGCCTCTGTGATCAAAGAATCATTGAATGCAAAAGTAGAAGCAATGGAAGCGCAAGAAGGTCGTCCTCTGAAGAAGAAAGAGAAAGACAACCTGAAAGATGACATCGTAATGGATTTACTGCCGCGCGCATTCAGCCGCAGCAGCCACACTCACGTGCTCATCATGCCAAAAGAAGGTTTTATCCTTGTTGATGCAAGCAGCTATAAAAAAGCAGAAGATGTATTAGCATTGCTTCGTAAAACCATGGGTAGTTTACCTGTTGTTCCTGCTATTCCAGAAGTGGCGATTGAAACTACGCTAACCGAGTGGGTGAAAAGCGGTGACACACCTCAAGGTATCAGCATGATGGACGAAGCTGAGCTAAAATCCGTACTTGAAGAAGGTGGTGTGATTCGCTGTAAGAAGCAAGAGCTAACCACTGATGAAATCCGCAACCACATCGCTGCGGATAAAGTCGTGACGAAACTTGCGCTTAATTGGCAAGATCGTATTGAGTTCATTATGACGGAAGATGCAGGCATCAAACGTCTAAAATTCTCTGATGAATTGAAAGATCAAAACGATGATATTCCACGTGAAGATCAAGCAGCTCGATTTGATGCAGACTTCTCTCTAATGTGTGGAGAGTTCAGTGCTTTCCTTCCCAACCTATACGATGCGCTAGGCGGCTTACCGAATCCTAACGCATAATATTGTATAAAGGTTAACCATAACGCCCTCACTTTTTTTGAGGGCGTTTTTCTATCTGAAGCACAATTACCCTAGTCACAGTTCACATTTTGACGTAAAATTTGCGCCCCATTTCCATTAGGTGGAATTGGCCTGACTTGTGATCAGATAAAAGAGAATTGAGCAATGACAACTGAGAAAGCATTCGTGCCTGAGCTACTATCTCCAGCGGGCAGCCTGAAAAACATGCGTTACGCATTCGCCTACGGGGCAGATGCAGTTTACGCTGGCCAACCTCGCTACAGCCTTCGCGTACGTAACAACGAGTTTAACCACGAGAACCTAAAAATCGGTATCGATGAAGCCCACGCCCTAGGCAAAAAGCTTTATGTGGTATGTAACATTCAACCACACAACTCGAAGCTAAAAACGTTCATCCGTGATCTTAAGCCAATCGTAGAGATGGGTCCTGACGCATTGATCATGTCAGATCCAGGCCTAATTATGATGGTTCGTGAAGCTTTCCCAGAAATGCCAATTCACCTTTCTGTACAAGCGAACGCTGTAAACTGGGCGACCGTTAAGTTCTGGGCAGCGAATGGCGTGGAGCGTGTGATCGTTTCTCGCGAGCTATCTCTAGAAGAAATCGAAGAAATTCGTGAGCATTGCCCTGAAACTGAGCTTGAAGTATTCGTTCACGGTGCATTATGCATGGCTTACTCTGGTCGTTGCCTACTTTCTGGCTATATCAACAAACGTGACCCTAACCAAGGCACTTGCACTAACGCATGCCGCTGGGAATACAAAGTTGAAGAGGGTAAAGAAAACGACGCTGGTGATATCGTAGAGAAATTCGACCCGACTGAAGCACAGCCTGTCGAAGTACAAGACGAGCGCCCTGAAACCACAATTGGTCGCGGCAAACCAACAGATGAAGTCGTTCTGCTTTCTGAAGCGCACCGTCCAGAAGAAAAAATGGCGGCTTACGAAGATGAGCATGGTACTTACATCATGAACTCTAAAGACCTACGAGCGGTTCAGCACGTTGAACGCTTAACTAAGATGGGTGTTCACTCATTGAAAATTGAAGGTCGTACTAAATCGTTCTACTACTGCGCACGTACCGCTCAAGTTTATCGTAAAGCAATTGATGATGCTGTAGCAGGTCGACCATTCGATGAAAGCCTAATGGGTACACTAGAAAGCCTAGCTCACCGTGGCTACACTGAAGGCTTCCTACGCCGTCATACACACGATACTTACCAAAACTACGATTATGGTTACTCAGTCTCTGATGCTCAACAGTTTGTTGGTGAATTCACTGGCAAACGTCGTGGTGACATGGCTGAAGTAGAAGTAAAAAATAAGTTTCTTGTCGGTGATAGCCTTGAACTAATGACGCCAAAAGGCAATATTGTTTTCACGCTAGAGGCAATGGAAAACCGCAAATCAGAGTCTATTGAAGACGCGAAAGGAAACGGTCACTTTGTATTCATTCCAGTACCAGCAGAGCTAGATTTAGAATATGGCCTATTAATGCGTAATCTAAACTCAGGGCAGGACACCCGTAACCCGACTGGTAAGTAACCATGGCCTTGCTCATTACTGATAAATGCATTAACTGCGACATGTGTGATCCCGAATGCCCCAATGGGGCAATCAGTATGGGAGAGAGCATTTTCGAAATTGATCCAGCGCTATGTACAGAGTGTAAGGGGCATTACGAAAAGCCGACCTGTCAGTCAGTGTGTCCAATTACAAAATGCATAATCACTGATCCGAACCATGTCGAAACTGAAGAGCAGTTGCTTGAAAAATTCGTGATTATTCAAGGGTTAGCATAAGAGCAATTAGGTTCAACTTTGACATCAAAGTTGAACCTTTTCTCAACCTGATTTTTCAATAGGGATAATATTGCAGAATAGCTCTTTTTCAAAATGATACTCTAGTCTCTCACGCCAATTCTCCGCTTGAGAAACAGGTATTAAATAAAAGTTTTCTCGGCTCGTATCAGTAACGAAAGCCATCCCATATTGCATCAGCTCATAATGCACATCATTAACAAAACCCGGATCAAGGCGTTGACGCCCAGTCAGGTGATTCACATCCTCTCGAGTCAAAGAGACTCCTTTAGTATCACTGCTAAATCTGTGTCTTAACCACTCTGCAAATTCTTTTGCACAAATCATAGTCATGGTTTTGTCCTTGATTTACTCTTCTAACAGGAAAAGGGCATATCCCTGCCTTACATACTTGTCTGCGTTGTTATCGCTTTTTAGCCAACTGACAGACATATTGCTAAGAAACCAGAGTATCGTGACGAAAGATCTTTTTCTAAACAGAGAAGTTACAACTTACCCATACTACAACTCTTTGTTTAATTTAGATTTCTATAATATGTCCCCAAAACTAATTGGGTTAGTTTTTGTATTGGTACTATTCAATGTAGACAAAAGTATGATGTTTCTCCAGTTTCATAAAAGAGATCACCAAGTACAAATAAACCTGAAGAGTAACACTAATTAGGATTGATAAGCGGCAAGCATTGAGGTGGAACGACTTTTTTTCGTTTGGGCTTAGAGGTTGTTTTTACCCGTGGAGGGGTATCAATAGGTTTTGCTTTCGGGGCCCAACTTGCAAGCTCAACACCGCAGCCATCGCCTACTGGAGGTGGAGCTTGATCAACACAATAGTCGCTCGAATCAGGACAAGATAACCTGACGTGAAAGTGGTAATGATGCCCCCACCATGGACGTACTTTACGTAACCAAGAACGATCTTTGCCGTTTTCTTGCAAGCAAAGTTGCTCCTTAATAACAGGATGTACAAAAATTCGTGCAACATCCTTACTTTTTGAAGCGTACCGAATTAGCTTAAAGTGCCGCTCTTCCCAGCGATGATTAAGTATGGAATAACCTTTTAAATCCACCACACTCATGGGTTTAGGAAGTTGTAATTCGTTATAAGAAAGCGGTTGGTCAGCAAGTCTTAACCAGATATCGATATCTAATCCGGTTTGATGACTAGAATGACCAGAGGAGAACCTTCCACCTCTAGGTAAAGACAAATCACCAATTAGCAGAGTGGTGTTGAGATTTTGATGAGCTTTAAGCGCCAGATTTTCAATAAACTCTATCGTTTTAGGGTGCCCATAGTAGCGCTTCGTTTTACTACGTAAGACTTGATAACCAACGCCATCGAGAGGCAAGGGTAATGCACCATCTAAACAACCGTTAGCATAACTACCAATAGAGGAGGAAGAGTTTCGGGTAGGATTAACCGCAGACTCCCAAGGAGTAGAACATACTGAAGCTGAGAAACATAAACCCAAAGTTACAATGAAACTCAGCCTCATAGCCTTTAACCTTTAGTAGTGTTCGCCATTATCGTAATAAGCTTTAGGAGATAAGGCGGAAAAGATAACTGCAACATCAATATCGGCACCAGCGATACCGCGCACTTGTTGCGTAATAAGCTTGGCAACTTCATCTTGCACTTCCTGGCCACGGTCGAACCAAAGCACTTCGACAAAAGGATATGCAGCACTCACCTCACCCTCATTGAAAAACGTAGTGTAGATATACTCAAAAGTAAAATCCTCACGCGGACAGTCCATTAGAGGCTGAAGTTCATCCGTAAGGGGTTTTGATAATGCCTGAACAGCTTGTGGCTCTACAGCACGGAATCGAAAATGTGGCATAAACTTACTTCCTAATTATTAGCATTAATGCATGATGATAACAGGAACCAAGTCAGTAATCATCCAAGCCAATGTAACCACTGACCTTTCAATAGATTGTGAATCAGATGTGCTCGATAACGAAGAAAAAGTGTTATGAAATTCGAAGGTAAAACAGAAAGAGCAAAGCGATACATCAACATTTAGTAATTACATTACTAGAAAATAAAACTATCTGAAGCAAAGGTATGCCATATTCGTTGGATAAACATACACCTGACGTCGAAACTATACGTTAGGAATAAAAGAGCCCCTGACCTAAGCCAGAGCTTATGAACATGGGGATAGGTGAAGTGGACCAATATCCCGGAGATATGAACTTTCAATCCCCCGATACTTTGGTATCAGAGGAATCGACAACTCTCCAACTAGTCAGATTCTCTTTTCTTCAGATGCAAAAAAGCCCCAGCATTACTGCTGAGGCTTTAGAGTATGGCAGGGGTGGAGAGATTCGAACTCCCAACACGCGGATTTGGAATCCGCTGCTCTGCCAATTGGAGCTACACCC
>NZ_JAWPOL010000048.1:0-18913 GCF_033391095.1 Vibrio sp. Vb0667 | reverse complement strand
CTTTAAAATACAAAACGCCCGATGAAGTACATCGAGCGTTTTAGTTAAAAAGTGTCAACCCATATCAGGACGGGTCAACCACCAGCTAAAATCGCCACTTTCTGCTAAAGCGGATGTTTTTCTGGTACTAACTGCCAACAACCCGATCAAGCCTGCCATTTTATTTCTGTTTTCTTTTTTTCTCGCCATTTTGTTCGCTTGAGCGTTTTTGCTTTCTTTTTTCTGCTCGCTATAGTGCTGAAGAGCTGATGAATAAGGAGACTAAGAAAATGGTGATGACTTTCCTGAACTAAGCCGGAAGTGATGCACTTCCGGTTCAATGCACTGAATTTATTTGTAAGACAAGGCATTAAGAAGGAAATAATCATGTTTGAACGCTGGTTCTCAGCGTACTGCTTGGCGCTGCGAACTTGGTGGTTAACCAGTCGCTTTTTAACCTATCAATCACCACTAAGGTTGTTATCGCTATTTGAAATCTGCGAGCAACAAGCCCATTGCCGTAACCGAGCTCGTATTGCGGTTGGGGACACGGTTCGCTTAGTGGATGTTGAACGCGCCTATCAATATCGCATGACATTGGTCAGCTCGCGTAAGGGGCAACCCATGACAGGTATGCTCGCGGTCGATTCTTATTTGGGGTCTCGACTGTTAGGTCGAGCTAAAAATGATGCGCTCGAAGTGGAAATTTTTAATCAGCGACGCTGCTTTGTGATTACTGAAATTGTTCATCAATCGCAGCCACCAGCTCAGAAAATGCTGTGTGGTTGTCTGTTGTGCCAATAAATAGAGGTGAAGTCATGAGTAAGAAAGAAAAGAAACAACCGCAGTTGAGTCTAAAAGAAAAGCGCAAACTAAAGCAGGAAAAGGCGGCAGAAAAGGACGTTGTAAAAGCGCGTAAATCCTCCCGCAAGTAAAGTGTAGATTGAGCCCCCCAGAACGGCGGGCTTTTTATCACAGATCGCGAAGTGATGAGGAACTAAGCTGTTCAAGGGGATAGTGGATGCTTTAAAAATTTTTTATTTTTTCCCTTGAAAGTCATTTTTGACGACCTTATATCTAGTTACGAAGAGGGTGACTGGCTTGCTAGAGACTAGAAGACCAGCCCTCTGAAATCGCTAAAACGAGATCGCTCAGAAGAGGATATGGCGTTTTAGCACACAACTTAAACCTTTAGATTCAATATCATGTCTCCGAGCCAAACCAAGGCCAGTGGAATGATAAGAATCTCTTAGTTCGGCGTTGGTTTTTGCATCAACACGCCAGTAGGATGAAACTCATCTGAACTAAGACTATTGCTTAATTAAGAGGATAGATTTATGCGTAATGTAGATTTCTCACCACTATACCGTAATGCAATTGGCTTTGATCGTCTGCTAAACCTGATGGAAGCGAATACAGCGAAAAATACTTCTGGCGGTTACCCTCCATACAACATTGAGCAAAAAGACGAGCACAACTACCGTATTACTATGGCCGTTGCTGGCTTTGCTGAAGAACAGCTCGATCTGACTCAAAACGAAAACATGTTGATTGTAAAGGGCGAACGTAAAGCCGAAGAAGGCAAAAACTATGTTTACCAAGGTATTGCAGAACGTGATTTTGAACGTAAATTCCAGCTAGCGGATTACGTAAAAGTTGTCGGTGCATCAATGGAAAACGGTCTGCTTCATATCGATTTAGTTCGTGAAATCCCTGAAGCCATGCAACCACGTAAGATTGCTATCGGTGGTAACAACCTGATTGAGAACAACTAATCAGTTAACCACCCGGTTATAGAATAAGAAAGAGCGCCATATGGGCGCTCTTTTTAGTTTGGGGGTTTTCAAATCCGCTATTTCAAAGCCGTAATTTCAAAGAGAAGAACGGCTGAGTTCAATCCGTCTATTTACCTTCGCGGTAAGCCTTTTCCACTTCTTCAGCGATAATCGCAATGCCTTTTTGCATCATCTCATCATCTTGAACGTAGTTCATACGCAGGCATTGGTGCGCGTGATCCCACTCGTCTTGCTGACCAATAAAGAAATATTCACCAGGGACAATCAATACGCCACGCGCTTTCAAGCGTTGGTACAGTTCCATTGTTGTGATTGGCAGTTCATCAAACCATAACCACAAGAAGATAGCGCCTTCCGGCTTGTGGATGCGGAATCGCTCATCGGTAATTGCTTGTTGGAGCAGTTCAACCGCACGTTGTGATTTTTGCTTGTAGAACGGCTTAATCACCTCTGAACTCAGTTTAAGCAGATCACCTTTGCCAATTATATGGTTTGCCAGCGCTGGACCAACACTGCCCGGCGCTAGGCTGATGATGCCGTTCATATTGGTTAACGCTTGAGTGATTTCTTCACTCGCAATCACAATGCCACAACGCCCGCCCGGTAAACCAAGCTTAGATAGGCTCATGCATAGGATGGTGTTTTCATTCCAGAACGGTTCGACATCTTCAAAGATGATGTTCGGGAAAGGTAGACCGTAGGCATTATCGATGATCAGCGGGATGTTGTTCTCACGTGCTAGCTTGTCCAGCTTACGTACTTCTTCGTCTGTCAGTACATTACCCGTTGGGTTGGTTGGACGAGATGCACAGATTGCCGCAACAGAGTCGTCGACGGTTAGCTGCTCAAAATCGACGTGGTATTTAAACAGACCGTTATCTAACAGCTCGATTTCTGGGCGGTAAGAGATAAAGATATCTTCATCAATGCCTGCATCACCATAACCGATATACTCAGGTGCGATAGGCAGTAGCACTTTCTTATGCGAACCATCTGGCTGTTTACCTGCCAACAAGTTGAACAAGTAGAAAAAGCCACTTTGGCTGCCGTTAGTTAGGCTGATGTTTTTTTCTGAAATATCCCAGCCGTAAGTTTCACGGAATAACTGAGCTAGCGCTTTGACGAACGCGTCTTTACCCTGCGGGCCATCGTAGTTGGCGAGGGCGGCGACGAGCTCCCCACTGGCGAGCATTTCCTCACTGGCTTGGTGAAAGTAATCGAGCATGGCAGGAATGGCGGCAGGATTACCTCCACCGAGCATGATGGCACCTGGTGTGCGCAGACCATCATTCAAATCGTCCATTAACTGCGTAATACCTGAATACTGATTAAATTTTTCACCAAACTTTGAGAACTGCATGCTGACTTATACCTAATTCATTGTGATTGCTTTGTGTATGTTTATGCCGATGTTTTATCGGCTTATCGAGTAATCCTTGACCTTACCTCAATGTGTAATTAACGCAAAGTGTGAATTAAGCCGAAAAAGAAAAAAGTGCGTCATCAGACCAGAGGAACGAGACAAAAGGGCAAAAAGAACAATAAAAAAGGGAAGCTTATGCTTCCCTTGCTGGTGGAGAGAGTGTGATTTACTCACCGGTGTAAACAATCAACACCTTGTCGTCTTGGTATTGGCGTTCAAACGCGTAGTAACCTTCTTGGTTGCGAGTGATGTGCTTACCTTGAGCAACTGCTGGGTGGCGTTTACGGAATTCACCCAACTTTTGCCAATGTTTCAGTAGATCTTCTCGCTCGCCATGAATCTTATCCCATGGCATATCTGAGCGTGTGCCTTGGTGGGCGTCTGAACCAGTAATGCCAAAATCACGAGCTATCTCATCACCGTAATAGATTTGTACTGCACCGGGAGCCAGCATCAGAGCATTCGCGGCACGTGCTTGGTCATCAAAGCTGCGACTGCGCGCTGACCAAAACAGCTGTGTATCGTGTGAAGATAGGTAGCTCAACACGTTGAACTCAGGATCGGTATTGATGCGTTCTGCATAGCGGCGGTAATCATTATCAAGTTGAGCGAAACACTTCAGCGCTTTTGGTGCTACGTCAGATTGGAACTCGAAGTTGATGATGGAATCGAAGCCGTTATCGAAATACGGGCTTTTCACCACGCTGTGTGCCCACACTTCACCCGTCATCCAGAAAGGTAAGTCATCCAAGGCTTTGTCCGGGTTGTTTTGCTTCCACTGGGCAAGCGCTTGGGTGGTGCTGGCTTTCAGCTCTGCCCACGCTTCCATTTCAACGTGTTTTGCGGTGTCGACACGGAAGCCGTCAATGCCGTAGTCACGTACCCAATCGGATAACCAGGTAATCAGGTGTTCACGTGGGGTTTGCAGCTCATCTTGCGCATTGGTGTCTTTATTGCGGAAGAAGTTTGGTAATCCGGTTTTCTGAGTCGATTCGGTTTTGAGATCCGGTAGGTAGTTCAAAGACATGGTGATGTCGTTGTAGCCCGGAGCATCGTAGTCGCCAATGTCGGTGCGAATCCAGTCTTTGCCCCACCATTTATCCCACGCTTCGCTATCACCGTATTTGATGTAGTCGTTGAAGCTGTGCCAGCTTTGTCCTGATTTTGGCTGCCAGTCGGTCCATTTTTCACCAAGGACTTGTTTGGCTTCTTGGTCATCAAGGTAAAGCTGACCAAAGCCGAATTCCTGCATGTCTGCTAATGTCGCATAACCTGTGTGGTTCATGACTACATCCCAAATCACGCGGATACCTTTCTTGTGGGCGGTATCGACGAAGGTTCTGAGTTCATCTTCGGTACCCATGTTGGCATCAAGCTTGGTCCAGTCTTGATGGTAGTAGCCGTGGTAGCCGTAGTGCTTAAAGTCGCCTTTATCGCCGCCGCCAACCCAGCCGTGGATTTGTTCCAGTGGTGAGGTTATCCAGATAGCATTGACACCAAGTGATTCGATGTAATCGAGTTTTTTCGTTAGACCCGATAAGTCACCACCGTGGAAGGTACCAATCTCATATTTTCCGTCTTTGCTGCGACCGTAGCTGTTGTCGTTGTCTGGGTTGCCATTGTAGAAGCGGTCGGTCATGACGAAGTACACCGTCGCATTGTCCCAACTGAACGGTTTGTCGGCTTGCTGTTCAACTTCTTCTAGCAGCAATAGACCTTGGCTCATAGGACCCGGTTGCATGGTGACGCTGCCATTGGCGATAGTGGTTTCTTGTCCGGTTAAGGCATCACGAACGACAGTGCCATCATTAAAGGTTTGGGCAACGTTGATGGTTTTTGGCGTGTCAGTTGCGACAGGGCAAGAGTAGGTGATGTCCTGACTCTGTTTTGGTTTGATTTTGACCGTGAGCTCATTGGTGGTTGGATTGAGCGTAAATTGATAGGTATTGGCTTTGAAGATGCGCAGCGGCATTTGTGCGTCAGTGGCGCAGTTATCCATTTTTAATGGACGATTGAATTTGATGCGATCTTCTTCTGCTAAGGCAAAGCTACTGCCACAGCTTTGATTACTGTCGGCAATGGTAAAGGTGTAGCTGCCTTTTTCGAGTTTTTGCTCAGCGACAAGTAAGCCTTGTGAGTTTTCCTCAAAAACAGCAGTGTCATCACCAACGTTTAATACGATGGCATTTTCTGGTATCTGGCTGCAGGCGCTCAGTAGACCGATAGAGAGTGCGAGAATTGTTTTTTTCATTGTGTCCTTCCCCCGAATAAACAGTCCAGTTATAGCAAAACTGTGCCTCTACAATCCGAGCTCTACACCAACAAGTTAAACGCGTCTCACCCTACAAATTTTAGTCTTGTTCACAAAATGAATAATAAGCGTCACCTTCATCGGTTTGAAGGCAACAAAAAAGGGAAGCATCTGCTTCCCTTTTACTTATTTCTTAATCACTTCTAAGAGTAATGAATTACTTTTGAAGCAAAGAAATGTCTGCGATCTGTAGGAACAGGTTACGCAGGTTGTTCAGTAGTGTCAGACGGTTTTTCTTAAGTGCTTCGTCTTCTGCCATTACCATTACGTTATCAAAGAACGCATCAACTGGTTCACGTAGGTCCGCTAGCTTACTTAGGGCTTCTTGGTAGTTACCTGTAGCAAATGCTGGCTCTAGCGCTTCTGTCATTACTTCAACGCTTTCTGCTAGTGCTTTCTCTGCGTCTTCTTGTAGAAGTGCTAGGTCGATGTCTGCTGCTAGCTCGCCGTCGAATTTCGCTAGGATGTTACCTACACGTTTGTTCGCTGCTGCTAGAGACTCTGCTGCTTCTAGTTCACGGAAGTGTGAAACCGCTTTAACTCGTTGGTCGAAGTCTGCTGGTTTCGTCGGGCGACGCGCTAGAACTGCTTGAATGATGTCTACGCTGAAGCCTTCGTCTTGGTACCAAGCGCGGAAACGACCAAGCATGAACTCGATAACGTCTTGCTCAACGTTGTCGTTGGTTAGGCGATCGCCAAATAGTGACTTCGCTTTCGCTACTAGGTCAACAAGATCTAGGTTGTAGCCGTATTCAACGATGATACGTAGTACACCTAGAGATGCGCGGCGTAGTGCGAATGGGTCGCTGCCTTTAGGCGCTTGACCAATACCGAAGATACCTACGATAGTGTCTAGCTTGTCTGCCATTGCAACTGCTGTTGAAACGCCGTTTGATGGCAGTTCATCACCTGCGAAACGAGGCATGTATTGCTCGTTCAGTGCTACTGCAACTTCTTCTGCTTCACCGTCGTGGCGAGCATAGTGCATACCCATAACACCTTGAGTATCCGTGAATTCGAATACCATTGAGGTCATTAGGTCACATTTTGCTAGTAGACCAGCACGCTTTGATTTCTCAACGTCAGCACCGATTTGCTCAGCAATGTAGCCAGCAAGTTCTGTGATGCGGTCTGTTTTGTCTTTGATCGTACCCAGTTGCTTTTGGAAGATCGCTTGCTCTAGTTCAGGCAGACGGTCGATAAGCGGACGCTTACGGTCTGTGTTGAAGAAGAACTCTGCGTCAGCAAGACGAGGGCGAACTACTTTCTCGTTACCTTCGATTACGTAACGAGGCTCTTTTGATTCGATGTTCGATACGAAGATGAAGTTAGGTAGTAGCTTCTTGTTTTCGTCGTAAACAGGGAAGTACTTTTGGTCACCCTTCATGGTGTAAACCAACGCTTCAGAAGGCACTTTTAGGAACTCTTCTTCGAACTTCGCTGTTAGTACTACTGGCCATTCAACCAGAGACGTTACTTCTTCTACTAAGTCATCTTCTAGGTCAGCGATACCGCCAACCGCTGCTGCCGCTTTTTGTGCGTCAGCTAGGATGATTGCTTTACGCGCTTCGTAATCTGCCATTACTTTACCGCGCTGTTCTAGAATCGCAGGGTATTGCTCAGCAGAATCGATAGTGAACTCTTGCTCACCCATGAAGCGGTGACCACGGATAGTGCGGTCAGAAGCAACACCAAGGATCTCGCCTTCGATTAGGTCGCTGCCCATTAGCATGGTTAGCGTCTTAACTGGACGGATAAATTGAGTCGTTTTGTTGCCCCAGCGCATTGGTTTTGCGATAGGTAGGTTTGCTAGTGCTTTCGCTGCAAGTTCAACTACGATCTCAGACGTTGGCTGACCTTTCACTTCTTGTTTGAACAGTAGCCATTCACCTTTGTCTGTTACCATGCGCTCTGCTTGGTCAACCGTGATGCCACAACCGCGTGCCCAGCCTTGAGCCGCTTTTGTTGGGTTGCCTTCCGCGTCAAACGCTGCAGAAACCGCAGGACCACGTTTTTCAACAACTTTGTCAGATTGGCTGTCTGCTAGTGCTGCGACTTTAAGTGCAAGACGACGAGGTGCCGCGAACCATTTAACGCCTTCATGAGCAAGCTCAGCGCCTTTTAGTTCAGCTTCGAAGTTTGCTGCGAATGCTTCAGCTAGTGTGCGAAGTTGCGTTGGTGGTAGCTCTTCTGTACCTAGCTCGATTAGAAATTCTTTTGCCATGTTACTCTACCCCTTACGCTTGTTCTTTCTTACACATTGGGAAGCCAAGAGCTTCACGCGATGCGTAGTATGCTTCTGCAACTGCTTTCGTCAGGTTGCGGATGCGTAGGATGTAACGTTGGCGTTCAGTTACTGAGATCGCTTTACGTGCGTCTAGTAGGTTGAATGCGTGACCGGCTTTTAGGATGCGCTCGTAAGCAGGTAGTGGCAGTGGCTTTTCAAGCTCAAGTAGCTCTTTACACTCTTTTTCACACTGTTCGAAGAAGCCAAATAGGAATTCAACGTCTGCGTGCTCGAAGTTGTAAGTTGATTGCTCTACTTCGTTTTGGTGGAAGATGTCACCGTAAGTCACTTTGCTGCCGTCTGGTGCGATGTTCCAAACTAGGTCGTAAACAGAGTCTACTTCTTGGATGTACATTGCTAGACGTTCGATACCGTAAGTGATCTCACCAGTTACTGGCTTACACTCAAGACCACCAACTTGCTGGAAGTAAGTAAACTGAGTCACTTCCATGCCGTTTAGCCAAACTTCCCAGCCCAGACCCCATGCGCCTAGTGTTGGGTTTTCCCAGTTGTCTTCTACGAAACGGATGTCGTGTACAAGAGGGTCAATACCAAGAACTTCAAGGGAGCCAAGGTACAACTCTTGAATATTGTCAGGCGATGGTTTTAGCGCTACTTGGAATTGGTAGTAGTGCTGAAGACGGTTAGGGTTTTCACCGTAACGGCCATCAGTAGGACGACGTGAAGGTTGTACATAAGCTGTCGACATTGGCTCTGGGCCAAGCGCTCGTAGACAGGTCATTGGGTGAGAGGTACCCGCACCCACTTCCATATCTAGCGGTTGAACAATGGTACAACCATTTTGAGCCCAATAATCCTGCAGCGCGAGGATCATTCCCTGGAAGGTTTTGATATCGTATTTTTGCATAAGTCAGGTTCGCGCGATTCTCTTGTTACTCGTTAATTCGTCATCTATGCCGAGTTTTTCAACTCTAACAACGGCGATAAAGAGTAATTACGGTTGAATAAATTAACAATCTAGTATAACCAGATATTGAGCATGGGAGTAGAGCTAATCTTGATTAATTCGTGGGCGATTTTCTCCTTTAATGAATTTTTACCGCGTTATCTGCTGTATTTTTCCTAAAAGGGAGTTTTTGCCTGCTTTGGCTCTTGAGAAGCGCAACAAAGGTGGCTAGAATTGCGCCTGTCTTTGGGGAGTAGCTTACCTGATGAAGTTTCTGTTTCATCTGGTTCGTCCGTCAACATAATTGGTGCAAAATCACCATGGCGTTCGAGACTTGAAGCCTTTCAAGTTTAGCAAGACCTTAGACAAATCATCACGAACCGGGGTAGGGGCGTGAGGTTTGTCTTCGGTTAAAAATAATAATCCCTGCCCCAATGAGCATGTCGTGAGCGTTTTAGCTATTTCAATTACTACTGTAGCGTTAGCAGAAATTGGCGATAAGACCCAATTGCTATCTCTATTACTCGCAAGTCGTTACCGAAAACCAATCCCAATTATTGCAGCAATCTTTTTGGCAACTATTGCCAACCACGCTTTGGCTGCATGGTTAGGTGTGGTTGTCGCAGACTATCTATCACCTGAGATTTTAAAGTGGGTGCTGGTGGTCAGTTTTGTCGCGATGGCGGCTTGGGTTCTGATCCCGGACAAACTGGATGATGACGAGCAGATTTCTAATCGAGGCCCATTTATTGCCAGCTTTATCGCGTTCTTCGTTGCGGAGATAGGCGATAAAACTCAGATCGCCACTTCCATCTTAGGGGCGCAATACGCGGATGCGTTAAGTTTGGTGATTATCGGTACCACAATCGGTATGCTGCTGGCGAATGTACCTGTGGTCCTGATTGGTAAATTGTCGGCCGACAAGATGCCTTTAGGGCTGATCCGTAAAATCACCGCATTTTTGTTTATTGCTCTGGCAATAGGGGCTGCACTGTTCTGATTTTTTGCACGTGAAATGATGTGAGTTATCAATCATTAGTGGCGTGCTGCGCGAGTTCAAACTCTGACTCTAAATCGTTCCGTTGCGTGACGGATGACATATAAGTGTCATACTTGTCATGGTAGTTTAATGGTGTGAATGATAGCGAGAGGGCAAGTTTATGCTTACACGTTACATGGGGATGTCCCCGAAGAGTCAGAGTTATTTATTCACTTTTGGTTTAGCGCTGTGTTTACTAGCGATGGTGCTAACTGATATGTGGTTACCGATTGTAGCAGGATCGTTCGTTCTTACTGGATTGACAGTAGAAGCGTGGATTCGTGTCGCTCACATCATTCCTATGCATGAAGAGATGCGGGCAATGAAGAAACAACTTAACAAGCTCCAATCAGAAGTTCGCACACTCGAATACGACGAATAAACAAACGGCAGCCAATATAGGCTGCCGTTTTTAGTTCGACCAGATTATTCCAATCCTTTCTTGATCAGGTACTGATACGGAACTTGCTCCGTTTGTGCCGCAACTAATTGGTGGTCCATAAAGCGGCAGAAACTCGGAATGTCTCGAGTCGTGGATGGATCGTCTGCTTTGACCAGCAAAATCTCACCATCTTGCATGTTGCGAATTGTCTTCCTGACCATCATCACTGGCTCTGGGCAGCGCAGTCCTTCCGCCTCTAATGTCTTGTTTGCCAGTTCAGGATTAAAGCTCATAGTGTGATTCTCGTAACTAACTGAGCGTTGAATTTTACTTTCGTTGAAAAAATATTCAATAACCACTTGGCAAACCGAATTTTTTGTTTTACCTTAAATTAACAATTTGGTAACAATTGGCAAGGGAGAGGCAATGTTAACAGCGTTAGACAGACTTACGATTTACTCAGTGCTGTGTTTTATCTCGTTTTGTGCATTGGTACTCAGGACGCCAGCTGACACCTCTTTGACGCCTCTCGTAGGCATGGTTGCCACTATTATTGGGATTTGGATCGAGATGCGCAGATGGTCTGGCGCATCTGAGCAAGAAAATTAGCGCTTCTTGCTTGGATCAGAATGCTTTTAATAACGCTCACCTATTTTTACCGACACTTCATTCCGACACTATCCCCATTTTTCTTGGGCTTCCCCGCTGAAAGGCGGGATTTTTTTTGCCTAAAGAGTACAATTTACCCAAACACATACAAAATAAGTGGCTAATTCGTGGAACTGGAAGACATCTATCGCCGAGATTTAAATTTACTGGTTGCGTTGCGAGTACTGATAGAGGAAAACAGTGTCAGTAAGGCGGCAACACGTCTGAACTTGAGTCAATCGGCAATGAGTCGTGTGCTTGGTCGTCTACGCGACTTATTGGGAGACCCGCTGTTTACTCGTCAGGGACAGCATTTGATCCCAACTCAGAAAGCGTTAGAGATCGATCGCTCATTGGGCGAGCCATTAGAGTCTTTACGTCAGTTGTTATCTCCGGTTGAGTTTGACCCATTGCAATGCGTGCAGACTTTCAACATCGTGACCACCGACTATGCCATGCAAACAATCTTACCGTTCGCTTTGCCGAGAATTTACCAAGAAGCGCCAAACGTGTCTTTCAACTTCTTACCACTGCAACACGACCGTTTATCAGATCAGCTCACTTATGAAGGTGCAGACTTAGCGATTTGTCGCCCGACAGGCCCGGTGGAGCCTCTACGCAGTGAAGTGTTGGGGCGAGTGGGGGTGCTGTGTATGCTTTCAAAACAGCATCCATTAGCGGATAAAGAAATGAGTTTGGATGATTATCTGAGTCATCCACATGCCATGATCGCCATCAGTGATGGTGTTAAGGCACTGATCGAACAAGCTTTGATGGAGAAACCTAAGCGTAAAATGGTTCTGCGGGCTTATCATTTAGAAGCCGCATTGGCGATCATGGATACCTTGCCAATTATCATCACAGTGCCAGCGGACTTGGCGTATCTGGTTGCCGAGCGTTATGACTTGGTGGTGAAACCGTTACCATTCCAATTCACGCCGTTTGAATACTCGATGATTTGGCATGCGCGTTGCGAGCATTCTCCCGCTCAAGAATGGTTAAGAACGATTGTGCGTGAAGAGTGTAGCCGTCTGATAGCTAAACGTATCGAAGATATGGGACTGAACTGCTAACAAAAAAGAGCCAGCAATGCCGGCTCTTCGTCTGTTTACACTGAGTCAGTGTTTATAGCTTGATAACCACACGACCCGTTACTTGACCGTTGGTGATGTCTTCTGCATATTTCGGTGCTTCAGCAAGAGCAACTTCAGTACACGCTTGCTCGAAGTAGCTGTCTGGTAGTAGCTCGACCAGCTTTTCCCATGCTGCGATACGTTTCTCTGTTGGGCACATTACTGAGTCCACACCTTGTAGGCGAACATTACGTAGGATGAACGGCATCACTGTGGTTGGTAGATCAAAACCACCTGCAAGACCACAAGCTGCAACTGCACTGTTGTAATCCATTTGCGCCAATACTTTAGCCAGTACTTTGCTGCCTACAGTATCAACCGCACCTGCCCATACTTGCTTTTCAAGTGGACGTGCTGGTTCTTCAAATTCAGTACGGTCGATGATGCGGCTAGCACCTAGTTTTTCAAGTAGCGGGCCATTTTTTTCTACACGACCTGTCACTGCAGCAACTTTGTAGCCAAGCTGTGCTAGAAGCGTTACTGCGACTGAGCCTACACCGCCACTTGCGCCAGTTACAAGGATTTCACCATTTTCAGGTTTGATGCCTGCATCAAGCAGTGCTTGAACACATAGCATGCCTGTGAAACCAGCAGTACCAACCATCATTGCTTTCTTGCTGTCTAGACCTTTTGGTAGTGGTACTAGCCAATCTGCTTTTAGACGAGCACGCTGAGACATACCACCCCAGTGGTTTTCACCCACGCCCCAGCCAGTAAGGACAACTTTGTCACCAGCTTGGTAGCGGTCGTCTTCTGAGCTTACTACCGTACCTGCTAAGTCAATACCTGGCACCATCGGGAAGTTACGGATGATTTTACCTTTACCTGTGATCGCAAGGCCGTCTTTGTAGTTTAACGATGAGTAATCAACGTCAATCAGAACGTCGCCTTCAGGCAGTTGTGTTTCATCGATTTGCTCGATGTTAGCGATAGTACGTTTGTCTTCTTGATTTAGAACTAGAGCATTAAACATAAGGTTCTCCGATTGTGCGGTAGCATGACTCTGGGTCACATGCAGCAAGATATCAACTGGTCTAAGTGTATGTCTTCTTTGTCTATGAATAAAATGAAACTTGAGCATTTAATGTATGCTTTTCATGCATGTTTGATGTAAAACAAAAAGGGCGACATCAATTGTCGCCCTTAAGTGTAATACTAAAAATTTTAGTACTAGTTCATTTGCTTATGATTGTTGGCTCGATCACTGCAACAACGTCTTGAACTGTTATGGTCGTTCAAATACTGTCGCAATGCCCTGACCCAAACCGATACACATGGTGGCCAGACCGTATTTCGCGTCTTTCGCTTCCATTAGGTTGATCAACGTTGTTGAGATACGTGAACCAGAACAGCCTAGTGGATGACCCAATGCTATCGCACCACCGTTAAGGTTGACCTTCTCATCCATAACATCAAGCAGGCCTAAGTCTTTAGCACACGGCAGAGACTGCGCGGCAAATGCTTCGTTTAGCTCAACCACATCCATGTCTTCAATTGAAAGACCGGCACGCTTGAGCGCTTTTTTCGTCGCAGGTACAGGACCGTAACCCATAATAGAAGGATCGCAGCCCGCAATGGCCATGCCTTTAATACGTGCACGAATCTTCAAGCCAAGTTCATTAGCTTTCTCTTCACTCATGATCAACATCGCTGATGCACCATCGGACAGAGCCGATGATGTACCGGCTGTTACTGTACCGTTTGCAGGGTCGAACACTGGGCGAAGTTGAGATAGACCTTCAACGGATGTTTCAGGGCGAATCACTTCGTCGTAATCCAGAGTGAACAGTGTGCCGTCTGCTGCGTGGCCTTCAATTGGTAGAATTTCGTTTTTAAAACGACCCTCTACGGTTGCTGCGTGCGCACGAGCGTGAGAGCGAGCGGCAAACTCGTCTTGTTGCTCACGGCTAATACCATGTAATTTACCAAGCATTTCAGCCGTTAAGCCCATCATGCCCGCAGCTTTTGCTACGTTCTTTGACATACCTGGGTGAAAGTCTACACCGTGGTTCATTGGCACATGACCCATGTGCTCAACACCACCAATTAGGCAGATTTCAGCATCGCCAGTCATGATGGCACGTGTACCATCGTGAAGCGCTTGCATTGATGAGCCACACAAGCGGTTCACCGTCACGGCGCCAATTTCAATCGGCAGACCAGCAAGCAGCGCCGCATTACGTGCAACGTTAAAGCCTTGCTCTAGTGTTTGCTGTACACAGCCCCAGTAGATGTCTTCAATCTCGCTTGGGTTCACTTGTGGGTTACGCGCAAGAATGCCTGTCATTAGGCGCGCAGATAGATCTTCTGCTCGTGTATGACGGAAAGCACCACCTTTAGAGCGACCCATTGGAGTACGTAGACAATCGACTACGACAACATTTCTTGTTTGATTAGTCATTTTAGAATCCCTCCTTAGATAGAACCTTGCTGTTGTGCACCGTAAAAGCTTTCACCTTTCGCCGCCATATCAATCAGCATTTGCGGTACTTGGTACATCGCACCTAGCTCGGCGTGTTGTTTTGCCATTTCAACGTATTCAGCAATACCCACGCTGTCTAGATAGCGGAATACGCCACCGCGGAATGGAGGGAAACCAAGACCATAAACCAATGCCATATCTGCTTCCTGCGGAGTGGCGATGATGCCTTCTTGTAGGCACAGCACCACTTCGTTGATCATTGGAATCATCATACGTTGAATGATGGTCTGATCGTCAAAGTCCTGCTTATCGGCACAAACGTCAGCAAGTACCGGTAAGATCGCTTCGGAGAAGGCTTTCTTCGGCTTACCTTTTTTATCTATGGTGTAGCTGTAGAAGCCATTACCATTTTTCTGACCATATTTGTCTGCTTCGAACAGTGCATCAATCGCATCACGACCTTGTTTACCCATACGCTCAGGGAAACCGTCAGCCATCACAGCTTGTGCGTGGTGCGCGGTATCAATGCCGACTACGTCAAGCAAGTACGCCGGTCCCATCGGCCAGCCAAACTTACGCTCCATTACTTTGTCGATTTTCGTAAAGTCAGCACCATCACGAAGTAGCATGCTGAAGCCGCCAAAGTATGGGAACAATACGCGGTTAACGAAGAACCCTGGGCAGTCATTAACGACAATTGGTGATTTGCCCATTTTCGCAGCATACGCCACAACACGATTGATGGTTTCATCAGAGGTGTGCTCACCACGGATGATCTCAACAAGAGGCATACGATGCACTGGGTTGAAGAAGTGCATACCACAGAAGTTTTCTGGGCGTTTTAGTGATTTTGCCAATAGGTTGATAGGAATCGTCGAGGTGTTTGAGGTGATAACGGTGTCGTCACCGACATGGGACTCAACTTCACTCAAAACTGCTGCTTTTACTTTCGGGTTTTCAACGACAGCTTCAACAATCACATCAGAGTTTTCAATACCTGCGTAATGTAGGCTCGGTGTGATTGACGCTAAAATACCCGCCATCTTAAAGCCATCAATACGACCGCGAGATAAGCGTTTATTCAGCAGCTTAGATGCTTCAGTCATGCCTAGGTCGAGCGACGCTTGCGCGATGTCTTTCATTAAGACTGGCACACCTTTTAGCGCTGATTGGTAAGCAATGCCGCCACCCATGATACCTGCACCTAATACGGCTGCACGTTGCGTGTCTTTACTTGCTGACTTCGCTGCTTTTTTCGCAATGCCTTTGATGTATTGATCATTAAGGAATAGGCCAACGAGTGATTTTGCTTCTTCCGATTTAGCCAGTTTCACGAAGTGCTTACGTTCAATGTCTAACGCTTCATTACGTGCAAAGCGAGCACCTTCTTCAATCGTGATAACGGCTGTCATTGGGGCAGGGTAGTGAGGACCTGCTTTTTGTGCCACCAGCCCCTTCGCCATGGTGAAGCTCATCATTGATTCAAGCTTACTCAGCGTTAGCGGAGATGTTTTCTGTGCTCGGCGTGCTTGCCAGTCAAGTTTCTCGTTAATTGCAGAGTTAAGAGTTTGTAGTGCTGATTCGTATAAAGCATCAGTCTCTACAACAGCATCGAGTAAGCCAATTTTCAATGCTTCATCAGCTCGGCATGCTTTACCTTGGGTGATGATTTCCATTGCGCTGTCTGCGCCAATAACGCGAGGTAAGCGTACACAACCACCAAAGCCCGGCATGATTCCCAGTTTCGTTTCTGGTAGGCCGATGCTGGTGGTTTTGTCACCAATACGCATGTCTGTTGCTAGCACACATTCACAACCGCCACCAAGAGCGTGGCCTTTGATCACTGAGATGGTCGGAACGGGTAAGTCTTCTAATTTGTTAAAGATGCTATTAGCAAATTGCAGCCATTGGTCGAGCTCGGCATCCGTTTTAGCAAACAGACCTAAAAACTCGGTAATGTCTGCGCCTACAATGAATGCGTCTTTATCTGAAGTGAGCAACAACCCCTTGAGGCCTTGATGGGCAATGAGCGCATCAAGAGCTTTATCTAGCGATTCTAATGTCGCTAGGTCGAGTTTGTTGACGGATTTTGGAGAGCAGAAGCTTAGCTCTGCAATACCATCTTGTATTTCCTTTACCTGTAGGGTTTCGGCTTGGTAAATCATTGTCTATCTCCATGACATACAATCGTGGATTGTCTGTATACCTATTTCAACGACGCCGTGTACCTCGGCAAATAGGTATCGAGGAAGTCGTTTTATTTTTGTTCTGGTTTGACCAGTAAAGTTAGTTTGGATCGTGGATTGTTTAATTTCAATACATTTTTTAAACAAGTGTTTAACATTGTGCGCTGTGGCAGATCTTATGCGACGGGTAAATCACACTCGTGATAGACTTCAGGCAAATAGACATGAATCCATAATCCTATGAATGACAAGCCTTATCTGATTCCAGCAGAGCCCGCTCAATTTGAAGAAGAAATTAAAAAGAGCGTCTTCATTACTTATTTGGCACACACGCCAAGTATCGAAGCAGCAAAAGCATTTGTTGATCAAATCAAAGCTAAACACGCTGATGCCAGACATAACTGTTGGGGCTTTGTTGCTGGTCGCCCGGAAGATTCAATGAAATGGGGCTTTAGTGATGATGGGGAGCCGTCCGGAACAGCAGGCAAACCAATCCTGGCGCAGCTGTCTGGATCTGGGGTGGGGGAGATCACGGCTGTGGTCACGCGATACTCTGGTGGAATCAAGTTAGGTACAGGCGGCTTGGTTAAAGCGTATGGGGGTGGGGTTCAACAAGCGCTCAAGCTGCTTCAAACTATTGAGAAAAAAATAACCACAAAGCTCAGACTAACGTTAGACTATGGGTTTATGCCTATCGCACAATCAATCATGCCGCAATTTGGCGCGATAGAAGTCGAGGCTGAATACAGCGATCAGGTCGTATTAGTGGTGGAAATTGAGCTTCGAGAAGTGAGCGCGTTTACCCAAGCAATCATCAATAAAAGCGGGGCAAAGGCAATTGTCACTCCGCTAGACGGACAATAATGAAAAACAGGAAGCAACAGGGACAGCTTCGCTAGTCAATTTATCCATGCAATTTCGTTCAATTATTCGAATCGTCGGGCTACTGCTCGCACTCTTTAGTGTCACTATGCTTGCGCCAGCACTCGTTGCGCTGATCTATCGAGATGGTGCTGGTGTGCCTTTTGTCACGACATTTTTTGTTCTGCTGTTTTGTGGGGCCGTTTGTTGGTACCCAAACCGCAGGTATAAGCACGAGCTTAAAGCTCGAGATGGCTTTCTTATTGTCGTCTTATTCTGGACAGTACTTGGCAGTGCAGGCTCGATCCCCTTTCTCATTGCTGACAACCCGAACGTCTCAGTGACAGATGCGTTTTTTGAATCGTTTTCTGCTCTCACTACGACCGGGGCGACCGTTATTGTTGGTTTGGATGAGTTACCTAAAGCGATTCTATTCTATCGACAGTTACTGCAGTGGTTCGGCGGTATGGGAATCATCGTATTAGCGGTGGCGATTTTGCCAGTACTTGGCATCGGTGGTATGCAGCTTTACCGCGCCGAGATCCCTGGTCCAGTCAAGGACACTAAAGTGACGCCGCGCATAGCAGAAACTGCTAAGGCGCTTTGGTACATCTATTTGAGCCTGACTATCGCCTGTGCTTCGGCTTTTTGGTTAGCTGGTATGACGCCATTTGACGCCATCAGTCACAGCTTTTCCACCATTGCTATCGGTGGCTTCTCTACCCACGATGCCAGCATCGGATACTTTGATAGTTACGCGATTAACCTGATTACGGTGGTTTTTCTGCTTATATCTGCATGTAATTACACACTGCACTTTGCTGCATTTGCATCAGGTGGCGTACATCCCAAGTATTACTGGAAAGATCCTGAGTTTCGTGCCTTCTTGTTTATTCAAGTGCTGCTATTTATCATTTGCTTTCTATTATTACTGAAACATCACTCTTACACATCGACATACGATGCTTTCGATCAGGCTCTGTTCCAAACCGTATCAATATCCACAACAGCGGGCTTTACGACAACAGGTTTTGCGGATTGGCCGCTCTTCTTACCTGTGCTGTTATTGTTCTCTTCCTTTATAGGTGGTTGTGCTGGTTCAACAGGCGGCGGCATGAAAGTGATCCGTATCCTGCTTCTTACCTTACAAGGTGCGCGTGAACTAAAACGTTTAGTCCATCCACGCGCGGTTTACACCATCAAAGTAGGTGGCAGTGCCCTACCGCAACGTGTTGTCGATGCGGTTTGGGGCTTCTTCTCCGCATACGCATTGGTATTTGTGGTTTGTATGTTGGGGTTGATTGCAACAGGAATGGATGAGCTCAGTGCGTTCTCGGCGGTGGCTGCGACTCTGAACAACCTCGGTCCTGGCTTGGGAGAAGTAGCGCTGCACTTTGGTGATGTTAACGACAAAGCAAAATGGGTATTGATAGTTTCTATGCTGTTTGGTCGTTTGGAAATCTTTACCTTACTTATTCTACTTACGCCGACGTTTTGGCGTAGCTAAGGGGAAATCGTGGCAAAAGCATTATTTCTATA
>NZ_JAWPOL010000047.1:0-19415 GCF_033391095.1 Vibrio sp. Vb0667 | reverse complement strand
GTCGCCTGGTTGTTTGTGCCATGTCGCTACGGTTGCATCAGCAACTGATTCAGGTAAATCTGGAACCAGAATTTCAATTGTCATATCTGTTTCTTCCTTTAACTTCTAATTCTTAATTCGAAGTTTTTGAGTTCACGTTCAGAGCGTCTTCAACCAACGCTTTTTGTTGTTTCAAGTGCACCGACATGTAGCCAACTGCTGGCGAAGCAGAAGCTGGGCGACCTGCGTATTTAAGATTTGCACCTGCAGGAATAGCGGCACGGAAGTTATGTTGGCTACAGTACCAAGCACCTTGGTTCTGAGGTTCTTCCTGACACCACACGAAGTCTTCAACGTTAGTGTATTGAGCAATTGCTGCTTGTACTTCTTCCATTGGGAATGGGTAAAGCTGTTCAATACGCACGATAGCAACATCGTCTTGCTCGTTGTTACGGCGCTGCTCTAGTAGGTCAAAGTAAACCTTACCAGCACAGAACACGACACGTTTCACTTTGCTTGGTTCTAAATCATCTACTTCTGGAATTGCAGATTGGAATGTACCATCCGCCAAGTCTTCAATCGTTGAAGTACATAGAGGGTGGCGCAGCAAAGATTTCGGCGACATAACAATGAGAGGTCGACGCATTGGGCGTACAACCTGACGACGAATCATGTGGTACACCTGAGCCGGTGTTGAAGGAACCACAACCTGCATATTTTGCTCAGCACAAAGCTGAAGGTAACGCTCTAAACGTGCAGATGAGTGCTCAGGGCCTTGACCTTCATAACCATGAGGTAGAAGCATAGTAAGACCGCACAAACGCGCCCACTTTTGCTCGCCTGACGAGATAAACTGGTCGATAACAACTTGTGCACCGTTGGCAAAATCACCAAACTGTGCTTCCCAGATAGTTAAACCACCTGGTTCGGCTGTTGCGTAACCGTATTCAAACGCCAACACAGCTTCTTCTGACAATACTGAGTCAAAGACTTGGAATGGCCCTTGGTTGTCATGAATATTCGCTAATGGAATGTAAGTGCTTGCATCGGTTTGGTTATGAAGAACCGAGTGACGGTGGAAGAAAGTACCACGACCCGAGTCCTGACCAGAAAGACGAATACGCTTGCCATCGTCAACCAATGTAGCATACGCCAATGTTTCAGCCATACCCCAGTCAATGGCTTTTTCACCGGTCATCATTGCTAGACGATCGTTGTATAGCTTATTAACACGGCTTTGCAGTTTATGGCTTTCTGGGTACTGACACAGACGATTGCCTAGCTCAATAAGGCGTGTCTTGTCGTATTTTGAATCCCACTCCATATCCCATTCGTGCCCTAAGTAAGGGGACCAGTCTACAGAGTGCAACGCCATTGGACGCCATTCTTTAACAACCACTTCACCGCGATCTAATGCATCGCGATACTCATTGACTAACTGAGTCGCTGTCTCGATATCTGATTCATTTTTATCGATCAGAACATCTGCATACAATTTGCGTGGTGTAGGATGCTTTTTGATTTTCTGGTACATCAAAGGCTGAGTCGCATTTGGCTCATCCGCCTCATTGTGGCCGTGGCGACGGTAACACACAAGATCGATCACGACATCGCGCTTGAACTCGTTACGGTAATCCAATGCAATGCGAGTAACAAAAGCAACTGCTTCTGGGTCATCTGCATTTACATGGAAAATTGGCGCCTGCACCATCTTCGCGATATCGGTACAGTACATCGTAGAACGCGTGTCACGAGGATTAGACGTCGTAAAGCCTACTTGGTTGTTGATGACGATACGTACCGTACCACCAACTTGGAACCCACGAGCAAGAGACATGTTGAACGTTTCGGCAACCACACCCTGACCAGCGATTGCAGAATCACCGTGGATGGTGATAGGAAGCACTTTGCTACCTTGATTATCACCCAAGCGATCTTGACGTGCTCGAACTGAGCCCATGACTACTGGGTTTACGATTTCTAGGTGCGACGGGTTAAATGCAAGTGCTAAGTGAACATCACCGCCAGGAGTCGCAAAATCAGCAGAGAAACCTTGGTGATATTTCACATCACCCGTACCCCAAGTTTCGTCGTGTTTACCGGCGAACTCATCAAACAGGTCTTGAGGTTTCTTACCAAGTACGTTCACCAGCATGTTCAAACGACCGCGGTGAGCCATACCGATAACCACTTCACGCATTCCACTTGTACCCGCATGACGGATCAACTCTTTCGTCATCGGAATCAGCGCATCACCACCTTCTAAAGAGAAACGTTTTGCACCTGGGAATTTCGCCCCGAGGTAACGCTCCAAACCTTCAGCGGCTGTTAGCTCTTCTAGGAATGTGCGCTTCTCATCTTTGTTGAATGATGGCTGGCCTACGACAGACTCAAGGCGTTGCTGAATCCAACGCTTTTGCTCTGTGTCAGTCATGTGCATGTATTCAGCACCGATGGAACCGCAATAAGTTTTGTTGAGGGCTTCATAGATATCTTTCAACTTCATGGTTTCTTGCCCAATAGCAAAAGAACCTACGTTGAAAGTTTCTTCGAAGTCATCTTCGGTAAGATTATGAAAAGCAGGGTCTAACTCCGCCACTGTTGGGCGTTGCCATAGACCTAGTGGGTCTAATTCTGCAGCTTCATGCCCGCGGAAACGGTATGCGTTGATTAGCTGTAGAACTTTTACTTGTTTTGCATCGACATCTGGGTCACTAACTTGGACATTGTAATGCTTTGTTTCTCTAGCGAGTCGTCGGAAGTAGTCACGGACACGTGAATGTGGTTGTTCTGCCACTTCTTCTGATGGCTTAGGCAAGCCTTCAAAAACACGTTTCCACTCCTCACTTACCAGATCGGGATCACTTAGATACAGTTCGTAGAGGTCCTCTACATACGTTGCATTGGCGCCAGCCAAGTGTGAAGACTCGAGCCATGCCTTCATCACGCCGTTGTGCATATTTTCCCTTAACCAGTAGTTTTCACGTTTGCTTCGGTCTTTGCCGAGCTATAAGAGCCGACTAAAAATACGGTCGGCAATTTTTGTATTCTTTACTCGAATATTACTGAAGCAGTGAAGCGGTCATATCGGGTGATCCGCAACACTGCGACATTCCTAAGAGCGAGTAAATTAAACCGAACGATTAACCAACATCGACTTAATGTGACCGATGGCTTTCGTCGGATTTAATCCCTTAGGACAAACACTTACACAATTCATGATGCCATGGCAACGAAAAACGCTAAATGCATCATCAAGATCAGACAAACGTTCATCTGTTGCCGTATCGCGGCTATCAATTAGCCAACGGTACGCTGCGAGAAGACCAGCTGGGCCGATGAATTTATCAGGGTTCCACCAGAATGATGGGCAAGACGTTGTACAACATGCACACATGATACATTCGTACAATCCATCTAAATGCGCACGATCATCAGGCGATTGTAGGTTCTCACGTGATGGTGGTAATGCACCATCATCAATCAAGAATGGTTTAACTTTCGCATAGTTATCATAGAACTGCGTCATGTCAACGATAAGATCGCGCACGACAGGTAACCCTGGTAGTGGACGAATAACTATCTTATCGCCTTGTAGAGCAGATAACGGTGTGATACACGCTAGGCCGTTTTTACCATTCATATTCAAACCATCAGAACCACATACCCCTTCACGGCATGAGCGACGGAACGCGATGCTTGGATCTTGCTCTTTTAGCAGAATCAATGCATCAAGCACCATCATGTCTGAGCCTTCGTCTACCTCAAGGGTATACTCTTTCATGTAAGGCTTGGTATCCACATCCGGATTGTAACGGTATAAAGAGAAGTTTAATTTCATAGTCGTATCCTCCCTTTAGTATGTACGTACTTTCGGCGGGAAAGCTTCACGATGCGTTGGCGTCATGTTCACATCACGCTTAGTCATCGCTTCTGTTTCCGGATTGTAGATAGAGTGGCATAGCCAGTTCTCATCATCACGCTCAGGGAAATCGAAACGAGCATGTGCGCCACGACTCTCTGTACGGTAGTTTGCTGCAACGGCAGTTGAAAACGCGGTTTCCATCAGGTTATCAAGTTCTAGACACTCAATACGCTGCGTGTTGAACTCTGAAGACTTGTCCGCTAGATGCGCATCTTTCAAACGTTCGCGAATCACTTTCAACTCTTCTAGACCGGTTGCCATCGCATCGCCTTCACGGAATACCGAGAAGCTGTTTTGCATGCATGCTTGTAGGTCTTTACGAATCTGAACTGGATCTTCACCACCAGTGCTGTTTTCCCAACGCATAGTACGCGCTAGAGACGCTTCAATATCAGATTCTGTTGCAGGACGAGCTTCTGCTTGCGCTGCTAGCGTTTCGCCAAGGTGCAAGCCAGTAGCACGACCAAATACGACCAAGTCTAGTAATGAGTTGCCGCCCAGACGGTTAGCACCGTGTACCGATACAGAAGCAATCTCACCACATGCGTAAAGGCCTTGTACTTCCATCTCGCTACCGTCGGCCTTCTGCTTAATTGCTTGGCCAGAGACTTGAGTAGGTACACCACCCATCATGTAGTGACAAGTTGGAATTACTGGAATTGGCTCTTTCACTGGGTCAACGTGTGCAAATGTACGAGACAGTTCACAGATACCTGGTAGACGTGATTCAAGTACTTCTTTACCAAGGTGATCAAGTTTCAACTTGATATGTGGACCCCAAGGACCATCACAGCCGCGGCCTTCACGAATTTCAATCATCATTGAACGAGCAACCACGTCACGACCAGCAAGGTCTTTCGCGTTTGGTGCGTAGCGCTCCATGAAGCGTTCACCATCTTTATTTAGAAGGTAACCACCTTCACCACGACAACCTTCCGTCACTAGAACACCCGCGCCAGCAATACCTGTTGGGTGGAACTGCCACATTTCCATGTCTTGCATTGGAACGCCTGCGCGAAGTGCCATACCAACGCCATCACCCGTGTTGATGTGCGCGTTAGTGGTCGATGCGTAAATACGACCTGCACCACCTGTAGCTAGAATGGTTGCTTTCGATTTGAAGTAACAGATTTCACCCGTTTCCATACAAATCGCAGTACAACCCATGATTGCGCCGTCTTGGTTTTTCACAAGATCCAAAGCGTACCACTCCGAGAAGATGGTTGTTTTGTGTTTTACGTTTTGCTGGTAAAGCGTGTGAAGAAGTGCGTGACCAGTACGGTCTGCAGCAGCGGCTGTACGAGCAGCCTGCTCACCACCAAACTCTTTAGATTGGCCACCGAATGGACGTTGGTATATGGTACCGTTATCAAAACGAGAGAATGGAAGACCCATTTTTTCAAGCTCGATAACTGACTCAGGACCATTTTTACACATGTATTCAATCGCGTTCTGGTCACCGATGTAGTCGGAACCTTTAACGGTATCGTACATGTGCCATTGCCAATCGTCTTTGTGCGAGTTACCCAGAGCAACGGTAATGCCGCCCTGTGCAGACACAGTATGAGAACGTGTTGGAAATACTTTTGACAACAAAGCACATGATAGGCCTTGCTCTGAAATTTGTAGTGCAGCGCGCATACCTGCACCACCAGCGCCGATTACTACGGCATCAAACTCACGAACTGGAATAGACACTTACGCACCCCACAGAATAAATAGACCAGAGAAGACATAGCCGAATAGCACGGCAATAACACCAAGTTGTAGTGCGCCACGTAGTTTCGCGCACTTAATGTAATCAGTTAATACTTGCCACAAACCAACCCAAGCGTGAATCAGGATCGAGACAAGTGCCAACATGGTGAATACTTTAGTGAAGGTACCACCAAAGAATTGGGTCCAAGATGCGTAAGAGATATCTGAAAATGCACAGAAGCTAATCAGATAAATCGTGTATAGCGTCATAATGATTGCAGTTGCACGAATTAGTAGGAAATCGTGTACACCATTACGACCAAATGAAGATACGTGTTTTACCATACCAAGATCCCCGCCAATAATGATAATACTGCTGTTGCACCAAACGCGACTTTAGCGCTCATCGTGCCTGAATCTAGTTCTTCAAAGTGACCTAGATCCATCAATAAGTGACGGATACCACCTGCGATGTGGTAGGCAAGTGCAGTAAGAATTCCCCACAGGATGAATTTTACGAAGAAGCTATCGACGATGTCAGCGGCTTCCATAAAACCCATTGGGGATGACAGAGAAATGGATAGTAACCACAGTAATATACCCACCGCAACAAACGTAATTACCCCAGACACACGGTGTAGGATGGATGCGATTGCTGTGATAGGAAAGTGGATGGTCTGTAAATCTAAATTAACAGGTCTTGACTTTCTTTCTTTCACGGGCTTGCTCACTCAGCTCCATTGAGCATTTATTGTTATAACCAATTTCAGCTTCCAAACGTACAAAAGTTAACATCTATTTAACAAATATCGCGAGTAACCACTCAGATAAGTGTAAACAAGTTGTTAACAAACGGAATCCAGCAACAAACCTCACTCTTTGTTTCTAGCCCCGAATTTATAAGGATTTAACTAAAATTTTCTTTGCCAATATACGGCGAGCAACATTCTAATACAATTGGTGTAACAAATTATGCTACATAGAACAGATTTTTAACGATTTTCATGAGAAAAATCATAACAAGTGCACACAAAGATGGAGAAAAATTGACTTTAAGCTTTAACAACAGTACAAAAATGGCACATAAACATCCTGGACGGATTAAATAATAAACAAAGGAGATTGTTATGGCGGATAAGAAAGCGACCCTTCATGTTGAAGGTCAAGCGCCAATCGAACTGCCAATTATGGACGGTACGCTAGGTACACCTGTAATTGACGTTCGTAAGCTGGGAGCCAATGGTTACTTTACTTTTGACCCAGGTTTTCTTGCCACTGCATCTTGTGAATCATCAATCACGTACATCGATGGCGGCAAAGGTATTCTTTTGCACCGCGGTTTCCCGATTGATCAATTAGCCAATAACGCAGATTACTTAGAAGTATGTTACATCCTTCTTTATGGTGAAGCCCCTACCCGAGAACAATACGAGCAATTCAAAACGACCGTTACTCGTCACACAATGGTACACGAGCAAATCGCAAGCTTTTTCCATGGCTTCCGACGCGATGCACACCCAATGGCGGTAATGTGTGGTGTAGTTGGAGCACTTGCAGCCTTCTATCACGACTCTCTTGACATTAACAACGACGAACACCGCGAAATTGCAGCGTACCGTCTGCTGTCAAAAATGCCAACACTGGCGGCGATGTGTTACAAATACTCTATCGGTCAGCCATTTATTTACCCTCGTAACGACCTTAGCTACGCAGAGAACTTCTTGCATATGATGTTCGCAAACCCTTGCGAAGAGTATGAAGTAAATCCTGTGGTTGCCCGTGCGATGGATAAGATTTTCACTCTACACGCGGATCACGAACAGAATGCGTCGACATCAACTGTTCGTCTAGCTGGCTCTTCTGGTGCGAACCCATTTGCATGTATTGCCGCTGGTATTGCATCCCTTTGGGGACCTGCTCACGGTGGTGCAAACGAAGCCTGCTTGAGAATGCTAGAAGAGATTGGCAGCGTCGATAACATCCCTGAATATGTAGACCGCGCGAAAGACAAAGATGACCCATTCCGCTTAATGGGCTTTGGTCACCGCGTTTACAAGAACTACGACCCACGTGCGACAGTAATGCGCGAAACGTGTCATGAAGTTCTCAAAGAGCTAAACATTCAAGACCCTCTGCTAGACGTTGCAATGGAACTTGAGCGCATTGCGCTTTCTGATGAGTACTTCGTGTCTAAGAAGCTGTACCCGAACGTAGACTTCTACTCAGGTATCATTCTTAAAGCGATTGGTATTCCAGTTTCTATGTTTACGGTTATCTTCGCGATTTCTCGTACCATCGGCTGGATTGCTCACTGGAACGAAATGCACAGCGATCCACTGAACCGCATCGGTCGTCCTCGTCAGCTATACACTGGTGAGACACAGCGTGAGTTTTCTCCACTTCACGAACGTGAATGATCTTTTTAGTTAGAAGATAAACAAAAGGGTTGAGATTTTGTCTCAACCCTTTTTTCTTTTCAGCGTTTCACGTTATGAATAGCGAACACTAAACCGGATTATCAATATCGATAAACTCCACATGTAGGCCATATTCATCCGCTAGCCATTTTCCTAAAGCCTGAACACCATAACGCTCAGTAGCATGATGACCTGCAGCAAAGTAATGAATGTCCATTTCACGAGCGGTATAAGTGGTACGCTCTGAAATTTCTCCAGAGATAAATGCATCCAGCCCGTGTTGTACAGCAAGTTCAATGAAATCTTGCCCTCCACCAGTGCACCAACCGACTGTCTCAATCATCTTATCGGTATTCTCTGGAGCAATATGCAGTGGTTCTCTATCAAGAACTTGATTGATCTTGCTCGCAAACTCAGCACCAGACATCGGTTTTTTCAAGCGTCCAAACATGGCTACTGATTGAGGGTGTCCTTCAAGTCCACCTTCTACTTCGATTTCAAGTAAGCGAGCTAATTCGGCGTTGTTGCCTAGCTCTGGGTGAATATCCAGAGGAAGGTGATAACCATATAAGTTGATATCGTTTTTGATCAGACTACGAATTCGTTTACCTTTCATACCACGAATTGGCTCAGGTTCACCTTTCCAAAAATAACCGTGATGAACGAGTAATGCGTCTGCATTAAGCTCAATCGCTTTATCGATTAAGGCTTGAGAGGCAGTTACGCCAGTGATAATACGCTTTACGGCTGGCGTCCCTTCTACCTGTAACCCGTTTGGTGCGTAATCTTTAATTAACTGCGGTGACAGTTTGTCATTAAGAATCTGTTCTAGCTTTAAGTTATTCATTATTACTTCCAATTTCTAGCGCATGTAAACCTAAATAACCTCTCGATGAAATCAGACCGAGAGTGTGCAACCTAGTTGATACAACAACGTTTTGACATCTGGCACCTTGATATCATTTAGGTCTTTAAAGTGTATCTCGAACCCTAATATCGATGCTAGCCACCCTACCCTCAAAAGCAAATTTAGTTACAATAACAAAGCTTGTCGCCTCACCATACATATAGGGATACGGATGAACCAACTGCAACGCTTTTACCAATGGATCGCCACTTCACCTCCTCTTTTCAAGTTACGCCCTCCGTTTACAACCTTAGAGGATCTTTCGGTAACGCCTTTAAATAACGCTGAGCAATACAATGGTAATCCAAGATTGGGCTTTTTATATCAGCACTTATGCACTGCAGTTCTCTCTAGTTCAGAACGATATCAGGTTATCGCGGAAGAGGTTCAGTTAAACGACATCGAAGGTAAGACTATTGGTGCTATCGACTTGGTGTTGCGGAATACAGAATCAAATCAAATAGAACACTGGGAAGTAGCGATTAAGTTTTATCTTCTTTATAACGGCGTATGGTATGGTCCGAATGCTCACGACCAGCTGCATACAAAACTGAATAGAATGCTTACTCATCAGTTGAAAATGAGCGATCGCCCGGAATTTCAAAAAATAATTCCGTTAAACGACGCTCCACAAGAACGTCTATTGATGCAAGGACGACTCTATATTAATCCGTTTACTCCAGAGCCAACTCCTAGCGAGTGCTTGGGTTATGAATTAAATCCAAGTCAGATTAGTGGTTACTGGTGCTATCAAAGTCAATGGGATTTAATTGGTAAACCCCTTTATCATTTACATAAACCATGCTGGGCGATCGGAACAGACGATTTCTCTCAACCTATTGAAAAGCCTTTAGATCGATTCATACACGCACAAACGGAAGACGGTCAATTCTGGTTTGTGGTACCAGATTCATGGCCCGGAGATAAAGCTGTTCGGGGCACTTAAACATGAAAGGGTTGATGTTTTCACATCAACCCTTTGCTAGATACATTGACCATTGGATGTTTTACAAACCAGCGGCTGCAAACACTTGATTAACTATTTCTTGTGCTTCTGCTTCGATTTGTTTTAGGTGCTCTTCACCTTTAAAACTCTCACAGTAAATCTTGTAGATATCTTCTGTGCCTGATGGACGAGCAGCAAACCAGCCATTCGCTGTTGTTACTTTTAGACCACCGATTGCAGCACCATTACCAGGCGCATGCGTGAGACGAGCCGTAATTGGATCACCCGCTAGTGTTTCAGCCGCGACCATTTCTGGCGACAACTTCTTCAGCACGTCTTTTTGTGGGCCATTTGCTACAGCTTGAATACGGTTGTACTTAGATTCACCGTGCTTCGCTGCAAGCTCTTCATAGTAATCTTGAGGGTTCTTACCCGTTACCGCAGTGATCTCTGCTGCTAGAAGGCATAGCAAGATGCCATCTTTGTCTGTTGACCAAGGCGTGCCATCTTTACGAAGGAAAGACGCACCAGCACTTTCTTCGCCGCCGAAACCAAACTTACCAGTGTACAGACCGTCTACAAACCATTTGAAACCAACAGGCACTTCACATAGCTCACGACCTAGATCCGCAACAACACGGTCAATCAGCGCACTTGAAACTAGTGTTTTACCAACAGCGACGTCTTTACCCCACGCGTCACGATGACGGTACAAGTAGTCAATACAAACGGCTAAGAAGTGGTTCGGGTTCATCAAACCTTTTGGCGTAACGATACCGTGACGGTCGTAGTCAGGATCGTTACCAAATGCTAAATCGTATTCGTCTTTCAGTGCCAATAGACCCGCCATTGCGTAAGGAGAAGAACAGTCCATACGCACAACGCCGTCTTTATCTAGTGACATGAATTGGAAAGAAGGATCGATCGATTCACTTACTAGCGTTAGGTCTAGGTTGTATGCTTGACCAATTTGACGCCAGTAATCGATACCGCTGCCACCCAATGGATCTACACCAATCTTCAGGTTCGCCTTTTGGATTGCTTCCATATCGATAACGTTCACCAGGTCATCGATGTATGGCTTCACCAAGTCCATCTCTACAAACAGATCCGATGCTTTTGCTTCTGCTAGTGGTAGGCGTTTAACACCTTGTAAACCTTCAGCAATCAATTCGTTCGCACGATCTTCGATAGCTTGAGTCAACTCAGCTTCAGCAGGACCACCATGTGTCGGATTGTATTTGATACCGCCGTCTTGTGGTGGGTTATGTGATGGGGTAATAACGATACCGTCTGCTTTTTCATCGTGTTTGATGTTGTAAGTCAGAATCGCGTGTGAAATACCCGGTGTTGGCGTGTAACCGTTGTCTTGTTGGACAATCACTTTCACACCATTTGCGATCAATACTTCAATCACACTTGAAAAAGCTGGTTCAGATAGCGCATGCGTGTCTTTACCCACAAACAACGGGCCAGTTGTGCCTTGCTCAGCACGAACTTCTGCTACCGCTTGAGCGATCGCTAAAATGTGGTTTTCGTTAAAAGTGTGCTTGTCTGCAGTACCGCGGTGGCCAGAAGTACCAAATTGAACTTTGTGTTCTGCGTTTGCCGCGTCTGGTTGAAGTAAGAAGTAGTTAGCAACGAGTGCTGGGATATTGTGAAGATCTTCCTGCTGCGCTTTTTGCCCAGCACGAGGGTGCATAGCCATGTTTGACATCCTTTCTTTCAATACAAATAAAATTAAAAAAGCCTCATAATATCCGCTCACTGCGACGCATTATGAGGCTTCTATCAGGTTTCTTAGATTGAACCTGTTACTTTTTCTATTAAGTCAGGTTGGAACCCCATGTGTGCCATCACTTGTTCAACCATCTGTCTTTTACGACTTGTATTGTTATTCGTGATAACCCAAAACGGTGTGCCAGGAATGGCTTTTGGCTTGGTCGTATTACCGTTTGCTAGCAAGGTTTCTTCATTGTCTGCAAAGTACACGCGTTTGCGTCCTTTTACATTCGTAGCCTGGGCGAAACCTTCTGGATTCAATTTATGTAAGGTCGATAATACCAACATAAAGCGATCAATCGCTTTTTTTAGACCGGCAAACTCATCAGAAATAAGCAGCGAACGCATTTCTTTCACTACATCAACAGATTCCGTTTTACCCGCATCTTTACTTACTACAATCCCTTGTGGCTTCTCTACTACAGGCGCGGCTTTAGCTTCCTGCAACTGACCATCAAGGTTTAAAAGGCGTCGCAAAATATCCGAGGCGCTTTCACCGATATGCTTAGTTTGACTAGCTATATAACGGTATAGATCCTCATCAACCTCAATTGTTTTCATTCGCTTTTCACATTCTCAATGTTTAAACTCTGGGGGATTATAACGAGATCCACGCGGATACTCCACGTTAAACCCATCACGAATAAGATAAAATGTCAGCATTACTCAACTATAAGCAGGAAGGCCAAGGCCAAACAGTTGTTTTGATTCACGGATTGTTTGGTAGTTTAAGTAATCTGGGTCTACTCGCCCGCGATCTTATTAAAGATCACACGGTGATCAGTATTGATCTGAGAAATCACGGCCTCTCTTTCCACTCCGAAGTCCATAACTATACCGATATGGCAAAAGATGTGGCTCAGCTCCTTCAGCACTTAAACGTTGAGCCATCTATTGTTATTGGTCACTCCATGGGCGGAAAAGTCGCGATGGCTCTTGTGGACATTGCTCCAAATGTAGTCAAGCAGTTAGTCGTTCTCGACATGGCGCCTGTAGCCTACACTACGAACCGCCACGATAATGTTTTTAACGGCTTACATGCTGTTATTAATGAAAAACCAGCAAATCGACAGCAAGCCATGGATATCCTAGCTCAACATATTGAACTCGATGGTGTAAGACAATTTCTCTCTAAATCACTGTACAAAAATGGCGATAAGATGGATTGGCGGTTTAACGTACCGAGCCTTTTTGAGAATTATGACCAAATTATTGGCTGGCAAGAAATCACACCAACAGATATCCCAACTTTATTTATCAAAGGCGGCGACTCTGACTACTTAATGCCAGAACATCAGCCGGCAGTGAAACGACAATTTAACCATGCTAAAGCACACATTATCTCTGGCACTGGTCACTGGTTACACGCCGAGAAACCGACAGAAGTAATGAGAGTCATTCGAAAATACATTTCGAGTTAACAAATTCGAAAAGCAACACTAGATTATTGAAATAACCCTTCTTGTAGTGCATTAACTTTACCGTTTAACAGTGGTATAGTGCGCCCAAGATTTTTCGGCATGAAGGGCTAAAATGCTTTACGACTATATGGATATGCTCGAGTCTATTGGACTCGATCTTCTTTTTGCTGCTATCTTTTTTTTCATCGGGATGGCGATAAAAGATGTGCTAAAGCAAGGCAATGTACCTGTTTTTGGTCGTCGTATTGTGTGGTTAGTCCTTTTCCTAGGCTGTGCTGGCTTTATTGCAAAAGGTGTAATTCAGCTAACTTGGGAAGGCTCAGGGTTAGGTTAAACCCTTAGTAGCATCGCCAATAACAAACAATGTAAAGGTATAGACTCTATGGCAAGTGTAGGTATCTTCTTCGGTAGCGACACAGGTAATACTGAAGCCGTTGCAAAGATGATTCAAAAGCAACTAGGTAAACATCTAGTTCACGTTCAAGACATCGCGAAAAGCAGCAAAGAAGACATTGATAACTTCGATCTTCTTCTTCTAGGTATCCCAACTTGGTACTACGGCGAAGCACAATGTGATTGGGATGACTTCTTCCCTGAGCTTGAGCAAATCGACTTCTCTACTAAGCTAGTGGCTATCTTTGGCTGTGGCGACCAAGAAGACTACGCAGAATACTTCTGTGACGCGATGGGCACAGTCCGTGATATCGTTGAATCTAAAGGCGGCACAATTCTTGGCCATACCTCGACAGAAGGCTACGAATTTGAAGCGTCTAAAGCACTTGTTGAAGGTGACGAAAGCCAATTCGTAGGTCTATGTATTGATGAAGACCGCCAACCAGAATTGACTGACGAGCGTGTTGAAAGCTGGGTTAAACAGATCTATGAAGAGATGTGTTTAGCTGAGCTAGAAGGCTAATCAAATTGAATGATACAAAGACCTCCACTTGGAGGTCTTTTTGTATGTATTGTCACACAGCATCGGTAAGTACTTCCTCTTCGCGATACTGAGGTTTCTTTCTTACATAAAGCTTGCGTTGAACCTCTGAAACCACATTCCCCTGTTTATCTTTTACATGAGTAATAAACTCAGGAAAGCACTTTTCTCCATTCCGTGTCATTTGATAAATGTTTTCCAGCATCCCTTCAGTGACCTCAAATTCTGCAAACAAATCACTTTGCCCCGGCTTAATAAAGTTAATGCTTGCCTCTTTATCCCACACATAATATTCCTCTCGTAGAATCCCCATCAGCATCAACGAGTAAATAGGATCAGTTAAAGAGAAAATACTGCCGCCATATTGGGTGCGATTGGCATTTTTATTCCACCAGCGAAGCTTTAAACGTACCTTTACAGTACGGAAGTCTTGAGAAATATGTAAGATTTTAATACCCGCCCCCCAAAAAGGAGGCCAAATATTGAGTGCGAACTTTACAATTCCTGGTTTGTATATCTTCGCTAGTCGCCTATTCATCGCTATCCCTGCCCTCTCCAAGCTTAATGTTACACAATTGTAACTGGTCAGAGCTGTAATATAATGGACCTGTTTCTAATTTACAAAAAGATTCTATTAACCCTTTGAAGTTCGTGGTTTAATGTTCCGAACGCTTATCCTATAATGGTAGGAAGATTGAATTCTGTTAAATCGCTGCAGATGATCCAACGGGAAAGTATATGTCAGATAATAATCAGGCGCTGAAGGATGCGGGTTTAAAAGTAACCCTTCCGAGGCTAAAAATTCTAGAAGTACTTCAGCAGCCAGACTGCCAGCACATCAGTGCTGAAGATTTGTACAAAAAGTTGATTGATCTAGGTGAAGAAATTGGCCTAGCAACTGTTTACCGAGTTCTAAACCAGTTCGACGATGCTGGTATTGTAACTCGTCACCACTTTGAAGGTGGAAAGTCAGTCTTCGAATTATCGACTCAACATCACCACGACCACCTAGTGTGCCTAGACTGTGGTGAGGTAATTGAATTTTCTGACGATCTTATTGAAGAACGTCAAAAAGAGATTGCAGCTAAGTACAATGTCACACTAACAAACCACAGCTTATACTTGTACGGCAAGTGTAGCGATGGTGGTTGTAAAGACAATCCAGATGCACACAAACCGAAAAAATAAGGGTTTGTTAATTTAAAAAGTAAACGTCAGCACATGCTGGCGTTTTTTGTTTCTAGAAGTCAGTACCTTAGACGTCAGTACTTTGGTTACAGAACAAAAGCTACTAAACACCCATCTTTTTTCTCCACAGTTTTGCACATCTATATAGCACTCTGTGGGATTAGGTATAAAAAATGCCAGCGTTTGCTGGCATTTTTTCATCGTTCTCAGCATTAATTGAGATTATTGATTCTCAATTTTTGCCCAGGTATCACGTAGACCAACCGTGCGGTTGAATACTAGATTATCTGCTGAAGAGTCTTTCGAGTCTGCACAGAAGTAACCCATACGTTCAAACTGGTAACCTTTTTCTGCTTCTGCAGAAGCTAGGCTAGGCTCGACGAAGCCATTGATCACAACTAATGATTCAGGGTTGATAGTAGAAGCAAAATCTTCCGCTGCGCCTGGGTTTGGCACCGTAAATAAACGATCGTACAGACGAATTTCCGCTGGAAGAGCTTTATCAGCTGACACCCAATGAATAACGCCTTTCACTTTACGACCATCTGCTGGGTTTTTACCTAGCGTATCTGCATCGTAAGAACAGAAGATCGTTGTGATGTTGCCTTCGGCATCTTTTTCAACGCGCTCAGCTTTGATCACGTAAGCACCACGTAAACGAACTTCTTTACCTAGCACTAAACGCTTGTACTTTTTGTTCGCTTCTTCACGGAAGTCTTCACGCTCAATCCACAATTCACGCGTGAATGGCACTTCACGCACGCCCATTTCAGGTTTATTTGGGTGGTTGGCAACTGTCAAGTTTTCTACTGCGCCTGCTTCAAAGTTTTCGATAACAACTTTAACAGGATCCAGTACAGCCATTGCACGCGGAGCGTTCTCGTTTAGGTCATCACGAATACAAGATTCTAATGAACTAAACTCGATCATATTTTCTTGCTTCGTTACACCAATACGCTTACAAAACTCACGAATAGATGCAGGTGTGAAGCCACGACGACGCAGACCTGAGACAGTCGGCATACGTGGATCATCCCAACCATTAACCAGTTTTTCAGTAACTAGCTGGTTAAGCTTACGCTTAGACATCACTGTGTATTCAAGGTTTAAACGACTGAACTCGTATTGATGTGGACGGCTTTCGATCGTGATGTTGTCTAGAACCCAATCGTACAGACGACGGTTATCCATGAATTCAAGCGTACAAATAGAGTGCGTAATGCCTTCTAATGCATCAGAAATACAGTGCGTAAAGTCGTACATTGGGTAAATGCACCACTTATCACCAGTTTGGTGGTGCGTAGCAAAACGCACACGGTATAAAACTGGATCGCGCATGACCATGAATGAAGAACCCATGTCGATTTTAGCACGAAGACACGCTTTACCTTCTTCAAATTCACCAGCGCGCATTTTTTCAAACAACGCCAAGTTCTCTTCAACAGAACGGTCACGGTATGGACTTGGTTTACCTGGCGCCTTTAGTGTGCCGCGGTATTCACGAATTTGCTCTGGACTTAGCTCATCTACGTACGCTAAGCCTTTGTTAATCAATTCAATTGCATATTCGTAAAGCTTATCGAAGTAGTTTGATGAGTAACATACTTCACCACTCCACTCAAAGCCCAACCAGTTTACATCTTTCTTGATAGACTCAACGTATTCGATGTCTTCTTTTTCAGGGTTTGTATCGTCGAAACGCAGATTACATTGACCCTGGTAGTCCTGAGCAATACCGAAGTTCAAACAGATAGACTTAGCATGACCGATATGCAGGTAGCCATTTGGCTCCGGCGGGAATCGAGTATGCACGCTAGTGTGTTTACCATCCGCTAGATCTTTATCAATGATCTGGCGAATAAAGTTTGATGGACGAGCATCAGCTTCACTCATCTATAGCACCTCAAAAATATTAGTATTGTCAGAGAAAACGGAACCCTGTATCCAAGTATGGTTTCACAGAGTACATTGTTCCTAATGATCCACAATTCTAAGCAATTAGACAACAAGAACTCGCTCTAAAACGACAATATTTATCGAGTTGGCGTGAAAGCAAAGCAGATTCAAAGGGCCTAAACGAAAAAAGGCCTCCTGCGGAGGCCTTTTGCGATGTTGTAGTATCAATTGTTTGCAATACCAATAACAAACAATCGCACCACTATTAAACAGTTAAGCTGGTAACTGAACACCACTTAAGTCTTCATCTTTAGATACATTCTTCATCTCACCAGCAACAATCTCTGCTAGTGGACCAAGGATAACTTGTAGGTTGTTTGTACCTAGCTTCACAACTCCCATAGCTCCAAGATCTTTCAGAGTTTTCTCATTGATAACGCTCATATCTTTCACAGAAAGGCGCAAACGAGTAATACAGGCATCGATAGAACTTAGGTTGTCATGACCGCCAAGTGCTTTCAAGTACTGACGAGCAAGCTCTGAAGAATTGCTTGATCCAGCCACGTTAGATGAAGCTTCTTCATCATCTTCACGTCCCGGTGTTTTAAGGCCAAACTTAACAATCACGGTACGGAACACGAAGTAGTAAACCGCAAAGAAACCAAGACCTTGTACAATGAGCATGTACCAATTTACCGCTAGCGGGTTACGAGTCGACAATACTAAGTCGACTAAACCAGCAGAGAAACCGAAACCTGCAATCCACTGCATTGATGCCGCGATATAAACTGATAGACCAGTCAGCGCTGCGTGAAGAACGTACAGTCCTGGAGCAAGGAACATGAATGCAAATTCAAGTGGTTCTGTTACACCTGTAAAGAATGAAGCAAACGCAGCTGCAATCATGATAGATGCCACTTTCTCTTTATTCTTTGATTTCGCAGTATGGTACATCGCTAGAGCAGCACCTGGTAAACCAAACATCATGATTGGGAAGAAGCCCGCTTGGTACATCCCCGTAACACCTACCGTTGCCGTGCCTTCAGCTAATGATTTCGCTCCGCCAAGGAAGTTTGGAATGTCATTAATACCAGCAACATCAAACCAGAACACTGAGTTTAGTGCATGGTGCAGACCAACAGGAATTAGAAGACGGTTGAAGAATGCGTAAACACCTGCACCTGCTTCACCCATACCTTGAATGCTTTCACCAAAACTGACCAGACCGCCGTAAACTGATGGCCAAACGTACATCAGGATGAACGCAATAACGATACCAGCAAAAGACGTTAGGATCGGTACAAGACGCTTGCCAGAGAAAAACGCCAGTGCTTTGTGCAGCTCTACGTGAGAAAAACGGTTGTACAACTCAGCAGAAACAATACCAACCAAGATACCGACGAACTGGTTATTGATTTTACCAAATGCAGCAGGTACTTCACTTGGGTCAATGCCTTGAATTTGTGATACTGCACCAGGGGCCAAAAGCGTTGTGACAACTAAGAAGCCCACGAAACCTGAAAGTGCAGCGGCGCCATCTTTGTCTTTAGACATTCCGTAAGCAACACCAACAGCGAACAATACTGACATATTGTCAATGATCGCTGCACCAGCTTTAATAAGAAATGCAGCAAGTGCACTGTTTGCGCCCCAGCCATTTGGGTCGATCCAGTAGCCAATACCCATGAGTATTGCTGCTGCAGGAAGTGTGGCAACCGGCACCATAAGCGCCTTACCCACCTTCTGGAAGTATCCGAGAATGTTCACCTTAAGTTCCCCCTATAGGATTAGATGTTATGTTGAATGACTTATTTCAGCCGTCCAATTTAGTCATCCTAAGTTTATGATATTAATTTTGCTCCGCAAATTAAAAGCTCACCGTTTGTGATCATAATCACCACAATTTGCCCTTTCGGAAGGTTTTTGCTAGCGAGATCATAAAACTTATTTTATTATACGAAAAAATGGCGTTTTAAAGATAATATTCTCGCACTTTATGCAAGGCAGAATCAGTGTTATTTTGGTATCTAGGCGGGTAAATCACTGTAACTTTGCTCTGAAAAAGAATCATAAAAAACCATACAATTATTACTTTTCAGCTAGTTACTATGACAATAACATCGATAAAACGCGACTTGCTGTATGTGACTCGTTATCTAATTCAGTGATACAAACTAAGTACCCATATGACTGAAGCAGTCTCTACTTAGATAACGATATAGAAATTGAATTCTCATCTATAAGGACTAGCTGACTATGTACGCGCTAAGTAACTGTAAAATTTATACCGGTAGTGATGTTCTTACCGATCATGCGGTCATC
>NZ_JAWPOL010000046.1:0-22253 GCF_033391095.1 Vibrio sp. Vb0667 | reverse complement strand
GCTAACTTATGCTCATGAGGTGCCGAGCTTTGGCCCGGTTCTGCGATTTGAAGTAGTGCCATGATAGGTCCTTGTCACGCTTACTAGCCGAGGAGTTTGTCTTCGACTAGCTCAATTTCGTTCTTTAGTTTGGCAATGAATTTTAGCTTACGAACTCGGTCTGCGGCTTCAGTCCATAGACCATCATCAAGCTCTTGCTCGACGCTTGCCAGATGCTGTTTGTACATTTTGCTGACCTTAGAGTCGAAGTCAAAAAGCGCCGATTCAGGATCGGACTTGTCAGCAATCTCTTCCAGTTCTTCGCGCAGTTCCATTTGCTCCATTAAGAACATCGGATCTTGCATTGTTTGCTGTTCACCTCGGATCTCAACACCTTGCTCTGCGAGGATATACTCGGCGCGAGAAATAGGATTTTTCAGAACTTGATAGGCATCGTTGATTTGCGCCGCCTTTTGCACCGCCATCAAACGGTCACGTTCTGAGCCCGTTGCAAAGTTATCCGGGTGGAAGCGTTTTTGTAGTTCTCGGAACTGAGAAGAAAGAAGGCTACCATCCAGCTTAAACTGACTTGGTAGCCCAAATAATTCAAAGTGATTCATTAAGTTCGGGTCCTAGTAAAGCCTTCCGGACTCGTTTGCCCAGAAGGACAATCAATTAGACGTTGAAGCTTTCACCACAACCACATTCACTTTTCGCGTTAGGGTTGTTGAATTCAAAACCTTCATTCAACCCTTCTTTCACGTAATCCAATTCAGTACCATCTAGGTACACTAAGCTCTTTTGATCGATGATAATTTTCACTCCAGAGAGTTCAAATACTTCGTCTTCTTCATTGAGCTCATCAACAAACTCAAGTACGTATGCCATGCCGGAACAGCCAGTCGTCTTCACTCCAAGACGTAAACCGATACCTTTGCCTCGGTTATCTAGGAATGCTCTTACGCGACTTGCCGCTGATTCTGTCATTGTGATGGCCATACTGCACCTTAGTCTGTCTAAATTTCGATTGGAATGGGAGCGTCAAAGCTCCCATTATATTACGGAATAATTATTCTTGGTGTTTTTTCTTGTAGTCAGCAACCGCTGCTTTGATTGCATCTTCAGCAAGAATAGAACAGTGAACTTTCACTGGTGGAAGCTCTAGCTCTTCAGCAATCTCAGAGTTTTTAATTGCTGCCGCTTCATCAACTGACTTACCTTTTACCCACTCAGTTACTAGTGAGCTTGATGCGATTGCACTACCACAACCGTATGTTTTGAACTTCGCATCTTCGATGATACCTTCAGGTGTCACTTTGATTTGAAGCTTCATTACGTCACCACACGCAGGAGCGCCAACCATGCCGCTACCTACTGATGGATCTTCTTTATCGAATGAACCAACGTTACGTGGGTTCTCGTAGTGATCAATTACTTTTTCGCTGTATGCCATGATAAATTACCTCGAATCCTCTATTTCAATCCCTGAGATTAATGGTGAGCCCATTCAACAGTGCTCAAATCAATCCCTTCTTTGTACATATCCCATAGAGGAGACATGTCGCGTAGCTTAGTCACTGCAACGCGGATTTGTTCAATTGCGTAATCAATTTCTTCTTCAGTCGTGAAACGACCAAACGAGAAACGAACCGAGCTGTGAGCCAATTCGTCATCCATGCCTAGGGCACGAAGAACGTAAGAAGGCTCAAGGCTTGCAGACGTACAAGCACTACCAGAAGATACCGCTAGATCTTTAAGCGACATTAGTAGTGATTCACCTTCTACGAATGCGAAACTGATGTTTAGGTTGTGTGGTACACGCTGCTCAAAGTCACCGTTTACCGTCACTGCTTCTAAGTCTTTCACGCCATCAAAAAGACGGTTACGAAGCGCTAAAGCATGATCGTAATCTTTTTGCATGTCTTCTTTTGCAATGCGGAATGCTTCACCCATGCCTACGATTTGGTGAGTAGGTAGTGTACCAGAGCGGAAACCACGCTCATGACCGCCACCGTGCATTTGCGCTTCAAGACGAATACGAGGCTTACGACGTACGTAAAGTGCACCGATACCTTTAGGACCGTAAACTTTGTGAGCAGAAAGTGAAATTAGATCAACTTTCATCTCTTGAACGTCGATTGGTAATTTACCTGCAGATTGCGCAGCGTCCACGTGGAAAACAATTTTACGCTCACGGCACAGTTCGCCGATCGCTGTAATGTCTTGAACCACACCAATCTCGTTGTTTACATGCATAATAGACACAAGCACGGTGTCATCACGCATGGCTGCTCTAAGCTTCTCTAGATCGATCAAGCCATTTGATTCTGGCTCAAGGTAAGTCACTTCAAAGCCTTCACGCTCAAGTTGACGACATGGGTCAAGAACGGCTTTGTGCTCTGTTTTACAAGTGATTACGTGCTTGCCTTTCTTCGAGTAAAAGTGCGCTGCACCTTTAATCGCAAGGTTGTCTGATTCTGTCGCACCAGATGTAAATACGATTTCGCGAGGATCTGCATTTAGAAGGTCAGCAATTTGCTCACGAGCAGTATCGACCGCTTCTTCTGCCTGCCAGCCGTAACGGTGCGAACGTGACGCTGGGTTGCCAAATGTGCCATCCATTGTCATGTACTGAACCATTTTTTCAGCAACACGTGGATCAACTGGACATGTAGCGGAATAATCAAGATAAATCGGCAGTTTCATTCTCTACTCCAATGTAAAAAGCTGACCGCTAAGAGCGGACGTTTACACCGATGGGCGCGGCGGTTGTATTTTTGTTTGATAGCCCATGGGTTACCGCCAGATCAATGTCCTGACGATCAGAAATTTCGAGTACTTCATTGTCTGTCATCAACTCACCAAGAGTGATGTTATTCAAAAAGTCACTAATGCGAGAGCTTAGGTCACGCCACAGCGTGTGAGTAAGGCAACGTGTTCCACCTTGGCAATCTCCTTTACCTTGGCATTTGGTTGCATCTACTGACTCATCAACGGCAGCAATCACGGTACCAATAGCGATACTGTGAGCGTCGGCACCAAGTCGGTAACCACCACCAGGACCACGAACGCTGGCAACGAGACCTGCTTTACGCAATTTTGAAAATAGCTGCTCTAAGTAAGAGAGCGAGATCCCTTGACGCTCTGAAATATCAGCCAGAGGTACAGGGTTTTGTTGCGAATGCAGTGCCACATCCAGCATGGCTGTCACCGCATATCTTCCTTTAGATGTAAGTTTCATACCACACCGTATCCACATGGTTTGTAATGGTTAAGATTTTTCCATACCTGAGTAATTTGGTCAAGTATTTATTTGACCATTTTACTCAGGTATTCATCCTTACACCTAAAGTGGTTATTATTCACTCAGAACTTCTTTTCTATCGAAGTCAAAACGCCTCGTAGAATATTAAGTTCTTGGGTTTCTGGTCGAGCTCGAGAGAACAAACGACGCAACTTATTCATCACCTGTCCAGGTTGCTCTTTGTTAATAAACTGGGTCTCAACCATCACCTTTTCAAGATGCTCGAAGAACATTTCAAGTTCTCGATGACGCGGGTATTCTTCCGATTCATTTGGGGAAAACTGGCTTTGCTCTAAGTTCAAGTGTGCAACTCGCACTTCGTAACTGAGAGTTTGTACAGCCATCGCTAGGTTAAGCGAGCTGTACTCAGGATTAGCGGGAATACAAACATGGTAGTGGCACTTTTGTAGCTCTTCGTTTGTCAAACCAGTTCTTTCTCGGCCAAACACGAGCGCAACCGGATGCTTTCGGCCTTCAACTGCAAATTTCTCACCGCATTCACGTGGCTCGAGCATTGGCCATTCTAATGTACGAGAGCGGGCGCTAGAACCCACAACAAGGCCACAATCTTCAACCGCTTCTTCTAATGTGCCGACAATCTTTGCATTTTGAGCAATATCACCAGCACCCGCAGCTAAAGCAAAAGTTTGTTCATCCACTTCACATTGTGGATCGACTAATACTAGTTGGTTTAAACCCATCACTTTCATTGCTCGAGCTGCTGAGCCAATATTGCCTGAATGAGAGGTACCTACGAGTACAATTTTTACTTGATCCAACATCTGTGTTTGCTGCCTAAATTAAAACCGCAGAATGTTATCATAGTTTTTTAAGACACCCTAGAGGCAAGCAGACCTCTCTTCTCATTCTTGGTTATTGTTCTCGTCCGCAGTATGCTCTGTACACTCACCAGTCGCATTTAGAACAAAAAATAACCACTTCCCTTTTTAATTATCTCTGGTATACTCGCCGCCGCTTTCATTTGTTCTTTAACATCCGTTGGGAAATTCGTATGCATCCAATGCTAAACATTGCTATTCGCGCTGCGCGAAAGGCTGGCAATCATATTGCTAAATCATTAGAAAACACTGATAAAGTAGAATCTACTCTTAAAGGCACTAATGACTTTGTCACTAACGTAGACAAAGAAGCAGAATACATCATCATCGATACTATCAAGCAGTCTTACCCTGAGCACTGTATCGTTGCTGAAGAACAAGGTCTTATCGAAGGTAAAGATAAAGACGTACAATGGATCATCGACCCACTGGATGGCACCACTAACTTTGTAAAAGGTTACCCAACTTTCGCGGTTTCTATCGCTGTTCGTATTAAGGGTAAAACTGAAGTTGCTTGTGTTTACGATCCAATGCAAAACGAGCTATTCACTGCACAACGCGGTGCCGGCGCTCAACTAAACAGTGCACGTATTCGTGTTGCTCAACTAAAAGACCTTCAAGGTACTGTTCTAGCAACAGGCTTCCCATTCAAGCAGAAACAACACGCTGAGTCTTACATCAAGATCGTTGGTGCGCTATTCACTGAGTGTGCTGATTTCCGTCGTAGCGGCTCTGCTGCTCTAGACCTTTGTTACGTGGCTGCTGGCCGTGTTGATGGTTACTTCGAGCTAGGCCTAAAACCTTGGGATATGGCAGCAGGTGAGCTTATTGCTCGTGAAGCTGGCGCAATCCTAACAGACTTTGCTGGCGGCACTGACTACATGAAGTCTGGTAACATCGTTGCTTCAAGCGCTCGTGGCGTAAAATCTATCCTTAAGCACATTCGCGAAAACGGTAACAGCGCGATCCTTAAGTAATATTTGAAAGTCATATATAGCCCGTCACGCTGATGACTTTAGAAAGCCCCGCTCATTGAGCAGGGCTTTTTTGTATCTACTGCTTCGTATCGACTTAGCTGTAGCTGAAGGCTCTTCATACAGAGAGGCTCTACAAGCTCACGACTCTATTCAGATACAAAAAAACCGCTGATTGCTCAGCGGTTTTTGTTTTCGGTTCTCAATCTGCCTTATGGCATTTCGTCGAACTCTGCACCTTCTTTTTCTACTTGAGGTGGCATCAAGTGCTCTTTCTGGATACCCAGTTTTAGAGCCAGTGCTGATGCTACGTAGATAGAAGAGTAAGTACCTACAGTGATACCGAGTAAAAGTGCGGTTGCAAAGCCGTGAATCATAGCACCACCCTGCATGAACAGTGCAATTACCACGAACAACGTCGTACCAGATGTAATCAATGTACGGCTCAACGTTTGAGTGATTGAGGCGTCCATAATGTCTGAAGGTTCGCCCTTACGCATCTTACGGAAGTTTTCACGAATCCGGTCAAATACAACGATGGTATCGTTGAGTGAGTAGCCCACAACCGTCAGTAGCGCAGCTACGATGGTCAGGTCAACTTCAATTTGTAGAAACGAGAAGACACCTAGCGTGATTATTATATCGTGAGCCAATGCCATTACCGCACCAGCCGCTAGACGCCATTCAAATCGCATCGATACATAAAGCAGAATACAGATCAGCGATACCAAGATCGCTAGACCACCAGCTTCTGTTAGCTCATCACCAACATTGGGACCTACGAACTCAATACGACGCATTTCTACGCTTTCGCCAGTACCATCTTTGATAGCACCAATGATTTGGTTACCTAGCGTTTCACCAGAAACGTCATCACGTGGACGAAGACGGACCATGACTTCACGAGCACTACCGAAGTTTTGTACTGTCGCATCGCCAAAGCCTTTTGAATCTAGTGCTGCACGAATCTCTTCAAGGTTTGCTGGCTGTTCAAAACCGACCTCGATAAGCGTACCGCCAGTGAAATCTAGACCCCAATTAAGCCACTTGGTTGACAAAGTGAAGATAGAAGCAGCAATCATTATAATTGAAAAAACGAATGCTACTTTCGACCAACGCATAAAGCCGATCGTCTTCTCTGCTTTTAGAATTTGAAACATATTAATTCCCAGCCTTAGATCGACAATTTATCAACGCGTTTGCCACCGTAGATCAGGTTCACGATACAACGTGTACCAATAATGGCGGTGAACATTGAAGTTAAGATACCGATAGATAGAGTAACTGCGAAACCTTTCACCGCACCTGTACCGACCGCAAATAGAATGATTGCAGTAATTAGTGTTGTGATGTTCGCATCAGCAATCGTGCTGAATGCATTCGCGTAACCTTGGTGAATTGCTTGTTGTGGACTGCGTCCATCACGAATTTCTTCACGGATACGCTCGAAGATCAGTACGTTCGCATCAACCGCCATACCGACTGTTAACACGATACCGGCTATCCCTGGAAGCGTCATGGTAGCGCCTGGAATCATCGACATAACACCAATGATAAGCACCAAGTTTGCCATTAGAGCGATGTTTGCAATCAAACCAAAGCCGCGGTAGTAAAGCAGCGTAAATAGCATTACGGCAACCATACCCCAGATACATGCTTGGATACCCATATCGATGTTTTGCTGGCCCATTGATGGACCAATGGTACGTTCTTCAACGATAGAGATAGGTGCAATCAGTGCACCAGCACGTAGTAGAAGTGCTAGGTTGTGTGCTTCTGCAGCAGAGTCGATACCTGTGATACGGAAGTTACGACCAAGAGCCGATTGAATCGTTGCTTGGTTGATGACTTCTTCATGCTTATCCAGAATAACTTTGCCTTCAGGCGTACGACGGCCACTGTCTTTGTATTCTGCAAACACGGTAGCCATTAGCTTACCAATGTTCTTCTTAGAGAACGCAGACATCTTATTACCACCTTCGCTGTCTAGCGAGATGTTAACTTGTGGACGACCATATTCATCAACACTTGAGCTTGCATCTGTGATGCTTTGACCGCCAAGAATAACGCGCTTCTTAAGCACAACTGGGCGACCATCACGGTCCATCTTGATTTCACTACCTGCTGGCGCACGACCATTTGCCGCTGCCGATAGGTCAGCTTTATCATCAACTTCACGGAATTCAAGCGTTGCCGTAGCTCCGAGAATTTCTTTTGCACGAGCAGTGTCTTGAACACCAGGCAGTTCAACCACAATGCGACTAGCACCTTGACGTTGAACCAATGGTTCCGCAACACCTAGTTCGTTGACACGATTACGTAAAATCGTAATGTTTTGCTCAACAGCATAGTTACGGATCTCTTGTAAACGTTGCTCAGTAAAGGTGGCAGTAAGAGCGTAACGGCCATTTGAATCAGAATCGACAAAAATCATGTCCGGGTGATTCTTTTCTAGCGTTGCTTTCGCTTCTGCTAATTGCTCTTCGTTACGCAACAACACTTCTACCGCTTCTTTTCCAGAAGGGCGGATTGCACGGTAACGAATCTTGGCGTCACGAAGTTCGCTACGGAAAGCTTCTTCTTGTTGACCAACAAGCTTTTCCATCGCTGCATCCATATCCACTTCCATTAAGAAGTGAACACCACCGCGAAGGTCAAGACCTAGCTTCAATGGTGACGCGCCAATCGCTTCTAGCCAATCGGGTGTAGAAGGTGCAAGGTTAAGTGCAACAATTGTGTCTTTGCCTAGCGCTTCGCTGATGACATCACGAGCACTGATTTGTGTGTCAGTGTCGTTAAAACGAACAAGAATTGATCCATCTTCGAGAGCAATGGATTTATGAGAAAGTTGCTCTTTGTTAAGAGCAGTAGTGACAGCATCCAGCGTTGACATATCTACAGAGGCGCCACGCGCCCCTGTAACTTGAATAGCCGGATCTTCACCGTAGATATTTGGAAGTGCGTATAACGCAGCGGTGATGATGGCAAAAAGCACCATCAAGTACTTCCATAATGGATAACGGTTTAGCACAGCGAGGATCCTTTAGCTGTTTTATAGAGACTTAAGCGTACCTTTTGGTAGCACTGCAGTGATGAAGTCTTTCTTGATTACTACTTCATTGTTCGCGTTAAGCTCAATTGAAATGTAGTCATTGTCTTCAGCAATCTTAGTGATTTTACCCACTAGGCCACCGCTAGTTAAAACTTCGTCGCCTTTGCCCATAGAAGCCATTAGGTTTTTGTGTTCTTTTACGCGTTTCGCTTGTGGGCGATAAATCATGAAGTAAAAGATCACTGCGAACATGCCAAGCATGATTAGCATTTCAAAACCACCGCCTGCTGGCGCGCCTTCTGCTGCTGCGTGAGCCTGAGAAATAAACATTAAAACATCCTCATTATATTTTATTGATAATCAAACAAATTGGGCTTTCGCATTTTAGATTCAAGTCTGAGAGTAACTAATAGAGATCGCTCTCTCAAAAATAACGTGCGTTAGCCTACTTTATTAGCAAAAGCCTCTGGCGACATGCCAAAGGCTTTAATTCTTTTAGTTTTTCAATTACTGCTCTTTTGCTAGTGGTGGCACTTCACGGCCACGACGCTCATAGAACTCAGTAACAAATTCATCGAAGCGATCTTCATCAATTGCTTTACGAATGCTTTCCATCAGACGTTGGTAGTAACGCAGGTTATGGATTGTATTCAAGCGAGCGCCTAAGATTTCATTACAACGCTCTAAATGGTGAAGGTACGACTTGCTGTAGTTTTGACAAGTGTAACAGTCACAATGCGGATCCAATGGTGTTGTATCCGTTTTATGTTTCGCATTACGGATCTTGATCACACCACCAGTCACAAATAAGTGACCATTACGTGCGTTACGCGTTGGCATTACACAGTCAAACATGTCGATACCACGACGAACACCTTCAACCAAGTCTTCTGGCTTACCTACGCCCATCAAGTAGCGAGGTTTGTCTTCAGGAAGTTGAGGACAAGTATGCTCAAGAATACGGTGCATGTCTTCTTTAGGCTCACCTACTGCCAAACCACCAACCGCGTAACCGTCAAAACCGATTTCCGTTAGACCTTTTACCGACACATCACGTAAATCTTCGTAAACACCACCTTGGACAATACCAAATAGGTTGTTCGGGTTTTCTAGCTTCTCGAAGTGGTCACGTGAACGCTGTGCCCAGCGTAATGACATTTCCATCGATTTCTTCGCTTCATCGTGTGTCGCTGGGTAAGGCGTACACTCGTCAAAAATCATAACGATGTCAGAGCCCAGGTCTTTTTGAATTTCCATCGACTTTTCTGCGTCCATGAAAATCTTGTCACCGTTTACTGGGTTACGAAAGTGAACACCTTCTTCAGTGATCGTACGCATCTTACCAAGGCTGAATACTTGAAAGCCGCCTGAATCAGTAAGAATAGGACCGTGCCAGTTCATAAAATCGTGCAGGTCACCGTGCATTTTCATCACTTCTTGACCAGGACGTAGCCACAGGTGGAACGTATTACCTAGCAGAATTTCTGCACCAGTACCTTTTACTTCTTCTGGTGTCATACCTTTAACGGTACCGTAAGTACCTACTGGCATGAACGCAGGAGTTTGAACAGTGCCGCGTTCGAAAGTCAGTTGACCACGACGTGCATTGCCGTTTTTCTTCTTAAGATCGAATTTTAATTTCACGATGCCTCCGGGTGTCAGAGAAACAGTCTGACTGAGTGTTTAGGGCTCTACCCTACTTTAAGGAGCGGTCGCTTTTCCTTGCGAGAGACAAAGCAATGGATGCTTTATTTCCTAGCTTACTGCTAGCACTCGTAAATCTATTTTTAACTACGCTGTTTTCTTCTTGATGAACATTGAATCGCCATACGAGAAGAAACGGTATTTGTTTTCCACCGCATGTTTGTAAGCATTCATGGTGTTCTCGTATCCAGCAAATGCACTCACCAACATGATCAGTGTTGATTCAGGCAAGTGGAAGTTTGTGATCAAGCAATCCACTAGCTGATATTCGTAACCAGGGAAAATAAAGATTTCAGTATCGCCAAAGAATGGGGCCAGCTCAGTCCCTTTTTGCAATGCGTCTTGCGCTGCACTTTCAAGTGAACGCACAGATGTGGTACCAACAGCAATAATTCGTCCGCCACGCGCTTTCGTCGCTTTAATTGCTTCGACGACTTCTTGTGGTACTTCTACGTACTCGGCATGCATGTGGTGATCGTTGATATTTTCCACTTTTACCGGCTGGAATGTACCCGCCCCAACGTGCAAAGTAACGTAAGCAAACTCTGCACCTTTCGCTTTGATTTTCTCCAAGAGAACATCATCAAAGTGAAGGCCTGCTGTAGGTGCCGCAACCGCACCTGGCTTTTGATTATATACCGTTTGGTAACGCTCTTTATCTGCATCTTCGTCTGGACGGTCGATGTAAGGAGGAAGCGGCATATGGCCGATTTCTTCCAGAATTTCTAGTACCGTCTTATCAGAACTAAATTTCAGTTCAAATAAAGCATCATGGCGTGCAACCATTTCTGCTGAATATTCATCATTCTCGCCAACAATAATGGTTGTACCTGGTTTTGGTGATTTAGAGCAACGAACGTGCGCGAGGATGCTTTTCTCATCCAACATGCGCTCCACCAGCACTTCTAATTTACCGCCCGATTCCTTGCGGCCAAAAAGACGAGCAGGAATAACACGAGTATTATTAAACACCACTAAGTCACCGGGTTGAACTTGGCCCAATACATCAGTAAATGTGCCATCAATGAGCTCTCCGGTATTGCCGTCCATTTGCAGCAGTCGGCTAGCGGTACGCTCTGGTTGAGGGTAGCGAGCGATGAGTTCATCTGGAAGGTCGAAATGGAAATCTGATACTTGCATGTTACTTGTCTTATCTATTGGTCAAATCACGTCTAGGCGACGATAAAATTGCGACGAGTTTTTCGCAGCAGACTAGTATATGTTTACATGCTGCAATAGCAAGCAAATCACCAGAATATAGCAGTAAAAGCCATGGTGAAGAGTGTAATAAAACGTGAAAAGCCTCGATTACTTGGCACTATTTTTAATTTGAGCCCCAAAGAGAGAACATGAAAAAAGCAAAGCAACGTATACCGCTGCTTATTAGTTTGGCATTCCAATCGCCCTATCAAACCTCACGCTTTCGCCACAAGAATAACGGCACGAATAAACCCAATAACCAAAACCCTAGACTGCCACCTTCATCATCTGAGCCTTTGAAATCACAGTTATTGGTCGCAATGCCATCGTGACACTCTTTATTGTCACCACTTTCATTGTTAGCACTTTTGATAAAATTCGGCGCAATGATGTAACGACTTGGTGGCGCATCGGCAGTGATGTAAGACTGTACCCAGTCGTAATAGTGGCTCACCTTGGTGTAGAAACTTGGGATCGTCAAAGAGCCACACGTTGGTAGAATAAGGGGGCCGCCACTAACAATACCAATTTGTTTGCCGGTCGCCACATCGACCAACGGGCCACCACTGTCACCTTTACATGCAGAGTTGCCATATTGAGTATGGCTATCTGGCTCCAATACATGGTTTTGTGTTGGTAGCGTACAAATTTTGGTTTGGTTGTCTCTTGAATCAATGATCCCCGGAAAACTGCTGCCAATTTCTAAACGCTCATAACATTTGTCGATGGGTAAAAATGTGCTAATGGTGGTTTTGAGCGTATTAGAAGGTTCAGAAGCATCCGGCTGAGTAGCCCCCCATCCAAACACTTGCACATTTTCGACACGTTGATTGGTCAGGTAATTATCGTTCCAATCCGCCACCAAACGTGCTTCGATACTCTCCATGTCAACTTTACTCGCTAGGTCAGCAAAGTTCGCGTTTGCCACTGGGCGCGTGAGATACAGCAACGCGATGTCTGAATCTAAACCGGTTTGGATAGGTTTCACGTTGCCATTACTGTCGGTCTCAGCTTTTGAAATCCGGGTGTAATCCGGATGAACCACAACATGAGACACCGGATAAAAGTTATCAAGCCCTGCAGAATTAAGTTCATACGCATTCGCATTCACCGACAGCTCACCCGGCGGGGTCACATAGTAGGTTGCTTCATTGGTTCCTTGTCCCATCACCACACAGTGCGCCGCAGTCAGTACCCATTGCTCTGTCAGCATCGTTCCACCACACAGCGGAAACTCTGCCATGTTACTTGCTCGCAAAGTAACGCGGTCAACAGGATCGGTTTGTTCATCTCCTAACACAATCGCCTGTGTTGATGGCACACTGAATGCCGCCACTGCCAGCGCAATAAGTTTGTTACACGTTGTTCGTTTCATCTAGGTTGCTGTCTTCAATTTGGTAAGCCTGGACGTATCTTCTTCGAGAGAAGAATCTTGGAAAATCCAGCGAATAAAAATGTGCGATTCAATTCATTGGATTACCTTGGGAACACATTCAATATCAACTAAAAATGCCAACTGACTCGCACACAAACCGACTTATTCAAATTAATAAAAACACCAATAAAACACAGATTACGCAGCCCATCAGCATTGTGCTATTTAATTGATGAAAAACGAGTTAGCTCCCAGATATACAGAAAAATATTCTCTATATTTAAGAGAAGGACAATGCCGCTGGAGGTCTCTATGATCAAGGTTGAAGACATGATGACTCGTAATCCTCATACCTTACTGCGCACGCACACCTTGCGTGATGCAAAAAGCATGATGGATGCGCTTGATATTCGACACATTCCGGTTGTTGATGCCAATAACCACTTACAAGGCTTGGTGACTCAACGCGACATTCTTGCTGCTCAAGAATCGAGCTTGCACCCAGATGAGGCTGAACAATCTTTTACTTTAGACACACCGCTCTACGAAATGATGCACACCAATATCATGACGGCAGAGCCTATCGCGGGGCTCAAAGAGAGCGCTATCTATATGCAAAAGCATAAAGTTGGCTGTCTACCTGTTGTCACCAAAGGTCGATTGGTCGGCATCATTACTGACAGTGACTTTGTGACCATTGCGATTAACTTATTGGAACTGCAAGAAGAAGTGGAACCTGAAGAAATCGAGCAGGAAGAGTAGTACGCAAGCGTATTCTCTTTGTTGTAAGTTTCGTTTTTACACCGGTTAAACGAAAAAAGAGCGGCAGGGTTGCCGCTCAAAATGCCATTACTGACGCTGATTAAGGAAGTGTTTCTCTGCCAATTAGAATTGGTCTTCTTCGGTCGAACCTGTCAATGCTGTCACTGAAGAGTTACCACCTTGGATAGTATTGGTCATTCTATCGAAGTAACCTGTACCTACTTCTTGTTGGTGCGCAACAAACGTATAACCTTTTTCAGCCGCTTGGAATTCAGGACGCTGAACTTTCTCAACATAATGACGCATACCTTCACCTTGAGCGTAAGCGTGTGCCAGTTCAAACATGTTGAACCACATGTTGTGAATGCCTGCTAGCGTGATGAATTGGTACTTGTAGCCCATGTCTGCAAGCTCTTGTTGGAACTTAGCAATGGTTTCTGCATCTAGGTTTTTCTCCCAGTTGAATGAAGGCGAGCAGTTGTACGCCAACAATTGATCTGGGTATTCAGCGTGAATTGCTTCTGCAAACTTACGTGCTTCTTCCAAACATGGCGTAGCCGTTTCACACCAAATCAAGTCTGCATATGGTGCGTAAGCCAGACCGCGAGAAATCGCTTGGTCGATACCCGCGCGAACGCGGTAGAAACCTTCTTGAGTGCGCTCACCTTCAATAAAGTCTTTATCATATGGGTCGCAATCTGAAGTAATGAGATCCGCCGCATTCGCATCAGTACGAGCAATAACTAATGTTGTTGTTCCCGCTACGTCAGCAGCCAAACGAGCTGCAACGAGCTTTTGTACCGCTTCTTGCGTAGGAACTAATACCTTACCACCCATATGACCACACTTTTTCACCGATGCTAACTGGTCTTCAAAGTGAACGCCCGCGGCACCGGCTTCGATCATCGATTTCATTAGTTCGTAAGCGTTAAGCACACCACCAAAGCCCGCTTCCGCATCCGCTACGATAGGTAGGAAGTAATCAATACCACCTTCATCTTCAGGCGTCTTACCAGCAGCCCACTGAATTTGGTCTGCACGACGGAATGAGTTGTTGATACGCTTTACTACTGACGGTACAGAATCTACTGGGTAAAGAGATTGGTCTGGATACATCGTCGAAGCGGTGTTGTTATCCGCCGCTACCTGCCAGCCTGACAGATAGATCGCTTCAATACCTGCCTTAGCTTGTTGAACGGCTTGACCACCCGTTAGCGCACCAAGACAGTTTACGTAACCTTTTTTCGCACTACCGTTGACCAGTGACCAAAGTTTGTCTGCACCACGTTGTGCAATTGTGTTTGCAGGCACCATAGAGCCACGCAGTTCCACCACTTCCTCGGCAGTGTAAGTACGCTTCACATTTTTCCAGCGTGGGTTAGTTGCCCAGTCTTTTTCCAGAGCTTCAATTTGTTGGCGGCGAGTTAAGTTAGTCATTGGTCTATCCCTCTTTATAATTTGCACTTTATGCGTGTGCGTTGAGTTTCCGTTCTCAGGCAGTACTTCCCTATCTGCCTTGAAAATCCTTCACGTTATTGGTGTTACAGTTATTCTTTATTAATCCAGGTAGTCATAACCAGGAACTGTCAAAAAGTTGGTCAGTTCATCGCTCGTCGTGAGCCTTGCCATTAAGTCTGCTGCTTCTTCAAATCGACCCGCATGGTAGCGCTGCTCGCCAATTTCTTGCTTCACGACTTCAATCTCCTCTTTGAGATAGAGCTCGAACAGCTCTTTAGTGACCTTTAATCCGTTGTCTAGCGACTTGCCGTGTTGAATCCATTGCCAGATAGAGGCGCGTGAGATTTCTGCCGTTGCTGCGTCTTCCATCAGTCCGTAAATCGGCACACAACCATTGCCAGAAATCCAAGCTTCGATGTATTGCAGCGCAACGCGAATATTGTGGCGCATTCCGCCTTCAGTGCGCTCGCCTTCACAAGGCTCAAGCAGTTCAGCTGCTGTAATAGGCGCATCCTCTGCACGGCTCACATCCAACTGGTTGGTGCGTTCACCCAGCACAGCACTAAAGACTTCCATAGCAGTGTCAGCCAAACCTGGATGAGCCACCCAAGTACCGTCGTGGCCGTTGTTAGCTTCTAACGATTTGTCAGTCTGGATCTTGTCTAATACTTTTTGATTCTCTTTCGGGTCTTTAGCTGGGATAAATGCGGCCATTCCTCCCATCGCGAAAGCACCTCGTTTATGGCAAGTACGTACCAATAATCGCGAGTAAGCGTTTAAGAATGGCTTGTCCATCGTTACCACTTGGCGATCTGGCAGTACTCGGTCTGAGTGTTTTTTCAATGTTTTGATATAGCTAAAGATGTAATCCCAGCGACCACAGTTCAAACCAACGATGTGTTCTTTAAGCGAGAACAGAATCTCGTCCATTTCGAATACCGCTGGTAAGGTTTCAATCAGCACAGTCGCTTTGATGGTGCCTGTATCCAAACCGAAATAGTCTTCCGTGAAATGGAACACTTCGCTCCACCACTTCGCTTCGTGATGCGATTGCAGTTTTGGAAGGTAGAAATAAGGGCCGCTGCCTTTTTGAAGTAACGCTTTGTAGTTGTTATAGAAATACAGAGCGAAATCGAATAGCGCACCTGGAATGATCTGACCGTGCCACGTAACGTGTTTTTCTTTTAAATGAAGGCCGCGAACACGGCAGATCAACACCGCTGGGTCATCTTCCAGCTGATAATGTTTGCCATTGCCAGGATTGGTGTAACTGATGGTGCCATTAACAGCATCGCGCAAGTTAATTTGACCATCCAGCACTTTACTCCATGCAGGAGACATTGAATCTTCGAAGTCTGCCATGAACACTTTTACATTCGCATTCAGTGCGTTAATCACCATCTTGCGGTCAGTTGGTCCGGTAATCTCCACACGGCGATCTTGCAGATCTTGTGGGATTCCTAGGATCTTCCAACTTCCTTCACGGATGTCTTGTGTCTCTGGTAGAAAATCTGGTAGCTCACCAGCATCAATACGTGCTTGCTTCTCTTCTCTTGCTTCCAGCAACTGTTCAACACGTCCGGCAAATTTTTCACACAGTAGAGATAAAAAGGTTTGGGCTTCAACAGGGAAAATTGCTTGATGTTCTGGAGCAACGACTCCATTCACCTCAAGCATGCCTTGGGTTTGCTTTAGTTGTTGTGTTTTTTGTTCTGTCTGAGCAAGCATAATCATTCATCCTTAACGTGCTTTATCAATCTTGGGCAGTCAGCGTAAAGCTACATTTGTAAGTTATGAACAACAAATTACATCCTTTAACTTTGTGTTCAACTCGTCTAGCCATGCCGATAGATTGCGTAATGCTACGTGTATTTTCAATCTAGACATAAGTCGTATCGGCCTTTAAATAAGCTATATCAACAAAGGGTTTAGTGAAACCCCTAATATAAACAAAACAGAAAATTCAAAGTTTTATTCCGCAAGGTAAAAACCATCTATCAAGCGCCTTATTTTGTAAGTTATTACGTAATAAAATTACATTAAATTTAAAGTCGCTTTATAATTTCAAACAAGCGTATGAATATTGACAGGTAAACAAACACCTTGTATTCACAAGGGCTGAAGAGATGGATTTAAACAGGGGTCAAACAAGACATGCAGGGCTTTGTGTAAAATTAACATTGTGAAATTTCACTATTTTATGAAAGCTTCATCAAAGAAGAGCTGTAAAATTTTACAAGTCAAAGTTTACCAGCAGAATAAAATACTAGAAAGCGCACTGTTTCCAGTGCGCTTTTAGATAAATAATGGAGAAGTAAGGGCTAATACTAATAGCTAAAGCAGCTCTGAAACGACTTCTGCAAGTTGATTAAATGTTTTCGTTCTTGACGAGCTCGGACGCCAAACTAAGCCGATTTCGCGATAAGCTTGTTTACCTGGAGGATCGATCACGACTAAATTCTGGTTATGCAGCAAGCCATGGTCGATAGCCATTTGAGGAATGAACGTTGTTCCCAAACCATTCGCAACCATTTGCACCAGTGTATGGAGGCTGGTTGCCGTAAACGGATTGATTTTTTCTTTGTCTGTTAATTTACACGCTGATACCGCATGTTCCGTTAAGCAATGTTCTTTCTCTAGTAGAAAGACGGATTCGTCAGGTAAATCCGCGTAACGAATCGGCACAGGGACCGATTGGGCTTGATTAGCGCTTATAACCATTCGAAACGGATCCTTACCCACTACTCGGCTTTCCATGCCATCAATTTCGACTGGTAACGCTAAAATAAGCACATCCAGCTCACCATGTCTGAGCGCTTGAAGTAAGTTTGTCGTCGTGTCTTCTCTTAATAAAAGATTCAGTTGTGGAAAACGGTAGTTCACCTCTTGTACCAAATCACACAGTAAAAACGGAGCAATTGTTGGTATACATCCTACTTTTAGCTGGCCTTGCATATCGTCGCCTTGGCACATACGTCCAAGCTCGACCAAATCTTGCCCTTTTGCTAACAGCTCTCGCCCCTGCTTTACTACCATTTCTCCTGTTTGGGTAAAAACCAGTGGACTTTTCTTGTCTTTCTTTTCATATAATGGACAGCCAATCAACTCCTCTAAGTTTTGAATACCCTTACTTAAAGTCGACTGACTGACAAAACAACGCTCTGCAGCGTCACTAAAATGTCTTGTTTCATGCAGTGTGACTAAATAGTGTAACTGCTTCAAACTGGGCCATTTATTCATAATTGTATTTGTATCTACCGCCGTTCCAGTGATCGAGTTAAGAGTTTTGTTATTATCGTTTTTTTCGATTAACTCAATCTATTTATTTCGCTTTTTTCAATACTACAATCTGTACTATAGTTTGTCTCGTACAAACACGAACCAAACCGACACAACTGAATTCGGTTTGGAGCTAACCATACTTTTTAGGAGCAAAAAAATGGTACTAGTAGGTCGTCAAGCCCCTGATTTTACTGCAGCAGCTGTTCTAGGTAACGGTGAAATCGTTGAAAACTTCAACTTTGCAGAGTTCACTAAAGGTAAGAAAGCAGTAGTATTCTTCTACCCACTAGATTTCACTTTCGTTTGCCCATCTGAGCTAATCGCATTCGACAACCGTCTAGCTGACTTCCAAGCTAAAGGTGTTGAAGTAATCGGTGTTTCTATCGATTCTCAGTTCTCTCACAACGCATGGCGTAACACTGCTATCGAAGATGGCGGTATCGGTCAAGTTAAGTACCCACTAGTTGCTGACGTTAAGCACGAAATCTGTAAAGCTTACGACGTTGAGCACCCAGAAGCAGGCGTTGCTTTCCGTGGTTCTTTCCTAATCGACGAAGAAGGCGTTGTACGTCACCAAGTAGTTAACGACCTACCACTAGGCCGTAACATCGACGAAATGCTACGCATGGTTGACGCTCTTAACTTCCACCAGAAGCACGGCGAAGTATGTCCTGCACAATGGGAAGAAGGTAAAGCAGGTATGGACGCATCTCCAAAAGGTGTTGCAGCGTTCCTATCTGAGCACGCAGCTGACCTAGGCAAAAAATAATAGACCTTCACCCTAGCTCAACGGGTGTGATGGTTGGATGTATATAAAGCAATAAGCTAATGCGGAAAACCGCAAACGCCAATCAGTCTAAGTAAAGTCCTATCAAAGCCCAGAGCCTCTGCTCTGGGCTTTCTTTTTCCTTCAGATAAACCGCCAAAATGAGGTAACGCTTTAGCGTAAACTTTACCTCTATTTATCATCCCCTCCATACAGATTCTGCTTACTGGCCCTGTTAATATCTTAGCCACAACACTTATTTGTAACGTTAGCAGGATAAATGAACGTGGTTACTCACCTAGAAGTCTGTATTGATAATATTGAATCTCTGCACTACGCCATTGCTGGCGGCGCCACTCGGATTGAACTTTGCTCCTCTTTGGCTTTAGGCGGACTAACACCCAGTTATGGCTTTATGCAGCAAGCGGCTAAGCTTTCTAGTGTTCCAGTTTATGCCATGATCCGCCCACGCCAAGGTGACTTCTTCTACAATGAAGAAGAGATCGAAATGATGCGTTGGGATATTGAAGCAGCTCACCAATCAGGCTTGAGCGGTGTCGTGTTCGGCGTGCTCACTCAAGACGGTGATATTCATATGCCTTACGCGGCTGCGCTGTGTGAATTTGCTCAAGCGCTTGGCTTAGGCGTGACCTTCCATCGTTCCTTTGACCAGTGTCGTGACGCTGAAAAAGCTTTGGAAGAAGTGATCAGCTTAGGTTGTGAACGTATTTTAACCTCCGGTCTTGCGCCTTCAGCACCGCAAGGGATCGATGTGCTTAGAGCTTTGGTTAAGCAAGCCCAAGGACGCATAGCAATCATGGCGGGTGCTGGCGTTAATGCGAGTAACGTACGTGCGTTAGTAGAAGACACTCAAGTTCCTGAAATCCATCTGTCAGGCAAAACCACACGCCCTAGCCAAATGACCTTTGTTGCTGAACAAAGCAAAATGGGCGCATCCGATGTCGATGATTTTTTAATCCCCATCACAAGTACACAAGCCATTACCGATGTCGTAGCAGCTCTCAAATAGACGACCGTAACCTCACGCGCATAGCTTTTGAGTGCTAACATATTGTTTATCAAGGAGTGAGGAAAGGTGTATGTCTAAATTGAAGAAAAAGGAATACGAAAAGGAGCTCAAAAACCTTCAAGTTGAGCTCGTAAAACTTCAAGAGTGGGTCAAACACAAAGGGTTAAAAGTGGTGGTTCTGTTTGAAGGCCGTGATGCTGCGGGCAAAGGCGGAGTGATAAAGCGAATTACAGAAAAGCTAAACCCGCGTGTTTGTCGCGTAGTAGCTCTGCCTGCACCGACAGAAAAAGAAAAAACGCAATGGTACTTCCAACGTTACGTCGCTCATTTACCATCTGCTGGTGAAATCGTTTTATTTGACCGAAGTTGGTATAACCGAGCAGGTGTCGAAAAAGTCATGGGGTTCTGTACTCCAGACGAATACGAGGAGTTTTTACGCTCTTGCCCTGAATTCGAGAGAATGTTGCAACGCTCTGGGATTATTCTGATTAAGTATTGGTTTTCGGTTTCAGACGAAGAGCAGGAAAAACGTTTTCTAGGTCGAATTAATACGCCGATCAAACGTTGGAAATTCAGCCCCATGGATTTGGAGTCACGTCATCGCTGGGCGGAGTATTCGGAAGCAAAAGATAAGATGTTTGCCTATACAGACACGAAAAGCTGCCCTTGGTGGGTCGTCCCTTCTGATGACAAAAAGAAAGCGCGCTTGAACTGTATCAGTCATTTACTAAGCCAGATTGATTACAAAGCACTTGAGTACTCACCCATCGAATTACCTGAACTCAATAAAGAAGGTTACGTCAGAGCGCCCATTGATGATCAGACCTTCGTTCCTGATAAATATTGACGTGCTTTCCTTCTCTCTAATAAATAGACCAGCCTAAAAGCTGGTCTATTTATTGAAGTCAGTTACTTCAGTACGTCATCAATACTTTGATCACCTAGATGGCGTACATCTTTCCCTTTCACGAAGTAAATAATGTATTCACAGATGTTCTGGCAGCGGTCACCCACGCGTTCAATCGCGCGTGCCGACCACATCACTTGCAGAATATTAGGGATATTTTTTGGATCTTCCATCATGTAAGTCATCAACTGACGAATCACCGCTTCATACTCGGCGTCTAGTTTGTCATCTTGTTTGTGCACCTCTGCTGCCGCTTCTACATCCATACGGGCAAACGCGTCTAAAACCTGATGCAGCATATTAATTGCCTGACGGCAGAGAGGCTCTAACGACACTTGGAATTGTCGTTCTTTTGATGATGGGCTTTCAATGGCAACGTAAGCAATGCGTGTCGCCACATCACCGATGCGTTCTAAATCCGTGATCGTTTTGATGATAGCCATGATTAAGCGCAAGTCTTTTGCCGTTGGCTGACGCTTAGCAATAATGCGTGTACAGGCGTCATCGATCGAGACTTCCATCGCATTCACTTTATGATCGTCACGCACAACCTTACGCGCCAGTTCGATGTCTTCTTTATGCAAGGCTTGAATAGCATACGAAAGCTGCTGCTCTACCAAGCCTCCCATGGTTAATACATGAGTACGAATCGATTCTAGCTCTACGTTAAATTGTCCTGAAATATGACGTCCAAAGTGCATGATGTTCCTTATTCCGTATAGAGTCGCGACTTAACCGTAGCGACCCGTAATGTAATCTTCGGTCTGTTTCTTCATTGGCGAAGTGAAGATCGAGTCCGCGTCAGAGTATTCAATTAACTTACCCATATGAATGAATGCAGTATGATCGCTCACTCTCGCCGCTTGTTGCATGTTATGGGTAACGATAACGACAGTATATTGAGTCTTCAGCTCATTGATAAGCTCTTCAATAGTTAAAGTTGAGATTGGATCCAACGCTGATGTTGGCTCGTCCAATAACAGGACTTCCGGCTCAATCGCCACCGCACGCGCAATGACCAAGCGCTGTTGCTGACCACCAGATAAACCAAATGCGTTCTCATGCAAGCGGTCTTTTACCTCATCCCACAACGCCGCCGAGCGCAAGGATCGCTCCACTGCGTCATCTAAACTGCGGCTGTTTTTTACACCTTGTAAGCGTAAGCCATAAACTACATTTTCATAAATAGACTTAGGAAATGGATTGGGTCTTTGAAACACCATCCCCACTCGGCGTCGAAGTGTCGCAACATCGACATTAGGATGATAAACATTCTTGCCATGGAGACGCACTTTGCCTGTGACTCGACACCCTTCCACTAAGTCGTTCATGCGATTGATGCAACGTAATAACGTCGACTTTCCACACCCTGAAGGACCGATAAAAGCGGTGACTCGCCCTTTGGGAATTCGCATCGAAATATCATGCAGCGCCTGAGTTTGACCATAGAACAGATTAAGGTTCTCGATTGAGATGGCTGTTTGTTCATCCGTTAAATTATGAACGTCCAATGGTGGCTCATAACCTAATGTACTATCAAAATTAAACATACTTAATCTTGTCCTAACGTTCTGTATTTTTCTCGTAAATTATTGCGAATACTGATTGCTGTTAAGTTTAG
>NZ_JAWPOL010000461.1:0-1000 GCF_033391095.1 Vibrio sp. Vb0667 | reverse complement strand
TAAAAGGATTAAAAAGTTATATCTTATTAGGTTGGCCGAGAATTTAGTAAAAAGAAAGGGAAGCGCATCGAACAGCCTTCCCTTTCACTAAATTTGACCTAGCGCTGATGTTTAAACTCTGCCACCCACATGGCGGTCGCACCGCATATTGCAACAGGCATGACGATAAGGTTCAAAATTGGAATCGTTGTGAATACTGAAACCAACACACCAAAGCCATAGGCTTTACCTTGCTTTTGTTTCAATTTGTAACGCATGTCGTTGAACGGAATTTTGTGGTTATCGAACGGGTAATCACAATATTGAATCGCGAGCATCCAGGCGGTAAAGATAAACCATAAAACCGGGCCAACAGTTTGCCCTAGTGCCGGGATAAGTAAGAGCAAAAACAAGCCAATTGCTTTAGGCAGTATATAAAGCAGTTTTCTCCATTCGCGAGCAAGTACGCGAGGCACATCTTTTAGAACAGCCGTAAAGCCGTCGTCATTAATTTTTTTTCCGGTTAGCGTCTCTTCAACTTTTTCTGCTAACAGCCCGTTGAAGGGAGCGGCAATAAAGTTGGCTAACGTGCTAAAGAAATAAGAGAAGGTGGCCAGTATCGTTAGAGCAAGTAGGGGCCACAAGATATACGTGAGCCAAGAGAGAAACTCTGGTAACTGTCCAATCCAACCTTCAATCCACATGTTCAAGTGGGAGAATAGATAGAAGATAGCCCCACCCACGAGAATAATATTTGCTAAAAGTGGTAACACGACAAAACGTCTTATCTCTGGAGAGAGCGCCAATTGAATTCCGTATAGGAAGTAACCGAATCCGGTTCGTTGCTGATTGTTAATCTTCATATCCAATATTTTCGTGTGAGTGAGAACTCATTGTACCTGTCGATGATTTTCTTTCAATGCCCTAACAATTAGGGTCTTGCAAAGTGGAATCGTGGCAAGAATCACAACAAAAAACGGAACTTCTTGCATTAAGTTGTTCTAAATCTACATATAGTTTT
>NZ_JAWPOL010000460.1:0-1000 GCF_033391095.1 Vibrio sp. Vb0667 | reverse complement strand
GATTAAAAAATGATTAAATAATTTGATTGGTTGAATCATGAAAATATCAAAACTACAGCTCGTTTATCTTGCAGCTTTATCCATGCTTGGCTTTGTTGCCACTGACATGTACTTACCTGCGTTCAAAGCGATGGAAATCGACTTTGCTACAGGTCCCGAACAAATCGCACTTTCTCTGACCGTATTTCTTGTAGGTATGGCTTTTGGTCAGCTGATGTGGGGATTGGCATCGGATAAATTTGGTCACCGCAATACGCTGGCCGCAGGTCTGGTACTCTTTACCATTGCCTCATTCGGCTTAGCATTCTGCGATGAAGTTTGGCAGCTACTGACACTGCGCTTTGTGCAAGCAATCGGCGTGTGTGCTCCTGCGGTTATCTGGCAAGCGATGGTAATCAAGCGTTACTCCAGCAGTAGCCAGCAAATTTTTGCAACCATCATGCCGTTGGTGGCACTATCACCAGCACTTGCACCTCAACTGGGTGTGGTTTTAGCGGATAGCTTTGGTTGGCACAGTATTTTTATCGCATTAACGCTTGTTGGCGTGGTGCTGGTTGCTGCCACCATGGCACAAAAGAACGAACAAGCCGAAATCAAACAAACCAGCATGTCTGCGGATATTAAAGCGTTACTAGGTTCAAAAACTTACCTAGGTAACGTGTTTATGTTCGCAACCGCGTCGGCAGCGTTCTTTGCTTACCTTACTGGTATGCCAGAAATCATGTCTCAACTCGGCTACGAAGCAAAAGACATCGGTTTGAGCTTTATTCCACAAACCATTGCTTTCATGGTGGGTGGTTACCTAGGTAAAGTTGGTGTTCGCAAATTTGGTGATGAAAAAATTCTACGTCAGTTGATCGGTTTATTCAGTGTTGCCGCGTTGCTTATCTTTGTAGCTTCGCAGTGGGAATTGACCTCCATCTGGCCAATCCTAGCGCCTTTCTGTCTGATTGCGGTAGCGAATGGTGCGTTGTACCCAATCGTAGTAAACCGTGCATTG
>NZ_JAWPOL010000459.1:0-1002 GCF_033391095.1 Vibrio sp. Vb0667 | reverse complement strand
CGACTCACATCACAAGTGTACTCTTCCAATGGGCTCGTTGGTGAGAAATAAGTGCTTTTTATTTAACCACTTATCGAGCTTAACTGCACATTGTGAGTGCCTTTGTATCAGTTACTCCTTCAAGGCGTTAGTTTTGGCGCTTAAGATCGGCTTAAGCAGATACTCCAAAACGGTTCGCTTCCCTGTGATGATATCGACCGATGCTGTCATTCCTGGAATGATTGGTAAATCGGCATCCTGACCAAAGCTGGTTTTTTCTGTGCGCACGCGCACGATGTAGAAACTGTTGCCTTCCTCGTCTTGGGTGGTATCGGCACTGATGTGCTCCAGTTCACCCACTAAGCCGCCGTATTTTGTAAAGTCATACGCGGTGAATTTTACGATGGCATTTAGGTTCGGGCGTAGAAAAGCGATGTCTTTCGGGGCGATTTTCGCCTCAACTAACAAGGTGTCTTCGGTTGGTACGATTTCAACGATGTCCATACCCGGTTGGATAACGCCGCCAACGGTGTTGACGTTCAGCGTTTTGATTTTGCCTGTCACCGGAGAGACCACCACTGTGCGGTTTACGCGGTCTTCCAAGCCAACAGCCGATTCAACTAATGCAGACAGTTGGTCTTGAGCATTATTGAGTTTCTCTTGTTGTTCGGAACGGAACTTCAACGCCACATCGATGCGATTGAGCATGGATTCTTTGATGGCGGATTTGATCACTGGGATTTTCAGTTCGCTAGATGTCATTTCACGGCGAGTGTCGTTCACTTGGCGCTGCAATTTGAGTAGCTCAATACGCGGAACAACGCCTTCATCCGCCAACGGTTGGGTGATATCCAGTTCTTTCTTCGCGTATTGGTAGCTTTGGCGTAAGTTGCGCACTCGCGCTTCAATCTCGACCAAGTCTTGCTGTTTTTGCTCAACTTGTTGATCGATCACCGACAGTTGGTTGCGTAGGTTATCCAAATCTTCGCGATATTCTGCTTTTTGACGCTGAGTTAATTGTGG
>NZ_JAWPOL010000458.1:0-1003 GCF_033391095.1 Vibrio sp. Vb0667 | reverse complement strand
AGTCGTAAAAGCCAATCTAAAACAGGCCATTTTAACCGTTCCGGTAATCCAAATCGTGTAGAGGATCAAACCACAAGACGCCACCCTACTCGCACAGCCAAAGCCAATAAACCTCGAGTCGACCTGCAAAATAGAAAAGTCATTATTTTCAATAAGCCTTACGATACGCTGAGCCAATTTACCGATGGTGACGGCCGTAAAACATTGGCTGACTACATTCCAGTAAAAGACGTATACGCAGCAGGTCGACTAGATAGAGACAGTGAAGGCCTAATGGTGTTAACCAATGATGGTATCCTACAAGCGAAGCTGACTCAGCCGAAATCAAAGTCGCCGAAAACGTATTGGGTACAGGTGGATGGAGCGCCACAAGAGCAAGATTTAGAGAAGTTGCGTAAAGGCGTTGAATTAAAAGATGGTATGACCTTACCCGCAAAAGTAGAAGTCATTGAAGCTCCGACGATTTGGGAGAGAAACCCACCCGTTCGTTTTCGTGCAAATATTCCAACGACATGGCTAGCAATCACTATCATTGAAGGTAGAAACCGCCAAGTAAGACGCATGACCGCTCATATCGGCTTCCCAACTTTACGCTTAGTACGCTATTCAATGGGCGACATTACCCTTAGAGACTTGCAGCCTGGCCAATGGAAAGAGATTCAGCTCTAGCCATCTTAAAACAGCACATTCCTTAAAGTAGTCAACATCAAAAAACATAAAAGCAGGCCATCGCCTGCTTTTTATATTTTTATCGTCACCAATAACACTTATTGTTGAGAAACCCACTTCATGAATACCTGACGTTCTTCGTCAGTCATTTCTAGATAAGCAATTTTTGCTTTTGTCAGTGGCGAATTCACTCTGTGAGTCTCTTTAGCTGTACCCGTTGCCTGAAGCTCAGATAACTCGACTCGCTTGCCATTAGAAAAATAGACGCCGTTAAGTTCGTTGTACTCTGCCAATTGCTCATCAAGGTTTGAATATGGGAAAGCACCTTTTTTAC
>NZ_JAWPOL010000045.1:0-23115 GCF_033391095.1 Vibrio sp. Vb0667 | reverse complement strand
GAGAATTATATGAACTTGGAACGTTCCGAGCGTATCGAGATCCCGGTACTACCTCTACGTGACGTAGTGGTCTACCCACACATGGTTATTCCATTGTTTGTTGGTCGTGAGAAATCGATTAGCTGTCTAGAAACGGCGATGGAAACCAACAAACAAGTTCTTCTTGTGGCACAAAAGCAAGCGGATACTGACGAGCCTACGGTTGACGACCTATTTGACGTAGGTACGGTAGCCACCATTCTCCAGCTCTTGAAGCTTCCGGATGGCACAGTAAAAGTATTGGTCGAAGGCCAGCAGCGAGCAAAAATCAATCACTTTAAAGAGAGTGACTTTTTCCTAGCGGAAGCTGAATTTGTTGTTACGCCAGAATTGGATGAGCGTGAGCAAGAAGTGATTGTTCGCAGCGCGATTAATCAGTTTGAAGGGTTCATTAAGCTAAACAAGAAGATTCCACCAGAAGTGCTAACGTCACTTAATGGTATCGACGAAGCCGCACGCTTAGCGGATACCATTGCGGCTCATATGCCGTTAAAGTTGGTGGATAAGCAGCAAGTGCTTGAAATTGTTGACGTCACTGAGCGTCTGGAATTCCTGATGGGCCAGATGGAATCAGAGATCGACTTGCTGCAAGTTGAAAAACGAATTCGTGGTCGCGTTAAAAAGCAAATGGAAAAATCTCAGCGTGAGTATTATCTGAATGAGCAAATGAAAGCGATTCAGAAAGAACTTGGTGAGATGGAAGACGCACCAGACGAGTTCGAAACGCTACAGAAGAAGATTGACGAATCAAAAATGCCTCAAGAGGCACGTGAAAAGACAGAGCAAGAGCTGCAAAAGCTTAAGATGATGTCTCCAATGTCTGCTGAAGCAACAGTGGTTCGTAGCTACATCGATTGGATGGTCAGCGTTCCTTGGGCTAAGCGCTCAAAAGTTAAGAAAAACTTAGCGAAAGCAGAAGAGGTTCTTAATGAAGATCACTACGGTCTAGAACGCGTCAAAGAACGTATCCTTGAATACCTAGCGGTTCAAAACCGTATCAACAAGCTAAAAGGTCCTATCCTTTGTCTTGTTGGTCCTCCTGGTGTAGGTAAAACGTCTCTTGGTCGTTCAATTGCTTCAGCTACAGGCCGTAAGTATGTTCGTATGGCGTTGGGTGGTGTGCGTGATGAAGCGGAAATTCGTGGTCACCGTCGTACTTACATCGGCTCATTACCAGGCAAATTGATCCAGAAGATGTCGAAGGTTGGTGTGAAGAACCCGCTGTTCTTATTGGACGAAATCGACAAAATGTCTTCAGATATGCGTGGTGATCCGGCATCGGCTCTACTAGAAGTACTGGACCCTGAACAGAATAACTCGTTCAACGATCACTACCTAGAAGTGGATTACGATCTCTCTGACGTTATGTTTGTTGCGACATCGAACTCGATGAACATCCCGGGTCCATTGTTAGACCGTATGGAAGTTATTCGTTTATCTGGTTACACCGAAGACGAGAAGCTGAACATTGCAAAACGTCACCTTGTTGATAAACAAGTGAAGCGTAATGGCTTGAAAGCGGATGAGATCGTCATTGAAGATTCTGCGATTATTGGCATCATTCGTTACTACACGCGTGAAGCGGGTGTCCGTAACTTAGAGCGTGAGATTTCTAAGATCTGCCGTAAAGCGGTGAAGAACATCTTGCTGGATAAGGACATCAAGTCAGTAACGGTAACGATGGACAACCTAAAAGAGTACTTAGGTGTTCAACGTTTCGATTACGGTAAAGCGGATGAAAGTAACCGAATTGGTCAAGTAACTGGCCTAGCTTGGACCGAAGTGGGTGGCGATCTATTAACGATTGAAACTCAATCAATGCCAGGTAAAGGTAAGCTGACACAAACGGGTTCTCTTGGTGATGTGATGCAAGAGTCTATCCAAGCAGCAATGACAGTCGTTCGCTCTCGTGCAGAAAAGCTAGGTATTAATACTGACTTCTACGAGAAGAAAGATATTCACGTACACGTCCCGGAAGGCGCGACACCAAAAGATGGCCCAAGTGCGGGTACAGCAATGTGTACAGCATTGGTTTCTTCTCTAACAGGCAACCCTGTGAAAGCAGAAGTAGCGATGACGGGTGAAATCACACTGCGTGGTGAGGTTCTACCTATCGGCGGCCTAAAAGAGAAGTTACTTGCGGCACACCGTGGTGGCATTAAGACAGTGCTAATTCCAAAAGATAACGAGCGTGATTTGGAAGAGATTCCTGATAATGTTATCGCGGATCTGGAAGTTATCCCTGTACAGTGGATTGATGAAGTACTGAAAGTCGCACTAGAGCGAGACCCGACGGGCGTTGAGTTTGAGTCTCAAAAATAGTGATGTGTAGCAAAAATAAGTAAAAGTTTACGCTGATAAGCCCAAAAAGGCTTGTCAGCGTTTTTTTTGGGCGCTAAGTTAGTTTCGATAGCTGCCAGCCCTTGATGAATAAGGGGTGGAGCATATTTTCTTAACAATGGAACGAAAGTCATCACAAAAATAATCACAGATGACACAAAGGGGAAATTACAGTGAATAAAACTCAGTTAGTAGAACAAATCGCAGAAAATGCAGATATTTCTAAAGCGTCAGCGGGTCGTGCTCTAGATGCATTCATCGAAGCAGTAAGCGGAACTCTTCAATCTGGTGATCAAGTCGCTCTAGTTGGCTTTGGTACATTCAGCGTTCGTACTCGTGCTGCACGTACTGGTCGTAACCCAAAAACTGGTGAAGAAATCCAAATCGCAGAAGCAAAAGTACCAGCTTTCAAAGCTGGTAAAGCACTGAAAGACGCTTGTAACTAATCACGGCGTTATTTCTGTAACCGGCCATTTGCTTAACTTTTGCTCAAACAATAAGTTTCGAACAAAAATTTACAAACTTCGAGCCGAACTTTCTTAAATTATGCGCATCATACTGATGCGCATTTCTTTTTCTGATATTATTGCGCCATTATTTCTATTAGATAGAAGCAGTAGGCTTCAATTGTGGAGAGCAGTTAAATTATGATGGATCGACTACGCGAAGGCGTGAATAGCATCGCGGTCAAAATTATCCTTGGACTTATCATCCTGTCTTTCGTATTTGCAGGTGTAGGTAGCTACATCGTTGGTGGTAGCAACAACTCTGCAGCGAAAGTCGGTAACACTGAGATTCCTCGTGGTGAGTTCGAGATGGCATACCAAAATGAGCGTAACCGTATGCAAGCTCAGTTGGGTGACTACTTCTCTCAAATGCTGGCTGACCCTGCATATGTTGAATCTTTCCGCAAATCCGTTTTAGATCGAATGATCAATGACGTGTTGCTTGACCAACAAGCTGAAGCTTTGGGTCTGCGAATCAGCGACACTCAAGTGCGTAGCATGATTCTAGACATGCCTCAGTTCCAATCTAATGGTCAGTTTGATCAAGAGATCTATCAAGCTTCTTTGCGTCGTGCAGGCTTTTCGCCAGACTCTTTTGCTGAGTACATGCGTCGTGAATTGGTTCGTGAGCAACTGCTGAATGCGCTACAAAACAGTGAATTTATTCTGCCGGGCGAAGTACAAGCAGAAGGCAAGCTGTTCACTCAAACTCGTGATATTCGCACGATTCAGATCGACTTAGCGGAGTTCGCGAAAAATATTGAATTGACCGACGAAGAAATTCAAGAGTACTACAAAGCAAACCCAGACAACTTTACACGCCCAGAGCAGGTTAAAGTCTCTTACATCGAACTATCAGCTGAAGCGCTAAAGGAACAAGTTAATGTTTCTGATGCTGAGGTGAAAAAGTACTACGACGAGCACTTAAACAAATACTCTTCAGAAGAGCAACGACGTGTCGCTCACATTCTTGTAGAAGGGGACGATGAAGCAAAAGCGCAAGCTATCCTAGATGAGCTAAACGCGGGTGCAGATTTTGCGACGCTTGCTCAAGAGAAATCTGACGATTTTGGCAGCGCTGAAAACGGTGGTGACTTAGGTTGGATCGAGCGTGATGTGATGGACCCTGCTTTTGAAGAAGCGGCATTCGCACTGAAGAATCCTGGCGATACGTCGGGTCTAGTAAAGTCGGACTTTGGCTATCACATTATCAAGCTTGAAGAGCTAAAAGATTCTGTGGCGAAGCCATTTGAAGAAGTCGCTGCTGAAATCAAACAAGAGATGGTTGACCAACAAGCTATCGATCAATTCTACGAGTTGCAAAATGAGCTTGAGCGCGTAGCGTTTGAATACCCAGACTCATTGTATGATGCTTCTCAAGCGGTTAACCAAGAAGTGAAGACAACGGACTTTATTTCTCAGGTTGATGCACCTGAAGTGCTTCGTAGCCCTGCTGTAATGCAAGCTATCCTGAGTCCTGAAGTTAAAGAAGATGGCCTAAACTCTGAAGCTATCGAAGTTGCGCCTGAGCATATTATCGTTGTTCGTGTTGAAGATGCGCGTGACGAGACAGTTCTTCCACTAGAAGAAGTGAAAGATCAGGTTGTTGCAGAGCTATCTCGTGTTAAAGGTGAGCAAGAAGCGATGGAGCTTGGAACACAAGTCGTTGCGGCATTGAAAGAAGGTAAGACGAACGTGCTTGCTGAAAACAATCTTGCCTTTGGTGAACAAGAGACAGTAGATCGTCGTTCTCCGTTGGCAACAACGGTATTCGCGATGGCAAAACCAGTCGATGGTAAACCAGTATACGGTCAGTCTAAAGATCTTGAAGGTAACATCATTATCATCGAGCTTGATGCTGTAAACGCAGAGCTAGATAGTGAGTTAGAAGATCAAGTTGCGATGCAAATGCAGCGTGCATCTTCTCAGCAAGACTTATCATCTGTACTAGCCGTACTGCGTGCAAATACTGACATTGAGTACTTTGTTGTGAGCAACTAAGCACAATTAGTGTAATTTGTATGTTGAATAAAACGGACCGCATAAGCGGTCCGTTTTATTTTTGTCTTTATGAACTTCAATCATCAATAGGCATTACTTAAATTAGTGCGCGTTTAAGTGATAGCGGCCGTTGTGAATTCCGGGTCATCTCAGTTTGTTAAATGCATAACCATATTGCTTTCCATTGCAAACTTGATAGTGACTCGCTCTCGATGACTGTTTTTAGCCTACTATTTTGGAGATTGTATGTTCAATATGAAATGGATTTTGACATTGTGCTTATTTGTTTTTGCACCTTTTAGCATGGCTGCGGATTCAGCCACTGACAAATATGAAGGAATTGAAATTACTGTAAATATCAACACGGCCACTGCTGAAGAAATTGCGACCATGTTGAAAGGTATAGGTGAGAAGAAAGCGCAGAGTATAGTGGACTACCGCGAGGAACATGGCCCTTTTAAAACGGCAGCAGATTTGAAGAGCGTAAAAGGCATAGGTGAAGCGACAGTTAAGAAAAACGAAGACCGCATTTTACTGTAGCTTGATGTATTGCAGATATTGAGTCTGAATTCAGAACAATATCTGTTTCCCTATTACTGCTTTCCCGAACCAGCTCCTCTTTCGTGGTTCGGGATTTTTTATCCGAATAAACGACGGCGAAGGCCTTTTTCCAGTAAAGCCATTACTAACCCACCGAGTGCGCCAAACATATGAGCATCAATAGCAACGTTTGCACCGATAAGCTCAGCAGTACTGCTGGATGGGCCATAGACCTGCTCCCATGCTACTTTGGCGATTAGCCCTCCGACTAACAACACACTGCTTCTTCTGCTTTCAAAGACTTCTCTGAGCGCCCAAAATCCAAACAATCCGTGTAATACGCCGGATAAACCCACGTATACCGACATGTTGGTAAACAAATTCAGCGCACCAACACATGCACATAAGATTGAAAAAACGATAAGGAAGTTACGAGTGCTTGGGCGAAAAATAAAAGTAATGATCCACAATCCGGCGAGGTTCATTCCTAAGTGCGCAAAGTTGGTATGTGTGAGATTTCCTGTTACGATTCGCCACCATTCACCATGGCGTATATTGTAGCTGTGCCACTCGGTTAGGCTTGCCATTGGTTCAAATTGAAGTATCAAACAGATCACGCTGATAATACTCAGCAAGGTATAAAGGTTCACTCTATGTCTCGTTATTGTTCTCGTTGTGGAAAATCGCAAAAAGCGTGTATTTGCCAATGGATTGTACCGCTGGCAAGCGAGGTAGAACTTATCATTCTTCAGCACACGAGTGAAGAACATCGTCCGCTTGGTACGGCACGGATTCTCAATTTGAGTTTAGATAACTGTATTTGTTTGATAGGAGAGGACTTTTCTTGTGATGATGTCTTAAATCACTTATTAGCGGATAAGTCATATCAACATTTTGTTCTTTACCCATCAGAAGAGTCACGATGCATTTCTGAAATCACTCAAGCGAGTCATAGTGTATCTAAGAAAATACGTTTGATTTTGCTCGATGGTACGTGGAAAAAAGCGTACAAAATGTGGCAACTCTCAAGCAACTTACATTCATTCCCAACCGTGCAGTTGCCTAAGCAACTACAAGGGCACTACACCATTCGTAAGGCGCCCTCTGAGAATAGCTTATCGACAGTCGAGGCTGGTTATCATTCGCTTCGCTTGCTTGAACCCGAGCGAGACTTTACACCGCTGATGCGTGCCTTTGAAAAGATGATCGAATTCCAAATCGCCCAGATGCCTCCGGGCGTTTTTGAAAAGAATTACTTGAAAGGTTGAGTGTTACTAAAGAACGATGGAAGAGAAAAGTTGGCGGTGTAGCTTTTGCGCGTGACCATCGGTCATTGCAGAAATATAATCGGCGATGACCCTCATCTTATTGCTCTCGCTCTTCGCCTGACACCACAGATCTTTTGTATGAACGGGTAGTAATCGCTCTGGGTCTGCTGTTAACGCTTCAAAAATATCCATAATAATTTGCTGACCCTTATACTCAACGATCTGGACCTGCGGGACTTGGATAACGAAGGTGCTGACAAAGTGCTTGAGTACGTCAAGTGCACGTGCCATCTGTGGTTCTAAACACGCATTCCAAGACAGTAACGGGTTATTAAACGGCTCATCCACCGCTTTGATTGAAATGCTGGTCAGTAGCGCGTTAACCATACCACCGATAGCATCTTTCCGCTCATGGTGCTTACCGCTAAATAGCATCTGTCCGATGGAATCGATATGAGCTTCAAACCACGGGTCGCCACAGTCCGCTAATTGACTTGCTGCGCCTTCTTGCCATTGCTGACGTGTCACCATACCAAGTACGATTGCATCTTCTAAATCATGAACACCGTAGGCGATATCATCTGCTAACTCCATGATTGAGCAATCGAGTGATTTAAAACGCGTTTTACTGTGCTCAAACTCCGATTCTGGCGTTGAACGCATCAGACTAAGCAATGCCTTGTCGTTGTCAGAAAGCGGTGCAATTACCCAATCAAATAAGTCTTTATCACAATCATAAATGCCTTTAGCTGGGCTCCAATCTTTTGCTTTTAGTTTACGTTGATGCTCGGCTGGTTGAGGCAACTTGACGGAGCGTGTTTGACTAATGAGGGCAGGGTACTTAATCAAACCAAGCAGTGTGCGGCGTGATAAATTCATTCCGAAATGCTCGGTATAAGGCTCTAACTTAGTGACGATACGAAAGGTTTGGGCGTTCCCCTCGAAGCCGCCATGTTCGCGCATTACGTAGTTTAGAGCGACTTCTCCCCCATGACCGTATGGAGGATGCCCGATGTCGTGAGCCAAACATAATGAATCAATTAAGCTGTCTGATGGTAATAGTTCACGGAACTCTGGTTGTTTTTTCTTTAACTGGGCGACGATACCGGTCCCGAGTTGCGACGCTTCTAAGGAGTGCGTTAACCGACTGCGGTGAAAGTCTTCCAAGCTATTGCCGTGTACTTGGGTTTTTGCTTGTAGGCGTCGAAATGCAGCCGAGTGAAGAATGCGCGCTCGGTCTCGTTGGTACGGGCTCCGATGGTCGTCTCGACGGATTTTATGCTCATCATCATGGCGCTCTTGCCATTGCGGGTGTAATTCAAACGACACGATTATCTCCGTAAGCTAACTGATTTCATCTAACGATAATTCGAAACTTGGGGCAAAGGTATTGAGAAAGTAATCCATTTCAGGCGTTCTGCGTTCTTGCAAAGTGACGTCTAAGCGTTTTTTTGCCAGAGCGAACTCATGGTTGCCGGCGCTTAGTTCTTCGAGACATTTTAAATAGGCACAGATGGAATCGGCTTGCTTAACGATTTTTGCGTCCTCTTCATGTGCAGAGTGAGAAAGAAGATAGGGGGCAAAATCATCTTGGAACTCTTCCGGTAACATTGAGAGTAATTTTTGTTCCGCTGCCGATTCTATCTTCTTATATTCTTTGGCAATTTCAGGGTTGTAATACTTCACTGGAGTTGGAAGATCACCCGTTAATACTTCACTGGAATCATGGTACATGGCAAGAATCGCTATGCGCTCTGGATTAAGGTTGCCGCCGAACTTTTTGTTTTTAACTAGGGCAAGGGCATGAGCGACAAAAGCAACTTGTAAGCTATGCTCTGAAACGTTTTCTGGTGAGACGGACCGCATTAAAGGCCAGCGTTGGATCAGCTTCATTCGAGCCAGGTGGGCGAAAAAATGGCTTTCTTTCATGGCTTTCTCCGTTTCTGGTGTAAAAAAGGAACTCACTAGGAGTTCCTCTAAGCATATGAGAGATCAGCACTAATTACTACCAGTGATTCATTACTGGCTGTAGGTTGATAGGAATCTTTCAAAACGTCCAATGGCGATTTCTAGATCTTCAACGTGCGGTAGTGTCACGATGCGGAAGTGGTCTGGTTTTGGCCAGTTAAAACCAGAACCTTGCACCAGTAAGACCTTCTCTTGTTTTAAGAAATCTAAAACCATCTGCTGATCGTTCTTGATGTTGTACATTTTAGTGTCGATTTTCGGGAAGAGGTACATCGCACCCTTAGGTTTGACACAAGAAACACCAGGAATCTGATTGATCAGTTCATACGCTCGGTTGCGCTGCTCTAATAAGCGTCCGCCAGGTAAAATCAGTTCATTAATACTCTGGTATCCACCTAACGCGGTTTGAATCGCATGCTGCATTGGTACGTTTGCGCATAAACGCATCGATGAAAGCAGCTCCAAGCCATTCACGTACCCTTGAGCCAGATGTTTAGGCCCCGTTAGGAACATCCAGCCACCACGGAAACCACAAACACGGTAGGCTTTTGAAAGGCCATTGAATGTCATGACTAGCACGTCTTCAGTGAGTGTGGCGACTGAGGTATGTGTTGCACCGTCGTACAACACTTTGTCGTAGATCTCATCTGCGAAAATGATCAGTTTGTGCTTGCGTGCTATCTCAATCACTTCAAGTAGGAAGTCACGGCTGTATACCGCACCTGTCGGGTTGTTCGGGTTGATCAGAACAATGCCACGTGTCTTTGGTGTGATTTTCTTTTTGATGTCTTCAAGGTCTGGGTACCAGTCAGCCTCTTCATCACATAGATAATGAACCGGCTTACCACCAGATAGTGCAACTGAAGCTGTCCATAACGGATAGTCTGGTGCTGGGATCAGCATTTCGTCGCCATTGTTTAATAGCGCTTGCATGGCCATTACGATCAACTCAGACACGCCGTTACCTACATACACATCTTCGACATCTAGCGAGCGTATACCTTTACGCTGATAGTGTTGGACCACAGCTTTACGAGCAGAGTAAATACCTTTGGAATCACAATAGCCTTGAGAAGTCGGCAGATTACGAATCACGTCGACTAAAATCTCATCAGGGGCGTCAAAACCAAATGGGGCAGGGTTACCAATGTTTAGCTTTAGGATTTTATGCCCTTCTTCCTCCATGCGCTTAGCATGTTTGAGTACAGGACCCCTAATGTCGTAGCAGACATTGTCGAGTTTTGACGACATCCCGATATTTTGCATTGTTTAATTCCTAAAAATTCGTTAATTTCTTTATTAAAATACAATAATTTGTTTTTTATTAGAATATATATCTGTAAATAATCTGTCTGCTGGTTAAGTTTTGCTCGCTTGCTATCACAGGATTTTGCAAAAGATCGCATACGACCTTGATTTGCTTTGGGTCTAAACTTAGAGTAGCCGTCAGTTACCATTTATCCTCACATACAACGAGGTTGATTTGTCACAGTTCCATCAAGCCGTAAAGAAAATTATCGAGCGAGTTCAGCAATCGGAAGGCAATCAAACACGTCTGGTCGAGCCCCTTAGCGAGAAACCTAATTTCTCATTTATTGATTGGCTTGATGCACAACCACTTTTCCCTAAGTTTTATTGGCAGTCCCGCGATACACGTGAAGAGGTCGTTGCACTAGGGCAATTGCACGCTTTTGTTGAGCCAGGTCCTGCTTATACCATTCTAGGTGAAGGGCAAAGAGTCTGGGGCGGGCGCTCTTTTGATGGACAGCATGAGAAGAATCGTCGCTGTATGCCTTCTTTTTTCTTTTTGCCTCAAATTGAGTTAATTCGTTTTGACCAACAGTGGTCTCTCGCAGTTAATATTTCAGAAGACAAAGCGCGAACTCTAGCTGGGTTGAATAAACTGGTTTGTGAGGTCGCGACCTTAGCTCCAATTTCGTCTCACATCTGCTCTATTGTTCATACGCCAAGTCAGCCTCAATGGAATGAGTTAGTTCATAAGGTTCTGACTGGTATAGAGAATGATGATTTTAAGAAAGTGGTTTTAGCGCGTCGCTCTACCGTGCAGCTTGATAACACATTAAGTGCTGCACAGCTACTTAAAGCAAGTTACTTAAATAACCATCATAGCTTCCATTTCATGCTGAGCTTAGACAGTAAGCACAGTTTTATGGGATCTACGCCAGAACGTTTGTATTCGCGTGTTGGGCATGAACTCCACACTGAAGCGTTGGCAGGCACGATTGGTCGGGGAGACAATGCCACTCAAGATATGGAGTTGGCGAATTGGTTATCCCAAGACCAAAAGAACCTCAACGAAAACCAGTATGTGGTGGACGACATCATTGACCGTCTATCACCGCATTCTGAAATGGTTGAAGTGGAAGCTGAACCGAGTTTGGTCAGACTACGAAAAGTGCAGCACCTTAAGCGAAATATTCACGCTAGTCTAAGAGCGGGGATAAATGGTGTTCAGTTGTTATCGGCGCTTCAGCCAACAGCGGCGGTTGCTGGCTTACCCCGACAAGAGTCCATGCAGTTTATTCTTGATAATGAGCCGTTTGCACGCGGCTGGTATGCAGGCTCTATGGGTTACATTAGCCATGAGCGTGCAGAGTTTTGTGTCGCAATCAGAAGTGCGCTTGTGCTCGGTGAGCAAGTACAACTGTTTGCGGGCGCAGGGATTGTTCCAGGCTCCATTGCAGAACATGAGTGGGCAGAACTTGATAAGAAAATGTCGACGTTACTTACGCTGATTTCTGATCATCCGCCATTGGGAGTCGCATCATGAGTCATGACCAAGCGGTGCTCAATCGAGTTTGGTCAGAAACCATATTGATTGAGCTTCAGCGATTTGGCGTTAAGCATGTTTGTATCGCTCCCGGATCTCGTTCTACTCCTTTAACTTTAGAAGCGGCAGAACAGTCCGACTTTTCCATTCATACTCATTTTGATGAGCGTGGACTGGGCTTTATGGCTCTTGGTTTAGCGAAAGCTACTCAGGAGCCAGTGGCAATTATCGTTACCTCTGGTACGGCAGTGGCGAACCTATTACCGTCGGTTGCCGAAGCCAAACTTACTGGTGAAAAACTGGTGCTGCTGACAGCAGATCGTCCAGTAGAACTTGTCGGCTGTGGTGCAAACCAAGCGATAAATCAATTGGGTATTTTTTCACATCATGTTTCGGCCAGTTTGAATTTACCAAGCCCAAATTTAGCAACGTCGCTTAACTGGTTGCTGACCTCTGTTGACGAAGTGATGTTTACTCAGCAATTGCAGGGTAGTGCTGTTCATATTAATTGTGCATTTCCAGAGCCTTTGTATTCCAACGGCGCAAAAGCGGATTATCAAACCTACTTAGATTCGGTCGCCGGATGGCGAAAAGGAAGCGGCACTTATACTCAGCGTTTTAGCCATTTGTCTCAGGCGAACATCCCGCCTTTTTCGGACAAAAAAGGCTTGGTTGTGATTGGCAGCTTACCGCTTGAACAAGCGCGTTCGGCGCAGGCATTTGCACAAAAGATGGGATGGCCAGTACTTGCAGACCCGCAAAGTGGCCTCAGTTCGGATTGGGCGTATTACGATGTATGGCTTCAACTTCCCGAGTTTGCAAACGAGCTTGAATCTTGTGAACTTATTATCCAATTTGGTAGCCGAATCATCTCCAAACGTTTGAACCAATGGATTGATAAACAAGTATCGAAAAATCAACAAAGTAAAGACGTTCAGTATTGGTATGTCTCACCTTGTATGGACCGGAATAACCAAAATCATCTGGCGCAAATGCACTGGGTTGAGCCTCCTAAAACGTGGGTTTCTCGCATTAGTTTTGAGAAGTCAATATTTGCTGGGTGGGCTGATAGGTTAGCGAATGACGTTAAGCGAGTTCATCAACGTATCGAAGAAGCCTTCCTATCTGATTCAGCGTCTGCCATTGACGAAATTGCGTTGGCAGCAGACATCAACGAGCGCACAAAGAACGTAGATGTTTTCTTGGGTAATAGCTTGTTTGTTCGGCTTGTCGATATGTACGGAAAATTGGATGGTGTAGAGGTTTTCACTAATCGAGGCGCGTCAGGGATTGACGGTTTGTTTGCTGCAGCATCAGGCGTGCAACGGGCAAGAGGTAATCCGTTACTGATGTATATCGGTGACACAGCAGCACTTTATGATCTCAATTCTCTGGCGCTATTTTCTCACAATAAACTGCCGGCGGTACTTGTTGTTACCAATAATGACGGCGGTGCGATTTTTGATATGTTGCCAGTACCACCAGAGCGCAGGACGACATATTATCAAATGCCTCATGGTTATCAGTTTGAACACGCGGCAAAGCAGTTTGGTTTGGCGTATTTGCATGTTTCTACACTGGAGCAATTCCAATCATCTGTAAAAGAGCATTTATGTCACGGCCAAGGAACGTTGCTGGTCGAGGTTCAAACCCCATCTAACCAAGCAGCTGAGACACTCAAGGCATTTAATAAGAGTCTGAATGCTTTACTTTGAACGTTTCCCTGTATTAGAAAAACACCAAAGTAGAACGTTGCCCACTTTGGTGTTTTTGCATGGCTTACTCGGTAGCGGTGCCGATTGGCTCGCGTGTTTAAATGCATTACCCGAATATGAGCGTGTTACGGTTGACCTTCCTGGTCACGGACGCAGCCAATCTATTTTTTGCTGCGATTTAAATGATTGCTGCAAACTTCTTGGTTCCACACTATCTTTATTATTTCCCTCACAACAACCACTTATTTTGATTGGATACTCTATGGGCGGCCGCATTGCGATGCATGGTATTGCCCATCAATGCTTTCCAGAGCTCAATATTGCAGGCGCGATTATTGAAGGGGGAAACTTCGGGCTTCAAACTGAGTCAGAGAAACAGGTGAGATTAGAGAATGATGCTCGCTGGGCAATGCGTTTCAAAACTGAACCACTTGAACGTGTTTTGAACGATTGGTACCAACAAGCGGTGTTTTCTTCACTAAACCATGAGCAAAGACAAACATTCATTGCGAAGCGAAGTGATAATCTTGGCTCAGCGGTGGCGAATATGTTGATGGCGACATCGTTAGCCAAACAGGCATATTTGTTGCCCTCACTGCAAAAGCAGAACATACCAGTGTATTACTTGTGTGGTGAGAAAGACCAAAAATTTAGCCAACTGGCACAACGTAGCGGGTTGGCGTATCGACAAGTTGAAGGCGCTGGTCATAACGTCCATCAAGAGCAGCCCAAACAGTTTGCGATACATACCAAGCAAATAATTCAGTCTCACTTTGGTGAGAGTAACGAGAACAATGGGAATCACCATGGCTAAAACAGTAGGCATTTCTGAAGAAGAACTTTACGCTCCGGTTCAATGGAAAGATTGCGGCGAGAAATACGAGGACATTCATTACCATAAGTCTGAAGATGGTATCGCGAAAATCACCATTGCGCGTCCTCAAGTGCGTAACGCGTTTCGTCCTCAAACGGTAAAAGAGATGATTGATGCGTTGGCAGATGCGCGTTACGACTCTGGTGTTGGCGTGATCATTCTGACAGGTCTAGGTGAAGACGCATTCTGTTCTGGCGGCGACCAGAAGATCCGTGGCGACTACGGCGGCTATAAAGACGACCAAGGCACACATCACCTCAACGTATTGGACTTCCAACGCGATATTCGTACTTGTCCAAAACCAGTGATCGCATCGGTAGCTGGTTGGGCTGTTGGCGGTGGTCATGTACTGCATATGATGTGTGATCTAACAATTGCAGCTGACAACGCTCAATTTGGTCAAACAGGCCCTAAAGTGGGTTCATTTGACGGCGGTTGGGGCGCATCTTATATGGCTCGTATCGTAGGCCAAAAGAAAGCTCGCGAAATTTGGTTCCTATGTCGTTTCTACAATGCTCAAGAAGCGGTAGACATGGGCCTAGTAAACACAGTTGTACCACTAGCGGATCTAGAGAAAGAAACCGTTCGTTGGTGTCGTGAAGTACTACAGCACAGCCCAATGGCATTGCGCTGCCTGAAAGCTGCATTAAACGCAGATTGTGATGGTCAAGCGGGTCTGCAAGAGCTAGCGGGTAACGCAACGATGATGTTCTACATGACTGATGAAGGCCAAGAAGGTCGTAATGCCTTTAACGAGAAGCGTCGCCCAGACTTCGATAAATTCCCTCGCAACCCATAATCCGTCTAAATGAGGAGCGTGTTAGCTCCTCTGTTCCTTTTTTCCTGAGCGCCTCGCCCTCTGGGAGGCTGGTGGGATTGCTCGTCAGAACGCTCAAATATACGGCATTACATAGGACTTGAATTATGCGTGAAGCGAAAATTTATCGTTATAGCTTGCCCATGGATAGTGGTGTCATCCTACGTGACAACAAGCTAACCGAACGTGTTGGTTATGTTGTTGCGCTTTCCGAAGATGGTAAAACAGGGCTTGGAGAAGTCGCTCCTCTTCCTGGTTTTAGCTTAGAGAGCACCGAAGATGCGGGTGTTCAGCTACAAGAACAGGCGGAGCGTTGGGTAGCAGAGTTGGATGTGGATTATGCCAAGATGTACCCGTCGGTTGCGTTTGGTTTATCGATGGCACAGCTTGAATTAGCTGGTGGCTTACCACAACAAGGTAAATACCAAACAGCGCCACTATGCACTGGCGACCCAGATGAGCTCATTCCAAAGCTGAACGAAATGGAAGGTGAGAAAGTCGCTAAGGTGAAAGTTGGACTTTATGAGCCAATTCGCGATGGCATGCTTGTGAACCTTTTTCTTGAATCAATCCCTCAATTAACGCTTCGACTCGATGCCAATCGCGCTTGGACACCAGAAAAAGCGCAGCAGTTCGCTAAGTACATTGCTCCGTCTCTGCGTCAACGAATCACGTTTCTAGAAGAGCCGTGCCGCTCTCCTGGCGATAGTCTCTCTTTTGCGATTAATACTGGTATTGCTATCGCTTGGGATGAAACATTGCAAGATGCGGTTCGTCGTGAAGATTTCCGTCTTGAAGATCTAACTGGTGTGAAAACGATCATCATCAAACCCACACTCATTGGTTCAGTGGATTTTTGTATTACACTGATAGAGAAAGCGAAGTCACTGGGGATGAAAGCAGTGATTAGCTCGAGCATTGAATCCAGTCTCGGTTTAACTCAATTAGCGCGCTTTGCCCAATGGCAGCTGCCTGATGAAGTTCCAGGTTTGGATACGATTGGCTTATTCAAAGCTCAGCTAGAGCAGGGCTGGCCTAAGTGTGAACTTCCCGTTCTTCCTCTAAAAGACCAGGAGATTGTGTGGCATTCTGCGTAGACAATATTGCGAAGGCACCATGGAAATATTGGGCTCAAACGAGCCCTTTTTCTATTGCACTCAAGACATCAACAGAAGTATTAAACTGGCAACAACTCTCGAAGCGTATTGACCAATACACTCACTATTTGAATGACTTGGGTGTAACTCGGGGGGATGTGCTGACTTTGGTTGGCAAGAACCAAGTAGAAACACTGTTGTTTTATCTTGCCTCCAAACAGTTAGGCGCGCTCGCTGCGCTGACCATGGAACAACCACTAGATAAGTTGCAGGGTAAGCTTGCTACACTTTACAGGCCTGATCAAACTCGGTTTATCTGGTTTTCTCTGGAGTGCGCTTCGACCTTTTCTGAACATGATATACAAAAACTCAAGGCAACATTGCTTTCACCGCCTGTAGTATCACAGAAAGAGAGTGATTCGTTGACTGAAGATAGCTATCATCATGACCGGCTAGCTTCAGTAGTATTTACTTCTGGCTCTACAGGGGAGCCTAAAGCTGTGGTTCATACACATCGACAGCATCTTGCGTCTGCAGAGGGCTTGTTGCAGGAGTTCATTTTCACTCAGCAAGATGCTTGGCTATTATCGCTTCCGCTGTATCACGTCTCTGGATTAGCGATTGTCTATCGTTGGCTATATGTCGGAGCAACACTAAAAGTCGGTTCAGGGAAACTTGTTGATGATATTCAGGGCGTATCACACGCTTCTTTGGTTGCGACTCAGCTCAAACGGTTATTGGATGATGATGCACATTTGTCATTGACACATGTGCTACTGGGCGGCAGTCACGTTGATCATGAGTTGGCACTACGAGCATCAGGGCAAGGCATTGAGACGTGGTTAGGTTATGGGATGACGGAGGCGGCCTCTACCGTTACCGCAAAGAGAATTGACAGCACCAGTAATGCTGGACATGTATTGAAGCACCGTAAGATAAAATTAGTTGACCAACGCATTTTTGTTGGCGGTAAGACATTAGCGGCAGGGTATTTCCATCAAGGACATGTTACCCCATTTCTGGATGAGAAAGGCTGGTTTGACAGCAAAGATCTTGGCGAGTGGCAAGGTGATGAATTAAAGATAATCGGCCGTGCCGACAATCAGTTTATCTCTGGTGGTGAGAATATCCATTGTGAAGAGATTGAAGCCGCTTTGAACCAAATTGATGGTGTAGTGCAGAGTATAGTGGTTCCAGTCGAAGACGCGGAGTTTGGTCATAGACCAGTAGCTGTGATTCAGACCAATGGATTGCGCAGCAAGTCGGAGTATGACCAGCACTTGCAATCAAAGTTAGAGAAGTTTAAATGGCCAGTGGAATACCATGTAATGCCACAAACTCTACTAGAAGATGGGATCAAAATTTCGCGTAAGGCCGTGAAAGAGTGGCTGTTGTCATCACTTCAGCATTAGTCAATTTTGCTATGTATTAGTCATAAAGAGAATTTCGTATCCTTATAACTCTGAATCATAATTATGCTTCTTCGTGGAGAGAAAATGCATAAGGTTCAGGATGGCAAAGCTAGTTTTAATTGCGGCAGTAGCACTACAAATTGGTATCGCGATAAGTAGTGAAGGGCTAGCCCGCTCTCTTGCAGAGCTAACGGCATTTTTGATCGCTATTGCGTTGGTCGTTATATACAAAAATAGCAAACGGGAAATGCCGTCCCCTCAACGCGATAAGCAGACCACCAATATCTAAAACAGTAACCAACTTAGAGAAGTGGTCGAAATTAACACCCACAGAGTCACACCAAACAACAGTGGCTTAGCTCCAGCAGACTTTAGTTTTGAAATTGAAATGCTACAACCTATCAAGAACAGACATACAACCAACGCTTGCTTTGCTCCAATGAAAATGCCGTGATAGACCATTTCAAATTGAGGAAATAAGTCGCTAAACGCGATAGCTGCACAGTACCAAAAAATGAAATAAGGGATAGCTAGTTTTTTCTTTCCATACTCTTTTTGGCCTCTTGAAAAGATGACGGCACTGATCAAAGCAACAGGAATGATCCATAAAGCGCGCGCGAGTTTCAATGTTGTTGCCGTAGTTAGCGCTTCTTCCCCATAGGCCGAGGCAGCCCCGACAACAGAAGATGTGTCATGAATGGCAATTGCAGCCCATGTGCCAAACGTGTGTTGATCTAGCCCTAAAGCATGTCCAATCACAGGAAACACAAAGAGTGCAATGGAGTTCAGGACAAATACCGTTGCCAGTGCTAATCCAATCTGCTCGTCTTTCGCTTTAATCGCCGGTGCCACAGCAGCAATTGCGCTACCACCACAAATTGCAGTACCTGATGAGATTAAGTAAGCGGTTACTCGCTCCAATTTAAGCACCCTGGCAATGAGAGTGCCCATGATCAGTGTGCCTGTAATAGTGGCGATGATCAGGCCGATACCATCCGATGTGACTGTAAGCGCTTGCTCGAAGTTGATGCCAAAGCCTAAGCCAATAATCGAGTAAGACAGCAGCTTTTTAGTAAAAGAAGCGATGGGCAGCTCGGAAGGCACAAAACCAAAACTTGCGAGTAGAAAACCGATAACTAGAGCAATGGGAGAGGAGGCAAGAGGGGTTAGACAAAAAAGTAACGCCAATCCAAACAGGAGGTAGTTTCTATTCAAGGTTTTTATTCGCTGTTGTGAATGAAAGGGAGAGTATATCGCACTGGGTGTGGTCAGTTTGTCTTAATGATTTGAACACATGTTCAGTTATCCTAAACATGTGTTCAAGTGTATTTATCGCCAGTCGCCTCTAAGTTGATGCACTTTATCGAACATTGTTTTTGCCGTTGCCTCGTTTGGTGGCACCGGTTGTCCTGCCTCTATTTCTAGCTTTGACCAAAATCGAGTCGGTAAGCCACAGCATGCGCGACCTTTTGCGCGGCTGAAATAGCTTCCCCATAAGCCTTTAAGTGCAACAGGTATGACAGGTACTGGACTACGACGTAGGATTATATCAATACCGCGCATGAATTCATTCATTTCACCATCTGAAGTTAATCTTCCTTCAGGGAAAATACAGACGATATGACCTTCGCTTAGCGCAGCTTCCACATCGTTAAATGCACGTCTGATAGAGCTTCTGTTACTCGCTGAAATTGGAATTACCCCAGTTCGACGTAAAAAGCGCCTTAATGGAGGTAGGTTGGCGTAATCTTCCTCCATCACAAAACGAATCAACCTTGGGCATACGGCACTAAGTAGCAATGCATCCATGTAGCTTACATGATTACATACAATCAATGCCCCACCATGCTCGGGTAGGTTGTGTAGATTCTTATGCTTAACTCGATAGATGGTGTGCGTAAGCATCCACATGACAAAGCGAACTACAAAAATAGGAATTTGCAAAAAGATGTAAGCGGCGACTAAGAAATTTAAAATGGCTAACAATGCAAACAGTTGAGGAATTGTCATCTTGATTACACTTAGGCACACAATACCTAAGACAGCGCTGCCGACCATAAACAGAGAGTTAAAGATGTTGAGCCCTGCGATGACTTGAGCACGTTCGGTTTCCTTTGCTCGATGCTGCATTAATGCGTAAAGAGGCACGATAAACAAACCGCCCGAAGCACCAATCATCAATAGGTAGAAAAATAATGGCCAAAAAGGCTCATATCTAAAGAAGTCTACAAAGTTATGGAAAGTAGGTAGATCATTGGGAATGGAAGTGGCCATTAGGTACCCAAATACCGTAATGCCAAAGGCACCAATTGGCACAACACCGACTTCTATACGATGGTTTGAGATCCAATTGCAAAGTAGCGACCCTAGCGCGATACCAATGGAAAATAGAGCGAGCAAGAAAGACACCGCACTCTCGGTGCCATTTAGGTAAATCTTAGTGAAATTCGGGAATTGTGTTAGATATGCGGCGCCTAAAAACCAAAACCAGCTTATTGCCATTATGCATTGAAAAACAACTCGATCGGATTTGGCGATAGAGAGCGTGTGTTTGGTTTGCTTGTATGGTTGCCAACGAAAAGAGAGATTGGGTGCGCTGGCTGCAGCAAAGGGGATTGAGCGGCTCGACAAGTAGCCTAACAATGCGAAGATCACGACACAAAATGCGGCGAGGTATTTTGCGTTGTCTGCAGAGGCTATAATCCCAGCGCCTAAGGTGCCAATAAGGATGGCGATAAAGGTACCAGCTTCAACAAGAGCGTTGCCGGGCACTAACTCTTTAGCATTTAACTTTTGAGGCAAAAGGGCATATTTAACTGGGCCAAAAAATGCTGACTGTGTGCCCATTAAAAACAGTAGCAATAAAAGCACACCATAACTTTCGGTTATGAATCCGATGGCACCTAACAGCATGATGGCTATTTCAAATAGTTTGACCTTACGAATAAACCATGACTTTTCATATTTGTCGGCTAATACGCCAGCGGAAGCAGAGAACAGAAAGAACGGTAGAATGAACAAGCCTGCCGCAAGGTTGATGAACAAATTGCTCGAAATAGGTAGTGCACTGGAGCCAGCGAATGCGACAAACAACAGCAAAACGTTTTTAAAAATATTGTCGTTGAAAGCGCCAAAAAACTGAGTAATGAAATAGGGCAGGAACTTTCTCTGCGTAAGTAAGGACGGCTGTCTGTCGGATGACATGGATAATCCTTTGTTACCAGTTCGTGAGGTAGTTAGAAAGAAGATTACTGATCAATTCTTTGCCATCAATCGGTTCACTAGAGAAAAACTTATCATCAACACTGAGTAAAGTAATGCCATGTACGCCAGACCAAAGGACTCGACTCGCTTGAATCACTTCGGATTCAGTACGATGTGGTGCGATTTGAGCCAATAGTGACTCTAGCATTCCCGTCATACCATCGATACGTTTGGCATGCCATTCCGGAAGTTCTGCTCCATTCATGTTGTGTTCGAACACTAACTGCCAACGGTATGGGTGTTTTTGAGCAAAATCGTGGTAGCAATAAGCGAGTTCAAAAAGCGCTTGATGGGAGTCTTTGCTGTCATTAGTCGCTTTGCGTGCTTCTTGAGATAACTCATCTAAAGTTTGAGCGACAACATGAAGCAACAACAAATTATAATTACCAAAAACATTTACCAATGTGCTTGGCACGTAACCAATCATGTTAGCGATTTTACGAAGACTGAGTTCGTGGTAAGAATTCTCATCTAAAAAGTTTTTGACCGTTGTTAACGTCAAATTCACTAACTCTTCTCGGGTGTGATCGTTTCTGCGCGCCATACTCTCAAACTACTTTATTGAACATCGTTCAATATGATAGTCAGCTACCTATTAACCGTCAACAAGGCAATGTGTCCAAGTGCCCTCAAGGTGTAGGATTCTGAGCTGTGTCACTGATTCTAATTCAAGTAAAACAATCTGGAGTATTAGTGAACTTATTCCATACTTTTTTTACATTGATCAAGCGCCTTCAGCTGAATTGTAAGCAGTGTGAGCAGTCTGCATTTTTGGCAATATTCTGATACATGTCAGCTTCTATAAGCTATTTTCATCAATCGGTATACAGAGTATGATGACTTAAAAATCATCTTTGGCGTGCTACTGTTTGAAACAACGATTGTTTCGTCTTGAAAATGGGGCACTATCTTAGATAGCTAACTTTAAGGATAACGATGAAACGTTTATTTTCTATTGTTGCTTTATTGATGTTTACTGTTGCTGTAACGCCTATCGCGGAAGCGAAGAAGTTTGGTGGCAGTAAGTCTTTCGGTAAGAGCTACAAAACTGCACCAGCACCGAAACAACAGCAACAAAACACCAATACGGTCGGCAAAGATCAGACGACAAAGTCTTCAAGTAAGAAAGGCCTTATGGGTGGTCTGCTAGGCGGACTTCTTGCTGGTGGTCTACTTGCTGCATTCTTTGGCGGTGCTTTTGAAGGTATCCAGTTTATGGATATCCTAATTATTGGTTTGATTGCCTTTGTCATCTTTAAACTAATGCGTGGTATGCTAGGTGCGAAGCAGGGCAGTATGAACCAGCATCGTCAACAGCCTGCATTTGGTGGCAACGCATCTAAGTTTGAGCAACCAAACATGCAAAACTTTGAGCAACAACCAAACACAAATAATGGTGGCTTTGGTGGTTTTGGCGCTCAAACAGACGTACCACATAACTACCCACCGGGTTTTGACCAAGCAGCGTTCATTAATGGTTCTCGTGAACACTATCGAATCCTGCAAGGTGCGTGGAATCACAACCAGTTAGAAACTATTGAAGAATATGTTTCTCCAAGCTTGTTTGAAGACCTAAAAGCAGAGCGCGCGAAGCTCGACGGTGAGCAGCATACTGACGTAATGTACGTTGATGCGGAGATCGTCCGTGCTGATTACGATGCAAATAAAGCACAGCTTAGTCTGCAGTTTAGCGGTCGTTACCGTGACACAGTAGAAGGTGTTGAAGAAGAAATCGAAGATATCTGGCACCTAGAGCGTGACTTGACTGCGCCTAATGCGCCATGGTTAATCGTTGGCATTCAAGGCTAGTCACCTTTAAACCAATTTAGTCACTAGTAAAAATCCCGCATCCCCTGCGGGATTTTTTGTATCTATCATTTATATTTCTTGTACGTGTTTTTATACAAACATCACTAATTGAGTCCGCTTGATAACTTTTGCTCTAATTTTGCGAGCCCACTTTTTCTAGTAAATCCTCAAGTGTTTTCCTATTTATATTGAACATTCATATTAAGGCCATACGAACTAACAAAATCAAAATAGCTAGTACATTGTTTGTAGGGTAAAGATCTGCTCCTCAGCCTTTTGTTTGTGGAGTTTCACATGGGGTTGGTTGCTTTAGTGAGATTGAGTATAGGTTATACCAATCGTAGTAAATAACTGGTCATTCTAGCTTGTTAAAATACTCGATAACTGCGTTGCAATTTTTGATTGTAGAATAACTACTTATCAAAAAATTGCGCCTTGTTCTCAAGCATTTTCCCTACGCTATTTCTGATCACTTATTTACCGTGATAGGTATTCAATCGAGAAGAGTTTCGGTTAGGAGTGAAAGGTTCGTTGTAGTAGGACTATGCTATCAAGATCCTGAAACGAAAAAAGCCAGCTCAATGAGCTGGCTTCTTCAATATGGTGGAGGGGGACGGATTCGAACCATCGAAGGCAGTGCCGGCAGATTTACAGTCTGCTCCCTTTGGCCACTC
>NZ_JAWPOL010000457.1:0-1004 GCF_033391095.1 Vibrio sp. Vb0667 | reverse complement strand
ATTCATAAATAGAATGAGATGCATAGTGAGAGTTATGGAACGGTTCTTCCCATATATGGAATCCGTACATAACGCAGTAAGGAGTAAGATATGCACGACTTAGCATCAATTCGTGCTTTTGATGCGCTTAACCAACACAAAAGTTTGACCGCAGCCGCCAAAGCACTGAATCAGCCGAAATCCACCGTGAGCCGCCGCTTAGCACAATTAGAAGCCGACTTTGGCCAAGCGCTAACAACTCGACAAGGCAACCGCTTGATTCTGACACGCGCAGGGGAGATTTTTGCCGACTACAGCCGCCAGATCCTAGAGCTCTGCGAGGAAAGTTATGAGGCGCTTCAAGGCTTAAATAATCAAGTATCAGGCTCTCTACATATCGTTTGCCACGCAGCGTTAGTTCGCAGTTGGTTAGGCGATGTGCTCAATGAATTTCTGGCGGAGAACCCTGACGTCAGAGTCCAGCTCACCAGTGATTTTTCCGATACACACCACGATCCAGATTTGTTTATCTGGCTAGGTGAACACAAAGGGCTGGATTGGCGCAAAGAAACGCTTGGCGTATTTCGTTACACCCCATTCGCGTCGCCAAACTACATCGAAAAACATGGCTCCATCCACCACCCGAGAGAACTAAACAAACATCCGTGGATAGATTTTGGGTCGATACAAGAGAATGGTTTGCTACTCTCGCACCCAGAACAAGGGGAGTTTTTTCTAGAACCATTTGTCAGCCGACTCTATAGCGACAACATTGCTATGCAGATCGATAGTATCGCCAACGGACACGGCATTGGTCTCTTGCCAACTTGGACTGCACAAGGGTATGAGAAACATCACCCCGGCCGTATCACCCCATGCCTTGAAGGCTGGCTTTCAGAGCCAATAACGATCAACTGTTATACACCAGCAGGGCGTCATCCTCTTCGCTTATCCGTACTGCTTGAAGATATTCACCAAAGTATTCCGCTAGATTGGAAATATTGAGACAAATAAAAAGGCCATCA
>NZ_JAWPOL010000456.1:0-1005 GCF_033391095.1 Vibrio sp. Vb0667 | reverse complement strand
CGCTCAGTACATTCGGTTGAATGCCGCGCCACGGTTTTTCTGCGGCAAATTTTGGTGAGCTGGCGACGGTGATCAACTTACTCACTCGCTGAGGAGCATTGAGCGCAATGTGCGTGGCAACCAAACCACCCAACGACCAACCTAGCCACACTGCTTTCTCTGGCGCATCTTTTAGTACCATGGCAGCGATTTGTGCGAGGTCTTCACCATGATGCTCAGCGCTAAAGCCGTATCCAGGAAGATCGACGACATGGACACAAAAATCCGCCTGCAGAGATTCGACCGTTTGCTGCCAAACCGCGCCATTCATCCCCCAGCCATGCAGCAACACCAAATCCGGTCCCTGACCGAACGACTGCCAGTGTAAATTCGTGCTCATGCTCTCAATCTCTCCCACTTATTTTATTCCTTATTGCTTCACTCAAGCGTTAGGCTGTGCAAAATCTAACCTTGAATAAGCGGTATGTTATCTCATCACTGGCAAAACATCATGCATCGTGTGCTCAGCAGTCAATGCGGTTTATGTCGCTTCCCGATTCAGGCTACCGCTCAACCCAATGCTCTGCGTTGGTGTGATCACTGTTATCAATATCTTACGCCAGTAAAACGCTGCCAACGTTGTGGATTGAGCTTAAAAGATGAGGAAGCGAATATAGAGAGTATTTGCGGCGAGTGCCTCTCCGAGCCTCCACCGTGGCAACGGCTATTTACCTTGGGAGACTACGACTTTCCGCTGTCTCGAGAAGTACAACGCTTCAAAGATCACGGACAAACATGGCATGTTCGCGCTTTAACGCAATTGCTTGCCCAGCGCATTTCAACTCCCGCTCCGCTTATCACCACAGTGCCATTGCACTGGCAACGCTACTTTTATCGAGGCTTTAATCAGAGCGACATACTGGCGCGACATTTGGCTGGTCACCTTAATGTGAGGTTTGATAATCACGTGTTTCGCCGCGTAAAACACGTCCAGTCGCAGCGTGGGTACAAGAAATCCAGCCGAGA
>NZ_JAWPOL010000455.1:0-1005 GCF_033391095.1 Vibrio sp. Vb0667 | reverse complement strand
AACTGATTGATTGGTCAGGTTACGAAATGTCACCTTGCTCTGTGCTTCGATTTTAGCGCCATCACCGCCCGTTAGCAGGGTGTTGTCGACATGAAGCTCTCCCGATACCTGATGAACGTAAACATTTCTTCCAGAGTGGATGTCGAAGGCGAGTTCGCGATTCGGCTCCAAAATCAATTGATACAAATACGCATCTTGTTTGATGTGCAGTGTGCCACTCTCTCCCGTTGGGGTTGCAATGGTGGTTAACCCTGCATTACGTCCAAAATCTTTTTGCTGGTAGCCCGGTTTATTCCCAAAGGTGTTAGGTTGAATCCAAATTTGCAAAAAGCGTAAAGGGTCTGTTTCTGATGCGTTATATTCGCTGTGGTAAATGCCTTTACCTGCCGACATCAGCTGAAACTCCCCCGCAGGTAACGTTTGTACATTGCCTTCACTGTCTTTGTGCGCAATAACACCTTCTAGCACATAACTGATGATCTCCATGTCGCGGTGACCATGAGTATCAAAGCCTGCGTTGGGTTGAACTAGGTCATCGTTGATGACTCGCAGTTCAGAAAAGCCCATGTGTTTGGGGTCGTAATAGCTACCAAAAGAAAACGTATGTTTGCTGTCTAGCCAGCCAAAGTTTGCTCGACCTCGGTCTTCTGCGTGTCTTACGGTGATCATCAGTGCCTCCAGTGTCCGTGGTTAGGAGAATTTTTTGTTTAGGAAGTTATCTAACGCCGCTTTACCTGCGCCAGAAAAGGCCAGTGAAACACTTGCTGCTAGCAGAGCTAGGCCAAATTCGTAGCCGTTGTTTGCCATAAATAAGCCGTTTTCGAAGTGCACTGAGAAAATCGCCACAACCATAGTGAATGAGAGTGCGACTGCCGCAGGGCGTGTCAGCAAACCAAGTAGAATAAACAAGCCGCCGAAAAATTCTGCGCTACCAGCAAGAAATGCCATCAATACGCCAGGGCCAAGTCCAATTGATGCCATCCATTGTCCTGTGCCTTCCAAGCC
>NZ_JAWPOL010000454.1:0-1006 GCF_033391095.1 Vibrio sp. Vb0667 | reverse complement strand
GCGGTGGAATGCTACTTGTTGTGACAAATACTGCTCAGCCACAACATTTCGCTGAGCAATGGATGCAGACCCAATGGCAAAAGCTGATAGTGCTTGAGCAGGGGAAAGTCATTCCTCAGGTTTCTGAGCTTGCTATTGCGCAGAGAAATACAGAATACATAGAGCAGACTCACGCTGTTTCATTAATCGAGAAAGTGGTGAATGGGCATCGCAAGCGTCCTTTAGTGCTCACGGCTGATCGCGGTAGAGGTAAAAGCAGCGCATTAGGCATTGCTTGTGCTCAGTTATTGCAACACAAACCGCTGCGTATATTACTTACCGCGCCTTCTATTAACGCTGTTGAGCCAGTCTATCAGCACGCGCAGCGTTTACTTACGGATGCCAAACAGATGAAGAAAGACCGTTTGGAAGTCGGATATGGGTATATTCAGTTTATTGCGCCTGACGAATTGTTGTCTTCGCTGCCTGAGTGTGATTTGTTGCTAGTCGATGAAGCGGCTGCGATTCCCGTTCCGATGCTCAAACAAATCACCGAGCATTATCATCGTTTGGTCTTTTCTAGCACGATTCATGGCTATGAAGGCTGCGGACGTGGCTTCACGTTGAAGTTCATTGAATGGTTGCAACAACAACGACCTGGCATGAAGACGTATCACATGCAGCAGCCAATTCGTTGGAGCGTAGATGATAAGTTAGAAACGTGGTTGTATAACGCTTTTATCTTGAACGCGGAATTATCGCCGCAATCCATTGAAGGCATGGCGAACGTATCGTTGAACAAAGTGGACAAGCAAGCACTGGTTCACCAACCCAACTTACTACGCGAATGCTTTGCTTTACTGGTTAATGCTCATTATCAAACCTCACCGAATGATTTGCTCCATTTACTACGAGATGACAACAGCTCTGTTTATCTCGCGATGGATAAACAAAATATCATCGGAGTCATTCTCACGGTTGAGGAGGGCGGTCTTGATGACGAGTTAATTGAAGCCGTTCAACTTGG
>NZ_JAWPOL010000453.1:0-1007 GCF_033391095.1 Vibrio sp. Vb0667 | reverse complement strand
CGCCTTTGAACAATGCATTACTGTGGAAAGCCATAGAGAACATCAAGCATTAGTGAATCGACTAGCTTCCACCGATGAGCCTGCGATTGTCGTCGCGGCATCCGGTATGTGCGAAGGTGGAAGAATCGTCAATTACTTAAAAGCACTCTTACCAGACGAAAGAAATGATGTGTTGTTTGCGGGTTATCAAGCTCAAGGAACCTTAGGTCGAGAAATCCAATCAGGCAGCCACACGGTGGATATCGATAACCAACCAATCGAAGCCAACGCACATATCCATACCATCTCTGGATATTCTGCACATGCAGACCAAAGCGATTTATTGAAGTTTGTTACTGGTATTCCAGCACAACCAAAAGCCGTGCATTTGATACATGGAGAAAAAGAAGCGAAAAAAGAGTTAGGAGAGAAGTTGGAAGCAGAGGGAATTGAGGTAGTTTATTAAACTAATATCAGCCGACATTAGAACGATACAGTCTAGTTTTTACTTATTGTTAATGGGTGAAAACAGCATAAGAATTTGAATATCAACGTGCTTTACCTAAGCTTTGTACGTCAGAAAGCCATGTTAAAGCACATTGGTAACGAGACTGAACAACTATGCAGGTTCAACAACCTTTACGGTTGGTGTTTTAGCCAGCTCAGCACTAGACGCTTTTTTGTATAGGTTCTCGTAGCAGTAGTTTGTCGCCTCGATGTAACCTTCTACACTGCCGCAGTCAAAACGCTGACCTTTAAATTTGTAAGCGATAACACAACCAGATTGAGCTTGTTGCATCAATGCATCAGTGATTTGGATTTCTCCACCTTTGCCTGGTTCTGTGTTTTCGATAAGCTCAAAAATATCTGGCGTTAAGATATAGCGACCAATAATTGCTAAATTACTTGGTGCAGTGCCTGGTTCTGGCTTTTCTACCATGTTATCAATTCGGAAGATGTCATCTTTGATCATCTCTCCAGCAATCACACCATATTTATGGGTTTCAGTTTCTGGAACTTCTTGAACC
>NZ_JAWPOL010000452.1:0-1007 GCF_033391095.1 Vibrio sp. Vb0667 | reverse complement strand
GAACAAGAGCTGGCGAAGTTGGACTTACAACTGGATGGCTTGCGTTTACAGCTTTCTGGCTACGCACTAATTGTTGAGGACATGACGGGTTCTCATGTTTCGATTCCCCTTGAAGACATTTTGGACTACTGGTACCCAAACCAAATGTCGTTACCTGACAAAGTGATGCATTGGGGTAAACAGGTCTGGAAATTCTTATCCGAAGATCCAAGAGAATCGAACTCTGAGGGCGGCGTTTTTCCTGCAATATTCGGAACCGTTTTCTTGGTGCTTATCATGTCGATTATCGTGATGCCGCTTGGGGTGGTTGCTGCGATTTATTTGCATGAATACGCGAAGAACAACGCACTTACGCGAATTATTCGAATTGCGGTCATCAACTTGGCGGGGGTTCCTTCGATCGTGTATGGCGTGTTCGGGTTGGGTTTCTTTGTCTATACCATCGGAGCCTCCATCGATAACGTGTTTTATGCCGAGCGATTGCCTGCGCCAACTTTCGGTACGCCGGGTTTGTTGTGGTCGGCTTTGACGCTAGCAGTATTAACACTGCCCGTGGTTATTGTTACGACAGAGGAAGGCTTAACACGTATTCCGAGCTCAGTACGCCACGGTTCTTTGGCGCTTGGCGCGACGCAATTTGAAACGTTGTGGCGCGTGGTATTACCAATGGCAACGCCTGCAATTATCACCGGTTTGATTCTGGCGATTGCGCGTGCCGCAGGGGAAGTCGCGCCACTAATGCTAGTGGGGGTTGTGAAACTGGCGTCCAGTTTGCCTGTTGATGGTCAGTTCCCTTACGTGCATTTGGACAGAAAGTTCATGCACTTAGGTTCTCATATCTACGACGTTGGATTTCAAACCTCCAACATTGAAGCGGCGCGCCCGCTGGTGTATGCCACTTCCTTCTTACTCGTTACCGTGATTGTCGGACTAAACTTAACAGCAATCAGTATTCGCAATAATTTACGAGAAAAATACAGAACGTTAGGACAAGATTAAGTATGTTT
>NZ_JAWPOL010000451.1:0-1008 GCF_033391095.1 Vibrio sp. Vb0667 | reverse complement strand
TCCTGCCGATATTTTTGTTTGTTCCGGCTAAAAACCAGTCAGGGCCTACTCTCGCTGTAGCTCATAAAAAAAACTAAAACTGTTACTATATCCAAATGTTTAGGATATCCCCGTACAAAATCACACCCTTCACTTCTCATTATTGATAACGTAGCCAAAATTTAAATTGGAGCTTATCAACACATGATTAGGTTTGAACTTGGAAACCAAATCTGCGTTTGCTTGTCCGAAAACGACATTTCTTTAGAGATCAACAACACACTCCACCACGCCATCCCTGTTAGTTCAAATGAGTATGCCATTCTTTCAACTATTGCTACTTACGGCAGTTTAAATGCGCCGATCAGTCAGCGCGTTATTGAGAGAAAAATCACTCAACACTACAAGATGGCTTTGCCAGAAAATGGATTTAAAAACGCGGTGGCAGCATTGAGAAAGAAGTTTCGCAAGCTCACGGAAGATCACGTTTCTCCCACGAGAAACATCATAGAAAACATTCACAGGACGGGATATTTCATCCCTTTTACCATGCTACATACTCACCAAAGCGGCATCTATCAACAAAAGAGAATCAACCAACACACGAAAAACAGCGTCAGAAAAGCCCTTCGTATTTGCTTGCGGAATAAAAGGATATACACCGACATCGCTTGGGTGCTGCTGGTTACTACAGCTATCTTTTTCTCGGTCTGCTATTACGCCATCAACAGTATTGTGAAACACAACTATTTAGATAGCGCATTGGACATTTCCGACAGCCTGTCTCAGATGAATTGCTATGCTGATGAAGACCAACTAAAAGGGTTGTTTGATAACGTAAAGCTCGTTGAATCCAGCATGATGTTGGATCGCTTTAATATCCGCTGCTTGGTCACGCCAGAGGCAGTAGTTCCCGTCAGCCAAAAAGCGTTCAACGAGTGGAGCGATAACAGCAATTACACGACTCAACCCTTCGACATCAACAACGCCACCATTTTAGCTCGTGTGAAAAACATCAACTTCCAGAAT
>NZ_JAWPOL010000450.1:0-1008 GCF_033391095.1 Vibrio sp. Vb0667 | reverse complement strand
GCAAAGTGGCATGTCGGCGATGTTAACCGTCAACGTAGAGTTGGAGGTTGGCTTAATCGCAGCGTCAGTGAAGTCTTTATGACACAAGAATAGGCCTTCTCCTTGAGCCTCACAGCCGTCACCAAGTGCGCCATCATCGGCGACGTTGAGACTGTTGTTTGCGACTATCGGGCCTTGGCCGTTATCCCAGTTCAGCAACAAATTGAGGTGCCCATGTTCATTAATGAAAGGGGTCAGTTCGTTGATGGATCCAATACCTGTGCCCGCTTTCGACACTCTTAGTTCAATCTCAAACTGGTCATCAATAAATCGCGCGCTTTCAACGTTGATTTCAAGCGAATCACGCGCTTTTGCAAGATTCTCTAAACGCATTACGTGAACCGTTTTAGCACTTCGGCTTGCGTCTTGACCGATGATTGGATCGCCATTGTCATCTCGGTCATAAGGTCGGTGACAGCCCGAGCAGGAGTTTTGGGGCTCGCCGTTTCTTACCCAAACCGTACCGACTTGGTTATCATGCGCGCCTCTGTCTCGGTACAAATGACAAGTCTCACAGGCAACTTGGCTTGGGTGTTCAAACCAATTGTTGGCGTCTGATGCTTTCGCGACATCGGTTGAATGGCAGGTTGTACAGTTGCGGGCATCTTGCGGGAAAGGGTTGCCTTCAATGACTAAACCATTGATGTCGGTAACGAGCACGTCATTCTCGTCGACAGGCTGTTTGTAAGTGTCGGTGTTATTTCTGTCGCTACCTAATTTGAAAACATTACCGTGGTATTGATGAACAACGGCAGCGAGAGGGCGTCTGGCTGGCGCAGCGCCTGGGTTACTGTCATTGTGGCAAGCGGTACAAACGGCAATGTTGTTATCAATTGAGCGATAGCCGGGTCCATGATGAAGCGGTTCGCCCATATGACAGTTTTCACACGTGCCTGTTTCAATCACATTGCGGGAGACCACTGCATCTGAACTTTCTTGCGGCACCCATTCAAACACGTAGGTAAAACC
>NZ_JAWPOL010000449.1:0-1009 GCF_033391095.1 Vibrio sp. Vb0667 | reverse complement strand
GGTATGAAGAGTACGGTTCCAGGCTTTGGTCAGCGTTACTTAGTAACGTATCAAGATAGTGATGGTAACTGGCTTTCAGGTGAACATACCTACAAACTGCATGTACCAGCGAATGTCCCTGCATCAAACTTCTGGTCGACGACGGTTTACGATGAAAACAATCGCCTGATGATCATCAACGATGCAGGCTCACCAGACATTTCTTCTCGTAAGAATTTAAAAGTTAACTCTGACGGTTCGATTGACGTTTACTACGGTCCAAGCCAGTGAAAGGTTATGAGAACAACTGGGTACAAACGAACCCAGGAGAAGGTTGGTTTACGTATTTCCGCTTCTACGGCCCAACAGAGAAAATGTTCGATAAGAGCTGGACGATGGGTGATATCGAACTCGTCAAATAAGAACATTGGTATCAATATAGGGAAACACACGTCTCCCTGAGTTATAACACGGCACCTCAAAACTGAGATTGTCTGTTGTAAAATTAAGCTCGGCTACAGGACTGTTTTACCTGTGGCTGAGCTTTTTACTAAATAAACAAGACTTATCATCTGGCTAAGTCTTGAGAATAATCTGATGGCGCGTTTTCCAACTTTCCAGTTGTTTGTTGGCTGAAACACAGAACATTTACTGTTGAGATATTGAACGCAAATATCGTGTAGTCAAAGGTGGAATATCTTGTCAGAATGTCCTTACTTATTTTTAATTAATCAATTTAAAACATATAGTTAATGCTCATTTCGTTAAAGTTCGAAATTTGACATTTTTGCTGATCAATTTAGTCTGGCTTTCCAATTAGAGGAAGCATTTATGTTCAGCATTCTAAGAAAAATAATCATACTTACCGCAACCGTAACCAGTCTTGCGGTTTCCTTTAATGCGCTTGCGAAAGAAAATACAAAAGACAGCATCGTAGTCGGCGTTATCACACAAAACGACTCTTCAAATTCCGTTGTAGACAGTGTCGGTCCATTTTACGGCATCAACCTCGATTATCTCTCTAACATCG
>NZ_JAWPOL010000448.1:0-1009 GCF_033391095.1 Vibrio sp. Vb0667 | reverse complement strand
CAATGCTTTGACAATTAAGGATAAGAAAAGGAAGAGCTATGAAAGCAATGTTTCTGCGATGGTTGGTAGCTGGGATACTTGGGTTAGGCGTCATCTTCACCGTCAGTTCGGAAGATGTCGCCAAGCCAGAACCCGAAGCGGCGACGTTAACTCAAGAAGAAATTGAAACCATATTAGACACCAAGTTTTCCGAGGGAAAATATTCACGCCGCGGACCAGATGGCTGCCTTCGTTGCCATGACGATACATCAGACAAACCCGCTACGGGTATTTTCGACAACATTCATGGCAAGTCCGCAAACCTGCATGGGCCAATGAATGATAAACAGTGTGAAGCATGCCATGGCCCAGCTAACAATCACGAACGCAATCCACGAAAAGGACAAGTTCGTGAACCGATGATCACTTTTGGGCCAAACTCCCCTGTTCCAGCCGAAAAGCAAAACAGCGTGTGTTTATCTTGTCACCAAGATGCGAAACGCTCGACTTGGCATAGTAGCGAGCACGCTTTTGAAGGGCTGTCTTGTGCAAGCTGTCACCAACTGCATCAAAAAGACGATCCGATGATGGTTGCCGAAATGCAAGCAGACAAATGCACCGATTGTCACTCCCGCACCAAATCGGATATCCACAAACGCAGTCGTCATCCTATTATCGACGGCGTCATGACTTGTTCTAGCTGCCACAATCCACATCAGACATTAAATGAAGCGAGCCTGAACTGGTCAACCGTCAATAACGCTTGTTACGAGTGTCAGGCGGAAAAGCGCGGCCCATTTTTATGGGAGCATGAGCCTGTAACTGAAGATTGCACATCCTGCCACACACCTCATGGTTCAGTGAACAAAGCCCTGCTCAATAAACGACTGCCAATGCTATGTCAGGAATGTCACCGTGTGCCACATGCAAACGTAGCCATTCCTGAAAACGACTTGAGAGTGCGCGGCGGAAGTTGTTTAAACTGCCACAATCAAGTGCATGGCTCTAACCACCCACGTGGTCAAACATT
>NZ_JAWPOL010000044.1:0-24269 GCF_033391095.1 Vibrio sp. Vb0667 | reverse complement strand
GGGTAGACCACTACGTCACGTAGAGGTAGTACCGGGATCTCGATACGCTCGGAACGTTCCAAGTTCATATAATTCTCTCTTCCGCTTTCACGTTTAACGTATTACTTAAGGCAGTATATGGGGGCTAATTGTTTGGATTCAATAAGAGAAATAAAAAAAGGAGGTAATTACTTACCTCCTTTTTCATTATGGCTGAATTTACTCTGCTCCAGCTGCCTGATTGTCTGCGTTACTGTAAATAAGCAGTGGCTCTGACTCGCCATTAATGACGGACTCATCAATCACGACTTTACTAACGTCTGTTGCAGATGGTAATTCGTACATGGTTTCAAGTAGCACGCCTTCAAGAATCGAGCGTAAGCCACGAGCACCTGTTTTACGCTCCATTGCTTTTTTCGCGATAGCGCGCAGCGCATCTTCACGGAATTCAAGTTCGGCGTTTTCTAGCTCAAACAATGCTGCATATTGCTTGGTCAGTGCGTTCTTCGGTTCACATAGGATCTGAATCAACGCTTCTTCATCAAGCTCAGTCAGTGTTGTTGTTACAGGTAGACGACCAATGAATTCTGGAATGAGGCCGTACTTCACTAAGTCTTCAGGTTCAACTTGAGTAAATAGCTCACCTACCGTCTTCGATTCATTCTTCGAACGAACTTCAGCACCAAAGCCAATACCTGTACCTGTTGCAACACGCTGCTCAATCACCTTGTCTAAGCCAGCAAAAGCACCACCACAAATGAACAGGATCTTAGATGTGTCCACTTGTAGGAATTCTTGCTGAGGATGCTTACGACCACCTTGAGGTGGAACCGATGCAACCGTACCTTCGATAAGTTTTAGTAGCGCCTGCTGAACACCTTCACCAGATACGTCACGCGTAATAGATGGGTTTTCAGCTTTGCGTGAAATCTTATCAATTTCATCAATGTAAACGATGCCGCGTTCCGCTTTAGCTACATCGTAATCACATTTTTGCAGAAGCTTTTGGATGATGTTTTCAACGTCTTCACCTACGTAACCGGCTTCGGTTAGTGTCGTCGCGTCTGCCATTGTAAATGGCACATCCAAGAATCGAGCTAATGTCTCCGCAAGTAGTGTTTTACCGCTACCTGTAGGACCAATTAGAAGGATGTTACTCTTACCAAGCTCCACACCTTCGCTCGTTGTATCACCATTGCGTAAACGCTTGTAGTGGTTATATACCGCAACTGCGAGCACTTTTTTCGCGTAATCTTGCCCGATCACATAGTCATCAAGGTGTTCACGGATCTGTTTTGGCGTTGGTAACGCTTCAGATTCTTTCTTAGGGAGAACATCCTTGATTTCTTCGCGAATAATATCGTTACATAAGTCGACACACTCGTCGCAAATGTACACTGACGGACCTGCGATTAGCTTGCGAACTTCGTGCTGACTTTTGCCGCAGAAAGAACAGTACAGCAATTTACCGCTGCCACTTTCTTTGCTTTTATCTGTCATTCGCTAACCTCTTAGCCTTTACTCTTCATGAATGAGTGTATATCAATTTTTGCCAAAATGCGCTGGCAAATTACTCGCCACGGTGGCTTAACACTGCATCCACGATACCGTATTCCACAGCCTGCTCTGATGACATGAAGTTATCACGATCAGTATCGCGCTCAATGACTTCAAGAGGTTGGCCTGTATGTTCTGCTAACAACTTGTTTAGCTTCTGTTTAATCGTCAGGATTTCCTGAGCATGGATTTGGATATCAGAAGCTTGACCCTGGAAACCACCCAATGGTTGGTGGATCATTACACGTGAGTTAGGCAGTACATAACGCTTACCTGGCGCACCACCTGCAAGCAGGAAGGCACCCATTGAACATGCTTGACCCATACATACTGTGCTCACATTTGGCTTAATGAACTGCATGGTATCGTAAATAGACATACCTGCTGTTACGCTGCCGCCTGGAGAGTTGATGTATAAGAAAATATCTTTATCTGGATTTTCAGATTCTAGGAAAAGTAGCTGAGCCACGACAAGGTTTGCCATGTGGTCTTCCACTTGACCCGTTAAAAAAATCACGCGCTCTTTAAGCAGACGTGAGTAGATGTCGTAAGAGCGTTCGCCTCGGGAAGTTTGTTCAACCACCATTGGTACTAGCGCGTCCATAATTGGCGACATTGCATTTTTTTCTTGGTAGCTCATATTCTTATGTCCCTAAAATAAATGGCCCGGATGATGACTATCATACGGACCATTGTTAGCAGAATAGTTAACGTTAAGTCAACCTTCTACGCAAGATATTGCTTATTAAGCAGCAGGTTGTTGTTGGTTAAGTAGCTCGTTGAAGCCTACTTCTTTCTCAGAAACCTGTGCTTTAGCGATGATCGCGTCGATTGCTTGCTCTTCTAGAGCTACGTTGCGCATGTTGTTCATCATTTCTTCGTTTTGCTCGTAGTAAGCAATAACTTCTGATGGATCTTCGTATGCAGTAGCCATTTCTTCGATTAGAGCTTTAACTTTCTCGTCGTCCGCTTTTAGCTCTTCAGATTTGATTACTTCACCTAGTAGAAGACCAACAACTACGCGACGTTTAGCTTGTTCTTCGAACAGTTCACGTGGAAGCTGAGCAGCAGCTTCTGGGTTACCACCGAAGCGTTGTGCAGCTTGTTGACGTAGAACTTGGATTTCTTGCTCGATAAGCGCTGATGGTACGTTGATGTCGTTTTGCTCAACTAGACCGTCAATCGCTTGCTCTTTGATGCGGTTCTTAACAGCTTGCTTAAGTTCGCGTTCCATGTTCTTGCGAACTTCAGCTTTAAGTGCTTCAACACCACCTTCAACAACACCGAACTTAGCAACGAACTCGTCGTTTAGTTCTGGAAGTTCACGAGCTTCAACTTTGTTCACTTTGATTGCGAACTTAGCTGCTTTACCTTTTAGGTTTTCAGCGTGGTAATCTTCTGGGAAAGTCACGTCGATGTCGAATTCCATACCAGCAGTTTTACCTGCGATACCGTCTTCGAAACCAGGGATCATGCGACCAGCACCCATTTCTAGAGGGAAGTTCTCAGCTTTACCGCCTTCGAACTCTTCACCGTCGATAGAACCAACGAAGTCGATGCTTACGCGTTTGCCATCTTCTGCTGCTTCTTCAACTTCAACCCAAGTTGCTTGTTGCTTACGTAGAGTATCGATCATCTCTTCTACGTCTGCATCTTTAACTTCTGTTAGTGGTTTTTCAACAGTGATGCTCTCTAGGCCTTTAAGCTCAACTTCTGGGTAAACTTCAAAAGTTGCAGTGAAAACTAGGTCTGAACCTTCTTTGTTCTCTACAGGAGCGAAAGTTGGAGCGCCAGCTGGGTTGATTTTCTCTTTAACGATAGCTTCGATGAAGTGGCGTTGCATTACTTCACCAAGAACGTCTTGACGTACTGCTTTGCCGTACATCTTAGCAACCATTTTTAGAGGCACTTTACCCTTACGGAAACCATCGAAACGACGGTTTTTAGCGATGTTGCGTAGTTCAGCTGTTACAGCGTCTTCGATGTTTGCAGCTGGAACAGTAATGTTTAGACGGCGCTCTAGGCCCTCTAGCGTTTCAACAGTAACTTGCATTATATATAAACCTCTAAAGTGGCTCGGTTTTCCGAGCGTATGAGCGAAACTCAGAGGAGCTTACGCTTCATCCTTGTGTAGTGTTCTGTCCGAACACCTAATTTAAAATCGAGTATCGATACTGGTTGTCAGTACCGGACTAATCAGTGATATCTTCGATAAAATAACCAAAGGTATCTCCTATTAGCCTCAGGACAGAATTTTTAGACGCGACATTCTAGCGATCTGTCGCAACCCTGTCGAGCCAATAGCCACTATGTGGACATTGTCTGCGCTAAATTCTCGAATGCTGACCCATTTTTTCTTCAAAAATGCGATTCAGACACCGTCTAAGCATCGGCAGCATATCTAGAATGGGGACAATAGCGACTTTTTCAAGAGAATCGACCGGTTTTTTTATCGAAAAGCCTAAAAAGAGATCTTGCTCTTGTTTTACTCCACAGAGTTGAAAACTAAATCCCTAATCCTTCCTACAAACTATTAACATTTTCTTACGTGACCAAAGGAAGTTGTAAGGAGTGTAAGGATGTCGCAAAAAAAACGGATTCTGCTGACATTTTTTGCTTTCTATTTCCTGTCCGCAATTATCGGTGGCCATTGGGTTTGGCAGACCAGTTATCAATCTCTACTTGATAAACACCAATCACAGCTGGAGCAGTTTTCTGGCCATATAAAAAATAAACTCGATAAGTACGCCCATATCCCAAATCTTCTCGCTAAAGATGATCCTCTTTATCAAGCGCTTCTGCACCCCAACAACAGTGCGCAACTGGAAATCACTAATCGGTATTTAGAATCCGTTAATGGCGTGATTGAAGCAGCGGATACGTACTTAATCGATCAATGGGGTACAACGATCGCGGCCAGCAACTGGCGTAAAGAGCGCTCCTTTATCGGTCGAAATTTTGCATTTCGACCTTATTTCAAACAAGCCATTGTAGGTAAACGAAGCCAATACTACGCACTGGGCTCAACATCTGGTAAACGTGGCTACTACTATTCTTATCCCATCGTATACGCTGGCGGTGTACTTGGTGTCGTCGTGGTGAAGATGGACCTAAGTAAGATAGAGGACAACTGGCAGCAACCTAACAGTGTTTTTGTCGCCAGCGACCCATACGGAATTGTTTTCATGAGTAGCCGAAGTGAATGGCTACTCAAAAGCTTACAACCACTGACAAAAAAAGAGAAAAAGCAAGTTTGGGCAAGCCAACAATATCTTGATGCGCCAATTGAAACGCTTGGATTAGTAGGTAGTTTGGACGAGGTGCATTCTGAGCTTAAACAGGGTTACCCATACAATAAAGGAACCTTGGTGGTCTCTTCGCTGCCCCTTCCCGAACTCAAACTGACAATTCGTGTGCTGTCTCCTAAACAGTCGATCGTTTGGTTCACCATGGGTTACATCTTTGTACTCACTCTAGCATTCATGGTTTTGTTTTTAATTGGTCAGCTTATCTATCACCGTCAACAGCGTCACTTGCAAATTGAACGAATTCAACAAGAAGCCAATCAAAAGTTGGAATATCAAGTCATGGCACGGACTGCCGAGTTGCAAGCTGAGATCGCACAGCGTATCGATACCGAGCAAACTTTACGCGTTACTCAAGATGAATTGGTGCAAGCAGCGAAACTCGCGGTGTTAGGACAAATGTCAGCCAGTATCAGCCATGAACTGAATAATCCACTTGCGGCAATTCGTAGCTTTGCGGAGAACGGCAAGCTGTTTCTAAAAAAAGAAAAATATGAGCGAGTGGAAGATAATCTCACTCGCATTTCTGCTCTCACTGACCGTATGGCAAATATCAGTCAGCAACTTCGCTCTTTCGCCAAAAAAACCAGTGGTGACGAGTTGGCTCAATCTCGATTGTTCCCTGTGATTGCCTCTGTAAAAGAACTGATGAAGCCCGCATTTAAATCAGGGCGCGTCACGTTAGAAACAAATTTGCCAAAGCATGATGTTGAAGTGCAGATCAATATTATTCAACTGGAGCAAGTGTTGGTCAATTTACTGACTAATGCGATAGAAGCACTCAAAGAACAACAAGACAAACAGGTAGAATTATCTGTAGAACACGATGAGCACACTGATTTGGTTTGGATTCATGTTGATGATAATGGCCCAGGGCTTGGCTCTTTCTCACTTTCTGATTTATGTGAACCGTTTCTAACTACTAAACTGAACGGTTTAGGTTTGGGTCTCTCTATCTCGCAACAAATCTTAGCCAGTATGAATGGAAAATTATGTGCCCATAATCGAGAACAAGGCGGCGCTCGATTCTCATTGTGTTTACCTATCACTTCTTACAACACTGAACCATCAAAAGGATAAGATCATGTGTCAGGTGTTTTTTATTGATGATGAGGCCGATCTCAGAATCGCTATAGAACAGACCTTTGAACTGGCGGATATCGACGCCAAGTTTTTTGTGGATGCAGAATCGGCTTTAATAGCGATGCAGCAAGGAGAAGAAGCTGGCGTCGTGGTCACTGATATCTGTTTGCCGGGCATTTCTGGTATGGATATGCTAACAACTTTGACTCAACGCGATGCAAACTTACCCGTCATCATGATCACTGGACACGGTGATATTTCCATGGCAGTGCAAGCCCTTCATCAAGGCGCTTACGACTTTATTGAGAAACCTTTTGCGCCAGAGCATTTGGTTGAAACGGTTAAGCGGGCGATTGAGAAGCGCAAACTAACCAATGAAAATGAAAAACTGCGCCTGTCACTTAAAGCCAGTAAAACCCTTGGTCCACGAGTTATTGGTGAAACCTCTAGCATCCAAATATTACGAGAGACCATCACCCAAATCGCCGATACCGACGCCGATATTTTATTGTTTGGTGAAACCGGTACAGGGAAAGAGTTAATCGCTCGTTCTTTACATGAGCAAAGCTCTCGCCGGAACCAAAACTTTGTCGCCGTAAATTGTGGAGCGGTTCCAGAGAACTTAATTGAGAGTGAACTCTACGGCCATGAAAAAGGCGCATTCACTGGCGCCGAAAGCCGTCGTATCGGTAAATTTGAGTTTGCACAAGGCGGCACACTTTTCTTGGATGAGATCGAGTCGATGCCTATCCAAGCCCAAATTCGTTTATTGAGGGTATTACAAGAGCGCGTGATTGAGCGTGTCGGTTCAAATGAATTATTGCCTTTAGATATTCGAGTGATTGCAGCAACAAAGGTCGATTTAAAACACGCAGCTGAAGAAGGTACTTTCCGTCAGGATCTCTATTATCGGCTCAATGTCGTGACCTTGGATCTCCCGCCACTACGCGAACGAAAAGAAGACATTCCAGCCCTCTTTCACCACTTTCTGTTGGTAGCAGCTTCACGTTATGGCAAAAGCTCTCCTAGCTTGTCACCCCAAGATCTAGCGCAACTGATGAGCCATGACTGGCCTGGCAATGTTCGAGAACTCAGAAATGCTGCAGAGCGTTTTGTGCTATTGGGTAAGTTAATTCAGTTGGGAGAATCAAACCCAGTCGCTAAGTCTTCCTCAAGCCTTGCAGAGCAAGTGGCGGAGTTTGAGAGAGCAGCCATTGAAGGCGCTTTATTAGAAAACAACGGTAGTATTAAACAGACAATGTGCCAATTGAATGTGCCAAGAAAAACCCTTTACGACAAGATGCAGCGCTACCAAATAAATAAAGACCTTTACAAATAAAACACGTTCAAATAGCTGGCATTATATTCAACTTGAATCATAATTTTTAACAACGGGTTTATCATGGTTGTTATAGATATGAACGAAAAAGTGAGAATACCGATTGTTACAGATACCGTGCTCGTAGACGGTTGCTATCAAGAAGAGAGAAGATTCGGTGAAGAGCGTCGTAAAAATAAAAAGAGGTGGCGACACTATGAACGTCGAATTAATTCAGACCCGCGCAAAACTTGTTACAAGTCAATAGACGAAGAGGTGTGAATTCTCACACCTCTTTCTACTTTCTGGCTTCCATTACTTGGTAATGATCTCCGGCCCCATCAAGGTAGTAGGCAACCAAGTCGAAACCCATGGTACATATGTGACGATAATTAGGAACAAGAACATCACTCCAACCCAGGGTAATGCTGCCTTCACTACGTTCATCATCGACATTTTGGCAACACCAGCGGTCACAAATAAGTTAAGACCCACGGGCGGCGTTATCATTCCTATCTCCATATTCACCACCATCATTATGCCCAAATGAATTGGGTCTATACCTAATGCAATCGCAATTGGGAACACGAGCGGCGCAACAATGATCAACAAGCCTGATGGCTCCATGAACTGACCACCAATCAGCAACAAGACGTTCACCACAATCAAAAAAGTGATTGGTCCGAGACCAGCCGAGAGCATCGACTCGGTGATCATTTGCGGGATGCGTTCTTCCGTTAAAACATGCTTCAAAATTAAGGCATTAGCAATGATGAACAGCAGCATGATGGTGAGTTTGCCCGCTTCATACAGGGTGTGTTTCGTGTCTTTATGAACAAAGGTTTGGAAGATTTTAACGAGCGCAGGTTTAGTGTTTTTCTTGTCTGCAAATGGCCCCATGTCTTTGTATACAAAGTTAGCAATAAAGAATGAGTACACAGCAGCAACCGCAGCGGCTTCTGTCGGCGTAAAGATACCGCCATAGATACCACCAAGAATGATGACGACCAACAACAAGCCCCAGCTTGCATCCTTGGCGGCATCAAAAGTTTCTTTCCAACCGACAAAAGGTTGCTTTGGAAGGTTCTTGATTCTCGCGGCAATGTAAATCGCGATCATCAACATGACACCCGCCAGCAAACCGGGAATCACACCACCAAGGAACATACGTCCAACTGACACATCCGTTGCGGCTGCATACACCACCATCACAATCGAAGGTGGGATCAAAATCCCTAGCGTACCTGCGTTACAAATTACCCCAGAGGCAAACTCTTTTGAGTAACCGTTTTTGATCATACCTGCGATAACAATACTACCTATGGCAACAACCGTTGCAGGTGAGGAACCTGACAACGCGGCAAACATCATACACGCTACAACCGAAGCCATCGCCAAACCGCCGCGGAACCAGCCTACAATGGCAATGGCAAAACGAATTATCCGCTTTGCTACGCCACCCGTCGACATAAAGCTTGAAGCCAATATAAAGAATGGAATAGCCAATAGCGTGTAGTGGCCCGCGAATGCATTAAACAGCGTTTGAGCAACTGACGCTAAAGAGGCATCCGAATGCATTAAAAGGAAAAGAACACTGGAAAGACCCAGCGAAATAGCAATTGGCACGCCAACCAGCATAAAGCCAATTACCATCAAAAATAGAAATAAGATATCCATGGCTTATTGCTCCTTGTTTTTAGCGTCTTGCGAGGCCTTTGGAGCCATTACGTCTTCAGCGTCACTCATCTCAGCTTTAAGAGATTCGAGCTCTTCCTCCGCTTCATGTCCTGCAATCAAGCGATCGAGCTTACCAGTAGCGATTTGCCACGTGACTTGAACAAATCTAAACGTTAGTAGCGCCATTCCAAGTGGCAAAGCGAAGTAAGGAATAAAACGTGGCAGCTTTTCATAACGCTCTCCCTCATTTAACCAGTCGGCCATGAACTGGAGTATTTCAGGCATCGGAATATCGTCCGTTTCATACCACGCTCGGTCAGTAGCGAACGGATACCAGTAGTTCCAAGCGCCAATTAACAGCAAAATAGAGAAGGCTAAGCAACACATTGCAGCAAAAAGCGCCAGGGCTTTTCGTTTACCTTCCGGAACGATGTTAATAATGACATCGACACCAATATGAAAGTGTTTTTTCACACCATAAGATGCGCCAACCAACACCATCCATGCGAACATGAAAACGGTGAGCTCAAGCGCCCAAAGAATATTGTCGTTAAAGACATAACGAAAGATGACATTGGCAAAGGTCAGCAAGGTCATGGCACCCAAGAAGAAAGCAATCAAAGTCTCTTCAATGGCATCGGTGATTCGTCCAGCCTTGGCAAAAAAAGTCTGTTCCATAATTACATCACGTCGTCTGTAGGGGGAAAGAGCCCCCTCAGTTTGAGAGGGCTAAATGTGCTAGGTGTTATTATTTTTGGTTAGACGCCAAAGCGGCTTCGATTAGGTCAGAACCAATGTCTTTTTCGAACTTCTTCCATACTGGTTGAAGTGCAGTGACCCATTCTTGGCGCTGTTCTGGCGTTAGAGTACGAACCACACCACCTGCTTCGATGATATTGTTCTTATTCGCAAGGTTTACTTTGGTTGACTCAGCATTACGCTGCGCAGTTACCTCTTGAATAATGGTGTTTAACTGCTCGCGCTGATCATCTGGTAAGTTTTTCCAGAAGTCGTTTGACGTCACAACTAAGTAATCCAGAATTCCGTGGTTCGTTTCCGTAATGCCATCTTGAACTTCGAAGAATTTTTTGCCGTAAATGTTTGACCAAGTATTTTCTTGACCATCAATAACCTTAGTTTGCAAGCCGCCGTAAACTTCTTTGAACGACATTTTTTGTGGGTTAGCACCTAGCTGCTCAAACTGAGCAACGAGTACATCAGACGCTTGAACACGGAACTTAAGTCCTTCAGCATCAGTTGGAGAAATGAGCGGCTTGTTGGCTGACATTTGCTTCATGCCGTTATGCCAAAACGCAATGCCTTGTAGGCCACGACGTTTCATTGAATTTTTCAGCTTTTCACCCGCTTCCGAGTTTTGGAAACGGTCAACCGCGTCGACATCATCGAACAAGAAAGGAAGATCGAAAAGGCGGTACTTCTTGGTGAATTTCTCAAACTTAGAAAGAGAAGGAGCAGCGAGTTGAACATCACCATTCAGTAGCGCTTCCAACACTTTGTCATCATCATACAGTGTTGAGTTAGGAAACACCTGCATACAGACTTTACCGTTCATCTCTTCGTTGACGCGCTTTTCAAGTAACGAAGCCGCGATGCCTTTAGGGTGTTTGTCCGCGTTCGTTACATGGCTAAACTTGATGACCGTTTCACCCGGGTCACAATTTGCGGCAGCATTAAAACTGGTAACAGCAAGTGCAGAGACAGATAGTAGAGTTAGAGGCTTAAACATTATTATTCTCCTTGTTGAATCACATCCCATCCCGTCCATGAGTAACTAGGTGTTAGGCGATGGGTACGGATGTTCAACAAGGAGCAATTAATGGACCATGTTAAAATTTACATGTATTTCAATAAATTAACATAGCCCATTAACATGAATCCGAAGTGTAACGAGTGAATTCCACCCAAGAAAAAGATACAAATGGGTGGGAAATGACCCATTTATGAAGAACAGCTTATCTCCATTTTCTTCCCCCATTCCGGCGGCAATTTCGCATAATCATCAAACTCGGTTTGCTCATCAAATGGGCGTTTTAACAGTTCGGCCAATCGGTGTAATTCGCTAAAGTCCCCTTCTTCCGCTTTATCAATCGCCAACTGAGCCAAGTAGTTACGCAAGATGTATTTGGGATTGGCTTGACGCATCTGTTTGCAACGCTGTTCGGTTGAAATCAGGCCCCCTAGTTCATCAACCTCTAGCTCACACCGAGCTAAGTACAGTTCAAGCCAAGCTCGCGCAGCTTCTCGGTCGAGAAATAAATCGATTACGGCTTGGGAAGGCGCATTATCAAGGTTTGAAAGTGTTCTGAAGAAGCGAGTGTAGTCCGTTTTGTTCTGGTGAAGAAGCTCAAACATAGCTTCAAACAAACGCCCGTCTTCCGCTATCTTGGTTTTTAAGCCCAACTTCTCACGCATGAGGCGGCTGAACTGCTGGCTTAAATGAACTTCAAATTGACTCAACGACGATTCTAAATCTTCTCGTTCAACGAGTGGCGATAGCGCATGCGCCAGTGCTGACAGGTTCCAAAGCGCAATTCTAGGCTGTTGATCAAATGCGTAACGACCCTGGTAGTCTGAATGATTACAAATGTATCCCGGCTCATAATCATCAAGAAAGCCAAACGGACCATAATCAAAAGTTTGCCCAAGAATTGACATGTTATCGGTATTCATCACACCATGCGCAAAACCAAAAGCTTGCCAATATGCGATCATCTCGGCTGTTTTAGTCACGATGGCGTCAAACATCGCGGCATATGGTTTCTCCGCCGATGCACAATCAGCAAAGTGCCACTCAATCACCTTATCCGCCAACAGCTTCTGCTCTGCTAACTGGTTGGTGTAAAAGAAATGCTCAAAGTGACCGAATCGAACATGGGTTTCAGCCATTCGAAGTAACAAAGCGCCCGATTCCGTTTTTTCTCGATAAACAGGTGTATCACTGACCATCATACCGAGAGCACGTGTCGTGGGAACCCCAAGGCCTGCCATGGCTTCACTGCACAGGTACTCACGGATAGTCGAGCGTAATACCGCTCGCCCATCTCCCATTCGCGAGTAAGGCGTTAGCCCTGCACCTTTGAGGTGAAGATCAAACCAAGTACCATCCTGATGCTCAATTTCTGCCAACAGTAATCCACGTCCATCGCCCAAATCTGGGTTGTAAACGCCAAACTGATGGCCTGCATATTTCATCGCAAGAGGACGAAATTGTTCGAATTCACTTAGCCCAGAAAAAACCGCCAATAACTCATCGTTTTGCTCTGCTGGTAAACCAAACTGCTGTGCAAACTCACCATTCCAAGCGACCCAGCGAGTGTTGTCCAAGGGTTGTGGCTCGACCAACGTATAGAACGCTGACGGTAATTGACTAAAGCGATGGGTGAAATTGACCCGTTGCCAAATGGACATGTAGGGTTCCTTAATAAAAAGAAGTACTGTTGTGAGTATACGTGTGAATGTCCCTGTCATTCAGCCATGAAATGGGCATGGGTATTTTGCGTGAATAACGCGAAGGCGGCAGGAAGGTATCAACCTGCCGCAGACCTTCTCCTAAACGGAGGTAGCATGTAAAAACGATCAAAGGGTTAAGCGGAAAATTCTTCACCCGTTTTTGGTGGCTGTGATGTCGTATCAAAACGAGCGCGTTCGATATCCACTACCGTTTTATAGCTCAACGATAACAATGCCAGCTGGTACGCGCCAAAAATACCATAGGCCACACCGACGAGGCTCAACATAAAGAGATTCGTAAAGTGGCTAAAGATCAGCTGACTGAGCAAGCCCGCGCCCAATGGAATTAGTCCCATCAAAATGAATACTTGTTTGTTGTATGGTCTGCTCTGGTTCCACGAACGACGCAAACTGCGCGGCTGATGATCCATTGCAGTCGCTGGCAACACAAATGACCATCGCGCCATTACCCAATAGCCAGGAATGCTTGCAATCGTTGTGATAATAGCCATAGCAACAAAGTCGGCTTCACCACTTTCTGCAATGTAGATAAACGACAACACAAAGATCGGGATACCAATAACGAGCATCATCATCAGTCCAAACAGTATCCACCAGCCTATGAAACGGAATTCTCGAGCTGACAAACGAAATACATCCAACGCCGAGTGCATGTAATCACCGACTAAATAAATTCGATGCACACGCACAGCCGCCATAGCGGCAACAAGTGGGTACAAAATAATTGTGACGAAATAAAACCCTGCGACATTGCCTTCTTGAACGTTCGCTTGATCTTGCCCCGTCATTTTAGGATACATAAAAGCAAAAATTGAGTGCACGATAATCAACGGAATACAAGCAATAACAATTGCGAGTAGATTCCTTCTGACCATCACTGCCGCTTCTCGGCATATTTCCGAAACAGAAAAGCCCTCGGTAGACATATAACATCCTTAGTTCATAAAAATCGGCCCCTAGGGTAACCGCAGAGTAGAAAAATCGCTTTAAAAATAATGAGAAACACATCTCATAAGACAATGAGAACGAAACCAAAATAGATCAGATAAAAAATAAGCCACTCAATGTGAGTGGCTTATACCGCAATTCAATACCGTTTTAGACCCGACGTCGCCAGCCTAATGTTGCAAGCAACATCAAAGCCCAATAAGAAACACTGCCGCTACCTTCAGAGTTCTTGAATGTCGTTGTCTTCAAAGAAGCAACAACCGTCACGATAACTTCCCCCGTAGCAGTGGCACCATGACCATCTGAAACCGTATATTGCAGCTTGATGCCGTCAGTAGGGCTATCCGGTGCTTGAAAACGGATTTTACCATTCTCTACACTCGCACTTCCCACACCCGTTACGTTCTGTACGCTTTCTACAACCAGTTTATCGCCGTTCACATCCGAATCATTGCTCGCTGCATCAATCAGAATACTTTCACCAACGGCAACGGTCGCCGTATCTGGAAGCGTAAGTGGCGCTGCGTTTTTCATGGTTAAATCGACGGTAGCACTGGACGTTTCATTACTAGGATCAGTCACGGTTAAACGGAATGTCAGAACCTCACCCGCTTTTGCACCTTGAGGCACCGTAAAGCTTGTGCTAACACTGGTTGCATTGCCAAGAGAAACTGAAGTGCCAGCCAACTGCTCCCATTTATAACTCAACACATCACCATCAGCATCCGTACTATTTAACGCAGACAACGTGACTCGCTGCCCAACCGTCATGTCTTTATTATCAACATCAATCACGGCCACTGGCGCTTCGTTGCTGCCAAGCACTTCCACCTGCACATTCACGATTGAAGATGAGTACGCACCATCAACCGACAACAAACGATATTGGAAAGTGTCCAGACCAACGAAGTTAGCTTCAGGTTGGTACTGGTTGCCAGAGATGGTGCCGTGCTCAGGCTTCTGCACAATGTCCACATTGAACTGATACCCTACCGCCATGAAATCATTGTCCATCAGGTTCAGTTTGATTGGCGTATTTTTATTGGTTTGTAACGAATCAGATTTCGCTTCAACCAAGTTGCTCGCATCCACATTTAATAATGCTGCAAACGGAATATAAGAGAACCCGGCTTTTTCTAGACCAAACGTGCCAATCTCACTGTAATCACCAGTCCACATTACAGGTAGGGAGGCTTTTTCAGTTTTTAGCAAGCGGCCGAAGTCAAAGTTTGCATCAAATTGACCGCCTTCCAATTCAACGACCAATAAGTGCTGACCCGCACTCAATTGGCTTGATTGGGGGAATAAAATTCGAGATGACTTTTGGAAGTTACCTTGTTGTAAAAGCTCAGCGTTGTTTTGATTCAATATTAATCGATAGCCAATGTTTCCAGAAAATGGGAATCGCCAAACTCGATAAGTCATGTCACTTTGAGCGCTATCTCTTTGCGCATAAAGTTGAAGGCCATCAAGCTCTGTATCACTATTCAAGTCCAGTGACACCGCCAGAGTGTTACTCCCACTCGCGTACACATAACCTTGATGAAGAGAGTTCAGCCATGCTGATTTATTTGGTTCGTTTGTATGCTCAAGAGAAAAGCTACCGCCGTTGGTGTTGCTGGCAATGTTGGAAATACGAACCCCAGTATCAAACCCTGTGATCGCTCTCAGACCCGGGGTCGATGTATCTGAAATGACATCGCCACCATTAGGGTACAAATCGTCAGCGTCACTCCTACCATCATTTTCTAACTCATTCAGACCATCAGCCTGCATGATTTGAACCTGCATCGCGCCAACATCATTAAAGCGGTTCTGGACATTGACCGACGTCGCCAGGATACCTTCAGCCGCCAATGCTCGGTCGTAACCGCTAAAGGTGCGATTTTCCAAGTAAACACGTGGACCAAACTCTTTCAAGTACGAGTCGAGATACACCAGCTTGACATCGTCGTTGTTCACAGAAATAGGCGCTGGACTTTCATGAGTTACCGTTGGTACAACAAAACCAGCAGCGTGTTTGCTCCATGCACTCATGTTCACCGGAGTGTCACCAGCGTATGAATCTCCCGGTTTCTGCGCCCATGAACCGCCACCCATCACGCCCCAAGAGCCGATCGAGGCATCACTGTTCCTTGCGTACAAATCCGGTAAGCCAAGCATTAAGTGGCCAAGCTCGTGTACGATCACGCCCAACGTCGCTTGATGATCAACTTGATAGTCAGCGAACACACAATAGTCTGTGATCTTTTTACCATCTAGTGTGACATCATCGTGAGAGAATTTGTGCGGCCAAATCGCAGGACGGTTGAGAACCCCTGTTGAACGATCTCCCCCCGCAAAAATAAACATGACAGAGAGTTCTGACGGTTCTACGGTACCATTTTGATTGCTGTCGTAGGCCGAAAGATTAAAGTATGGATCCAGTTTTTGATAAGCCTCGGTGAAAACCGCATTCAACTTGGCGGTGCATGTCTTATCAGTCGAACTAGAGTGACAGTTAGGGTGGCTTTGTGCCACAGTCACATCTATCACACCGTCATTGGCGGTGCCGTAACTCTCAAGTGCAGGAACAACTTTGAATTTACCTTGAGAGTTTTTATCAAAGTAATCCACAACGCTTTGACCATTGGTATTAAATACGCGTTGCTCAAAATCATGCACCATTGCTTGGTCATCAAACGAAACTTGCACAACCAATAGGGGCTGCTGCTTCACCGTTGAACTGCTCATCGCCTGGTAACCTTGCGCCGAGCGCAGTAGGTTTTTTCGTGCCATCGGTTCAATGGTTTTTAGAGAAGATAATTGCGGTTTAACTTGTAAATCCGGTCGAAACCTCGCCGACTCAGGTGGCTCACTCGACTGCGTTTTCACCACACCTGTCGAGATCAATATTGGCGTGTCTGACTCGCGCTGAATCTGCGCGAAAAACCAAACGCCGTCTTCCTGAAGTAAGGCATTGCCCTGCTTATCTTCAAACCAGTGGAAATCTGCCGTTCCACGTAGAATTGCCTCACTGGAGCTACCATCGCTCAACGCAATAGTATGCCAAACCGGTGATGGCGGAGTAGTTGCCATGCTCTTCCCTGCAAGAAGCGCAGTTAACATAGCCATGGCGAGTGTGTTGAATTTCAAAGTACGACTCCATCTTTTCGATTCGTTCATTCATACCAAGCACAACAAACACAAAGTAACCCTATGGGCATAGAGTAAGACTGAGTGACTATTGACGAAGGCTGGTATCAATTCGCTCAGATAACACGACGTAGTTTGGTGTCACACTACAAAAGCGTCGGATTCCAAAACGCTGTTATGAGCGTAGCTTCTGAGAATATAAATTGAGTGAATGAATAGTATCGAAACGAAAGGAAGAAGAAATGAACTTCTACGAATTTGTAGGTAAAATTGGGCAACATTCCACATATTCTATAAATGTACGAGCACTGCTATTAATCAATGCTCGTAATGGTCGCGCGGCCATTGTTTAACGCTATATTAACCTGTAAGAACGGCGTCTTCTGGGTATTTGACCAAGGTAGGTTCAGGACGTGCCAACATGTAGGCAAGCGTGAGCGGCCCAATACGACCAATGATCATCACCACGATCATAATGTATTTACCAGGTTCAGAAAGTTCCGCAGTCAAACCGGCGGTGAGCCCCACTGTGGCAAATGCGGAAATGGTTTCAAACATAACCTTATCAAAGCTGGCCTTCTCGGTAAGCATCAATAAAAACATTGCGCTTGTCAGGATAGCTCCGCTCACAACGATAATTGCCAATGACTTAGTCACAGTTTGCCAATTTATGGTTCGCTTAAACATAACCACATGTTTCTTTTGGCGTAAAAAGGTCCACGTAGCCATAAACGCAACAGCAAATGTGGAAACTTTAATACCGCCCCCCGTTGAGGTGGAACCCGCTCCAATTAACATCAGAACAATCATGACCAGTAAGGCCGGCTGGGTAAACAACGCCAAGTCAACACTATTAAACCCTGCCGTTCGCGCACTCGCAGATTGAAAGAATGCCGCCAACCATTGCCCTGTTGCAGGTAAAGACGCCATTGTGTTTGGGTTGCTTCGCTCAAGTAACCAAAACATCATCGTTCCGACTAAGAGCAATATCGGTGTCGCAATCAGCATGATTTTGGTGTGAAGATGCAAAAAGTGGAAACCTTTGCGCCAGTTTAGCCAGATGTCACCCACAACAGTAAAACCAAGCCCGCCAAAAATGAATAGCCCCGCCAGTGTAAAGATAACCAACGGATCATTCACAAAGCTCATCATACTGTCAGAAAACAGCGCGAACCCAGCGTTGTTAAATGCAGAAATTGCATGAAACAAGGCGTAAAACATACCAGTCTGCCAGCCCATTTCAGGGACCCAGCGGATAGAGAGAAAAATAAACCCGACCGTTTCTGCAACAAGCGCGAAAACAACAATCCGCTTTACTAGTCGGTGTAGATTGACTTGCCGATCTTGCCCTAATGCTTCTTTCGCCAGCGCTTGTTGACGCAAACTCAAACGCACGCCGAACATATAGAGTAAGACTGCCGACAACGTCATCTGCCCCAACCCACCGATTTGCATTAAAAACATCAGCAAGATTTTACCCGCAAGCGTAAAGTGTTGCCCAGTATCGACAACACCAAGCCCTGTCACACTAATAGCGGACGTTGCAGTAAACAAAGCATCCGTTATCGACAGGCCCGTAACAGAAAAAACTGGCAAGGTTAGCAATACCGCAGAAGGCAGTAAAACACCGAGAAAACTGAGCAATATAATTCGCGGTTCGTTGCCTTTCGCTTTCTCTTGTTTACCATCTGGTGCGTAAAAAACACCTTTCTGATGAAAATACGTCATAGCGATTTTAATTTATTTGCGAGCGCATCTTGAGGGCCGACCACAATAATTAGGTCACCAATTTCTAGTGTGGTATTAAGGTCAGGTGCCTTGGTAATTTCTGGGCCCCGTTTAAACCCTAGCACTTGCACGCCATCGACTTTGCACAGAGCCAAATCACTTAGTGTCTTACCCATCCAACGAGAGCCAATCACAAACTCCGTCATAGCTAAGCCACTGCCTAATGGGTGGAACTCAAGAACCCGTTTATCGAGCATTTTACGCGCGACACGTATCCCCATGTCACGCTCAGGCATGATAATGTGGTCTGCGCCAATTTTTTGCAGAACACGAGCTTGGAAGCGGTCGTTGGCTTTAACCCATACTGACTTTACTCCCGCCTCTTTAGCAATCAATGTCGCAAGAATACTGGCATTGACATCTGCTCCGATGGCAATCATCACCATGTCGTAATCATCAAGTTTGAGCTCAGCAACCGTCTCTTCGTGAGTACAGTTAGCCACAACCGCCTGACTAACAAAACTGGCGGCTTCTTTAACTCTGTCTTCGTTGATGTCAACGGCTAAAACTTGAGCGCCTGAATCTTGTAACTCTTTACACACTGCCAAACCAAATCGGCCAAGACCAATAACGGCGAATTGCTTATCACCTGTTTTCATTTGTGCCCCATCTTATGCATTCATTAGCAAGCAAAAAAGTTTGCGCCCATTCCTTACCTTGTGCAAACCTGCGGACAGATAATTGACAAAAGCTTAACGCACCTTGATTCACTTTACGTGTTAAGCGTATGACACTGATTAACTTTTTTCCTCATTACCGAATAGAAACCGTCGCGATGGCTACATAATTGGATGCCTTAAAACGCAAAAAGCCGCAAGAATGCGGCTTTTAGATCATGGGATAAACTGGCTATTTTGATTCGCGCTTATCGTGCGGTTTACGTTTATTCTTAGGCACGTAATTTAAAATTGAAATTGGTACTGGCTTTCTTGGCGCAAAACCTTCAATTTCCACTCGCTCTAGCAAGTGCCCTAAACGACTTTCAATCATGCAGAGGTTCTTAAAGTCGTCTTTTGAAACCAGTGATATCGCCTCACCTTTCGCGCCAGCACGACCTGTACGACCAATACGATGTACATACTCATCCGCTGGGTAAGGTAAATCGTAGTTGATGACAACTGGCAGATTATCAATATCAATACCGCGCGCAGCAACGCCGGTTGCGACTAAGTACTGGATTTCACCCGCTTTAAACTTTTCTATTAATTCCTGGCGAACACGCTGATTACGGCCACTGTGGAATGCTTCTGCCACAATGCCACGTTTCTCAAGTTGGCTTACCAGTTTGGCTGCGCCGTGTTTAGTTTCAATAAATACCAGTACTTGCGACCAGTCATTTTCTTTAAGCAAGTGACTTAACAGCGACGACTTCATGTCTTTATCGACGGTCGTGATCCACTGTTTAATATTTGATTTTGAGGCACTGTGCTTTGCAATCGTGATCTCTTCAGGATCAATAATCGCATTTTTGGCCAAGTCACGAACAGGGTTAGATAACGTCGCTGAGAACAACAAACTTTGCACATGTTCTGGCATACAGTCGACGATTTTGTCGATCGCATCGATGAATCCCATATCCAACATTTTGTCGGCTTCATCAAGCACTAGCATTTCCACTTCATCAAAGTGAATCGCGCGTTGACCGTACAGATCAATCAAGCGCCCAGGCGTGCTTACCACAATATCGACACCCTCGATCAAGGCTTGTTTTTGTGGTGCATAATCCACACCACCAAACATCGCCATTGAGCGTAATGGTAAGTTTTTACCATAAGCTTCAATACTTTGATGAACCTGAAGCGCAAGTTCGCGTGTTGGCGTTAGGATAATCGCACGAGCGCGTTTTTTACGTTGCGTTTCGCCTCGACTAAGCTTTTCTAAGATTGGCAGAACAAAACTGGCCGTTTTACCTGTGCCCGTTTGCGCTGCTGCAATTAAATTGCGGCCACGCAATACGATTGGAATGGCTTTTTGTTGGATAGAAGTGGGTTTTTCATAACCTAGCGCTTTTACTGCATCAGCAATCGATGCGCTTAAACCAAGCTTAGAAAATGGCATAGAAAGGTCTCAACAGAGGAAATGGGCGCGTAGTGTATCAGAATCCCCGTGAAGTAACAGAAGGATTCATGCGCGAAAAACTAGGAACATGACACAATCTTAGCCCATGAAATTGGGCTGCAAACCTTTTTCTAATTTTTGCCTCACTTTGTAGGAAACATCATTAAGCGTGATTTTCCCCGTTTTGTGGCGGTCGATACCTGCATTCTGTCGATAGGCAATTGAGCCTTGTCTGAACAAAACGAAAGACGGCGGTTTACCAATCGCAGCAGGGTAGAGAATGGCCATGTAAGCATCTTCTAAGCTATTAATTTTATTTCGATAGGGCCAATAGTACGCTTTCACATAGTCAAGTTGTTCAAGCGCGCTCATTCTCGCAAGAGTCTTTGTGTTCACTCCTAATGACTCTGCGGTAGAGGGCATAAATTGAATTAACCCTGTAGCCCCGCTTCCGGAACCATTTTTGATGCTTGGACTGAAAGTTTCAGCAGTTTCAAATGCCATGCACGCCATAAGATGATTAGGATTGATCTTTAGCTCTTTACTAATACGAATGACTTTAGATTTGAACTCTGGAGAAACTTTACCTCCCCACGCGACCGCGTTCTCGGGATCTGCAATCGAAGAGACCGTTGATGCGTCATGTTCTTCGACAATTTTAGAAAGTAGAGGAAGCGTTTGGCGTAGTCGATGGCTCGAACTCACCAAGCGAATTGATTTGGTAAGAAACTTGTCTTTTTTTTGATGTAGTTTTTGGAACTTTACTAACTTATACAGTTGCTTATAAACCGTTTTCACAACGAAGCCGGATGTAGGGAACACTCCCAGAATGTAATCCATTTCCTACAAATTTAATATAAATATCAGTAACAGGAATTCTAGATGTGATCAATGTCACCATAAAAATTCTCAAATTCGATACACACCGATGTAAGTGGTCAATGTGTCTCCAACACGCTAGAAGTAAAAGTAAAGAGGCATTAAAAAGGTCTTACCAATTTTTTGGTAAGACCTGGGCTTACTGATTCTCGGATAAGCGAATGTATATTCTTACAGTTCAGCTTCCCGAACCAGTTCTGCAAGCGTCGACAAACGCTGCTCACTTTGTTTTACGTAAGGATTATTCGTATCCCAAGCATATCCAGCCAAAATCGCACTAATCATCTGTTTAATACGTGGGTTCGGGTTTTGATAGAAAATCACATCTTGCAACGTGCCGTTGTACCAGCCTTCCACATAAGTGCGGAATGTGTTCACTCCCACCATTAAGCGTTGCGAGTACTCTTCTTGCCAATCAACCTTTTCACCATTCAGCTGACGAACCACGCAGTCCGCTGCAAACTCTGCCGATTTCATGGCGATAGTGACACCCGATGAAAATACAGGATCAAGAAACTCACCAGCATTACCAAGCAACGCGTAGTGCTCTGTCGCTAAACGTTTGACGTTAGCAGAATAGCCACCCAACTCGCCTGCTGGATTCGGGTAATTCGCGTTTCGCAATAAAGCAGCCAAACCCGGCTCTTCATTGGCTAACTGCTGCAACGCTGCAATCTTATCTTCTGGGTATTGTTCGAAAAATTCTGGCTCACCCACCACACCAAACGAACAGGTACCATTAGAGAATGGGATTAGCCAGTACCATACGTCGTGATTTTCAGGATGAACTGAAATTAAAATTTTGTTGCGATCGTATTCCGGCTCTTGGGGAGAGATATGATCTTCGATATGGGTAAAGATCGCTTTTCTAGGCGGAAGACAAGAAGGTTCTTCTAGCTCCAACAAGCGTGGCAAAACACGCCCAAAGCCACTTGCATCCAGCACAAAATCTGCTTCGATTTGATAAGCCTTCTTATTTGAGTCGAGCACTTCTAATCGAGACTTTTTCCCTTCAAACACTAGGTTGAGCAGCTCATGCTGATAACGAATCTCTACGCCTTGCTCTTCAGCGCTATCTGCCAATACTTTATCAAAGTTGGCACGTTGAACCTGAAACGTCGTGCCCGGTCCTGGTGTGTATTTGTTTGTAAAGTCGAACTGGGTGTATACGCCATTACGACGAAATGCAGCACCATCTTTATACTGGAAACCAAACTGCTTTACTGCATGAATCATTCCTGCTTGTTCAACAACTTCCATACATGCAGGGAGTAGGCTTTCTCCTATGGAAAAACGTGGAAAAGTCGCTTTTTCTAAGACAACAACATCTATGCCACGCGATTTTAATAAGGCAGAAACGGTTGAACCTGATGGCCCCGCTCCTACGACAACAACTTGCTTGAGCTCTGTTTTCATTCTGAATTTAGTTTGCTTGTAGTTTTAATAAGGTATGACCAAGGCCAATATTGTCGGTTCTTTCAACGACAGATAAACCTGCCGCTTCGACAATTTCTAAGAAATCATCACTGCGATAAAAGCGACTATTACCGTTAGCTAAACAGGTAAAATAAAGAGAAGTGGCATTAAGGCTATAGGAAGCTCCCGCGTATTTTTGAGCATCCCAAAACAGCTCCAATACGTAAATAGTATCTCCCTTCGTTAACTGGGCTTTAACTTTTTTAAGGATATTGAGGATCTCAATTGGGGAAAAGCAATCCAAGAACTGGCTCATCCACCATACGTCAGCATGCTCAGGCAATGTTTGTGCTTTATCAAGCATGTTTGCAGGGTATGGACGTACACGCTCGACGAACTGGTTTTCTGAAACATTCTTCATCGCTACTTCTAATTGCTGCGGTAAATCAACAATCGTCACTTGAACGTCAGGGTCATGTTTACAACACTGAATCGCCCATTTTCCCGTATTTCCGCCAATATCCACAAGATGCTTTGGCTTCCTTGCAAATACCTCTTTAAGCAGAAGTGGGAACGAGCGATCCGAATAGAAATGATCGAACTTAAACCAGCTCTGTTTGGCTTGTTCTGGTAACGTCGATAGACCTTGATAAATGGTCTCCCAATTGCCCAACTCTTTCAAACCTGACGGTTTACCTTCTTGAATTGCTTCCGTCAAATGCATCATCGCGGCGTAACAAACATCTGCCGTAAAATCCATGTTTGCATTCGTCATACCATCATGAAGAAGGTAAAAACCAAGGTTTGCAAGCGAATAGTTAGGTCGTTCCCATAAAACAATATGCGCACTAATCGCCATATCCAACAGTACTTTAACACCATATTCTGATACTCCCGTTTTCTCGGCAATATCTGTGGCACTCATGCCTTGTGCGCCAGCGCTGTCTAAAGCGGCTAAAATACCTAAATCTCGAAGCGTTTTGGCGGTCTGGAACACGATTGGTGCAAAAGATAACTTCTGAGCTTCTGTCTTCGCTTCAAAAGCATTAAAAGGGTCATTATTTTGATTTAACACGGAAAAACCTAACTGCAATTAATAGTTTTATTGTTGAGATTGATTGCCCAACAATGCAATAGCTCGCTGAATATCAACATTCAAGTTGTTTACCCAACGATTGTAATTGCGGTGGATTTTGCCATCACTTGCTTTGAGATTTACTGAGTTGAGATAAATAATTGAGTAATATTTATTATTGTATGGGATTTTTACTTCTGCAGAGTGTTTACGAACGTGGATTTTTGCAATAAGAACACCAGGGCTTACTTCTTCGATCGTCCAGCCTCGGTTAGTTGCTGATTGCACTATGGCCATTTTTACTTGTTTATTTTGAAGATCATAAGCAACTGGAGTATCCTCCACATTCATTACAGGTTGTACTCGTCCACAACCAACAAGAAGCAAAGTTAATAATAATGAGACATACAGCTTAAAACGCGACATGATAATTTCCTTTTTATTGTGAATTTGGGTCAACCCCAATTTGTATCGAGCTGTAAAATAAACAATTTAACCCAATATGCCAAACTCGAAGATCAACATTTCGTTCAATATTGATGCGTGGACAGCGAATTCA
>NZ_JAWPOL010000447.1:0-1009 GCF_033391095.1 Vibrio sp. Vb0667 | reverse complement strand
TGATGATTTCCAACAAGATTTAACCAACTTGTCCCGCAAGGCGTGGGCAAAACGTAAATCGATTGAACATGGTGGATTACTCAAATACGTACATGGCGGTGAGTACCATGCCTACAACCCTGATGTGGTTGGCACACTGCAAAAAGCGGTGAAATCTGGTGAAAGTAACGATTATCAAAGTTTTGCCAAACAAGTAAACGAGCGCCCTGTCGCGATGTTGCGTGACCTAATGGCACTGAAAAAAACTGACTCGCCATTGCCACTTAAACGAATCGAACCTAAAACAGAATTGTTCAAACGTTTTGATTCTGCCGCCATGTCTATCGGAGCGTTGAGCCCAGAGGCACACGAAGCACTTGCAACGGCGATGAACCGTCTTGGTGGTTACTCTAACTCTGGCGAAGGTGGTGAAGATCCTCGTCGTTTTGGCACCGAGCGTAACTCGCGAATCAAGCAGATCGCATCAGGCCGTTTTGGGGTTACGCCTCATTACCTAACCAATGCAGACGTACTGCAAATCAAGGTTGCGCAAGGAGCTAAACCTGGTGAAGGTGGTCAGCTACCAGGGCACAAAGTCACGGCAGAAATCGCCAAGCTGCGTTACTCGGTGCAAGGGGTGACGTTAATCTCCCCTCCTCCACATCACGATATTTATTCGATTGAGGATTTAGCTCAGCTGATCTTCGACCTAAAACAAGTCAACCCGAATGCCCTGGTTTCGGTGAAACTCGTCTCCGAGCCTGGTGTTGGCACCATAGCCACAGGGGTCGCAAAAGCTTACGCCGACCTCATCACTATCTCAGGTTACGATGGCGGTACGGCCGCAAGTCCACTGACTTCGGTGAAATACGCAGGTAGTCCTTGGGAACTTGGCCTCGCAGAAACCCAACAAGCACTGGTTGCAAATGGCCTTCGCCATAAGATTCGTCTTCAAGTAGATGGCGGGTTAAAAACAGGGCTAGATGTTGTTAAGGCCGCGATTCTTGGTGCGGAAAGCTTCGGATTTGGT
>NZ_JAWPOL010000446.1:0-1009 GCF_033391095.1 Vibrio sp. Vb0667 | reverse complement strand
GTGCGGAAGAAGGGATGCGTGGAACGGACAGTTATCAAGTATTCGCTACGCGCAAAGATGTGGTTGAAAGCCGAGTTGAGGCGTTACAACAGTCTGGTTTAAAGCCTGTGTTGGTTGACGTGCACTCTCAAAGCCTAGGTCATATCTGGAAGCTTGCCGCAGAGCGTTTTCCTGAAAAAAACAAATACTGTTTGTTAGACATCGGCTCGTTAGCGAGTTCATTCACCATGTTTACCGAGCAAGGCGAACTGTTTCATAAGGAGTTTGCGTGCGGTACTCGTATCTCAATGGGGACGTCACAAGAAGACTTACTTTCTGATGATGCTCAAGCCAAAACGGAACAGTTCAATCGTCAAGTGGTTGAGCGCGTAAAACGTCAAATGCAGCTCTATACCTCGATCAACGGTTCGCAAAACATCAAAGGCATTTGGTTATCGGGCGAGGGGGCATCGACGCCAATGTTGGCAGAAGAGCTGTCGCATCAGTTGGCATTGGAGTGTGAGTTGTTAAACCCACTCGGACTGTTTGAAATGAAAGTGTCGAAACGCAAGCGCCGAGCGGCCGATTGGCAACATTTTTCGACGGCTGCAGGGCTGGCGGTGCGTGGCATTCATTGGTTAGGAGGTGTGCGTGCTGTATCGCATTAACTTATTGCCTTGGCGCGAAAATCAAAGGGAAGAGCATCGTCGTCGATTTGTCGGTTTAGTGGTATTGGGCGTCATGGTGGCGTTGGGGATTCAGTGGGGCGTTGGCAAATATTATGAGTACCAACAAGATCTTCAACAAGAGCGACTCGACTATCTAACAACGTACATTTCTGATCTAGATAAGCGGATAGAAGCGATGAAGATCGCGGAGCTTGAACACAGCAAAATCTTGGAACGCTTGAAAGTTGTGGAAGCGTTGCAAAATGGTCGGAATAAAACCACTGATTTTATGAACCTCATGCCTGCTGTTATTCCAGAAGGCGTGTATGTCGACAAGATCAAAATGAACGATCTAGAAATTG
>NZ_JAWPOL010000445.1:0-1012 GCF_033391095.1 Vibrio sp. Vb0667 | reverse complement strand
ATACCTAGTGAAGTTGGCTCAATTTGCTGCGCCAATAGATGAGGTATGTGAACTTCTTGAGCGTGCTATCAAAGAAAACCCGCCGGTAGTGATCCGCGATGGTGGTGTGATTGCAGAAGGCTATAACGAAGAATTGGATGAGTGGCGCAAGCTCGCTGATGGTGCAACCGAGTATCTAGAAAAGCTCGAAGCGGATGAACGCGAGCGTCAGCGCATCGATACGCTGAAAGTTGGCTACAACGCCGTACATGGATTCTTCATTCAGGTAAGTCGTGGCCAAAGCCATTTGGTACCGCCACATTACGTGCGTCGCCAAACTCTGAAAAATGCCGAGCGCTACATTATTCCTGAGCTTAAAGAGCATGAAGACAAAGTTCTGAACTCAAAATCAAAAGCACTCGCACTAGAGAAAAAACTGTGGGAAGAGCTGTTCGATTTGCTGATGCCTCATCTTGAACAAATGCAAAACCTAGCTTCTGCCGTTTCACAGATGGACGTGTTACAAAACCTAGCAGAACGCGCAGACTCATTGGATTATTGCCGCCCTACTCTAGTTAAAGACGCAGGTATTCACATTCAAGCAGGTCGCCACCCGGTAGTAGAGCAAGTCACCTCGGACCCGTTCATTGCTAACCCAATAGAATTAAGCCCAAGCCGTAAAATGCTCATCATCACGGGTCCAAACATGGGGGGTAAATCAACCTACATGCGCCAAACTGCGCTAATTGCGTTGATGGCTCACATCGGCTCTTATGTACCTGCAGAGTCAGCACAAATTGGCTCATTGGATCGCATCTTTACTCGTATCGGTGCTTCAGATGACTTGGCATCAGGTCGTTCAACCTTCATGGTAGAGATGACAGAAACGGCCAACATTCTCCACAACGCAACCAAGAACAGCTTGGTGTTAATGGATGAGATCGGTCGCGGTACCAGTACTTACGATGGTCTTTCATTGGCATGGGCAAGTGCCGAATGGCTTGCAACACAAATTGGTGCGATGACACTTTTC
>NZ_JAWPOL010000444.1:0-1013 GCF_033391095.1 Vibrio sp. Vb0667 | reverse complement strand
CAATTGGCAGTTCGTTGTTGGCAACCAACTTCCAAGACTTAGGCAGATCCGCGTTAATGTGCGTAATGCGTTCTAGATCTTGTGGGTTGAGATGAACCGTCACGGTTTCCGCTTTGCCCGGCATCGCAGACAGTGTTTCATCCACCAGCGCCAGAATTTGCTGTGGCATCAGAGTAAGCTCGGCACGAATCACTTGCTGAGCTACCTTCTGTACCAACTCACAAATCATGTGGCGTTGCTGCTGCTCTTTTTCACTTTGCCAGCGAGATAAGGCTTGGAACAAATCATTAACTGGCTTCGCCGCTTCTAAAAAGCCTTGCTTACCAGCTTGTTCACCAGAAACAAATCCTTTCTGGAAGCCTTCTTTCTGACCATCGAGCAAGCCTTGTTGCTTACCTTGCTCAATACCTTGGCGTAAACCTTCTTCATGACCTTGTTGCAGCCCCTGTTGGAAACCTGCTTCAAGTTGCTGCTGAATGTCCACTTGCGACTCTTGCCAACCTTGGTTGTCCAAGCCGAACTCTTCATCAACCGCAACTGGCTGAGCCAGCGGCGGAAAACGGTGTAAACGGTAACCACTTGGAGGCAGTCGCATAATGTTCGATCTTTGTTCTGCCATGCTTTATTCCACCGTTGGCTCTTCGTATAGAAGCAACTGAACTTCGCCCGACTCATCAAGCTCACGCACCATTTGCATGATGTCTTGGCGTGCTTTCTGAACTCGACTTAGTGCAACTGCACCACGCGCTTCCATATCGTCTTCTAGCGCTTTCACCATACGTTGTGGCATTGAGCGTTTGATCGCTTGCTGCAACGTGATATCCGAACCTTTCAGTGCCGTAGCCCAAAGCTCGAGTGGAATTTGCTGTACGAGCATGTCCATGGTTTCTTCGCGTTGACGGCCCAGCACCATGAAGTCAAACATGTTCTCTTCGATGGCGTTAACCACTTCTTCATCATGCAGTTTGAGCATTTCCATCAGTGAACCACGGTCGCCTTCGAAGCGGTTGATG
>NZ_JAWPOL010000443.1:0-1014 GCF_033391095.1 Vibrio sp. Vb0667 | reverse complement strand
GTTGCAACAAGCGATTCGCTTGCTGCAGTTGTCGACTCTCGATCTTCAACAAGAAATCCAAGAAGCGTTGGACTCAAACCCGCTATTGGAAGTTGAAGAAGGCCACGAAGAACCTCAAGCAAATGGTGAAGACAAATCAGCACTCGAAACTGCTGACAACAGTGCCAACGAGCCAACAGAAATCGAAGTTCCTGATAGTTCTGACGTCATCGAAAAGTCCGAAATCAGCTCAGAGCTTGAAATCGACACAACTTGGGATGACGTCTACAGCGCAAATACGGGCAGTACCGGTTTAGCGTTAGACGATGATATGCCGGTCTACCAAGGCGAAACCACAGAATCGCTGCACGATTACTTAATGTGGCAACTCGACTTAACGCCTTTCAGTGAAACCGACCGTACGATTGCCTTTGCCATCATTGATGCGATTGACGATTACGGCTATCTGACCCTATCTCCTGAAGAGATTCACGAAAGCTTCGACAACGAAGATATTGATTTGGATGAAGTCGAAGCCGTGCGCAAACGTATCCAACAGTTTGACCCGCTTGGTGTGGCATCGCGGAACCTGCAAGAATGCTTACTCCTGCAACTTGCAACCTTCCCAGAAGACACGCCTTGGCTTGCAGAAGCCAAAATGATTCTTGCCGATCACATCGACCACCTTGGTAATCGCGATTACAAACTGGTCATCAAAGAAACTAAGCTAAAAGAAGCGGATCTACGCGAAGTATTAAAACTGATCCAACAGTTAGATCCTCGTCCGGGCAGCCGCATTACCCCAGACGACACAGAATACGTCATTCCGGACGTATCGGTATTTAAAGATCATGGGAAATGGACCGTTTCCATCAACCCTGACAGCATTCCAAAGTTAAAAGTTAACCAACAATACGCTCAATTAGGCAAAGGCAACAGTGCGGATAGCCAGTACATTCGCAGCAATTTGCAAGAGGCAAAATGGTTAATTAAGAGCTTAGAGAGTAGAAACGAGACGCTACTCAAAGTTGCAAG
>NZ_JAWPOL010000442.1:0-1015 GCF_033391095.1 Vibrio sp. Vb0667 | reverse complement strand
GGTAGGCGGCTCGGCGCATCTATTGGGTGGGCGATGTCTATCCCTTCAACGCACTTTCTAAACTGAGTAAAAGTCTCGGGCAGATCAAGCAACGTAAACGGCAGCTTGCTTTCGTCGAACAAACTGCGTACAGCGTGCTGAACAATGACAAGGTGTGGGTATTCATCTTGCAGCTTGTGCAATATGCTCTGTTCATCCGAGCCAGCCATTGCGTCTGCATAAAGATGAGTGACACCCAAATATTGAATGGCATATTTGAGGGCTTGATACGGGGGTAGATCTATCGTCCAAAGTCGCTGACCTAACTGGCCGAGTGCGTCATTCAGTTCGCACAAAGACGCATCGATAAATTTCTGCCTAGCTCGTCCTAGCGTTACCTCCTGAGCAAAATGATGGAGAAAAGGAGTTACTGAAGGGCGACAATACAAGCAAACCAATTCATCCAGAAAAGATGAGGCATCAACCAATAGCGAGTTATCGTGAAGCCTTAGGTCAAACGTAAACCAGTAAAGCCCTATTTTCTTTTTCAAAAAACGTCCTTAGGCGAAGAGCTAAATGTACTGATTTGTTTTACGCTCGGCATCGCAAGCGGATCATCCGTTCTTACTAACTACAGCGCTTTCCATGCTCTTTGCATGAATCGTGAACATAAGAGCCAAATCGTATTTCCATCCTCAATCGTTCACTTTTTAAACTGAGATTTTATAAAATCAAATTTCAGATTTATGAATATCACCGCTATTTGCTCATTTTTTTATATAAACCAAGCAAAAATGATAAAAATTAAAGCGATATTAGTTAATATCCGGTAATCTAAATCCAATTCCATTTTGCTAGTAACATCGCAGAAATGACTGACGAGTTTAAGAAATCGACCGCTAACTTAAAAAAAGCGGTGCCACTAATGATCAAAAATCATGTAGCTGCCACCCCCGCAAACTACGCGCTTTGGTATACCTACGTAGACAAAACCATTCCAGAACTCAATTTTGAGATGGACGAAGTGTTAGAACAC